>JAADII010000187.1 GCA_013151415.1 Chloroflexota bacterium
GATGACGAAAATCGGCTTCACTTCCTTCTTGCCTGTTGGTTGAGAATACGATGCTTCTATCATACATCCTCAACCAAATTAATCATATAAGGACGATGGGGTTAGGTTCGGCCATGGTCCCATCGTCCCTTTCATGGGTGTCGGCGGGTTGCCGCCCGTGAAGCCTGTTTAGAGCAAAGCCCTTTTGTTGAGCACGATTGGAGGTGAAGAGAGCGCGATAAAGAGCCGGCAAAGATTTGACGATGATGAAACAGGGTCGTCGTTTCTGTTCTTACGACGCTGGGCAATGAACGCGCGGGACGGACCGCCTCGATTTTTACCATGAATCGACCAAATTTGCATAACCGCAGTTTAGCCAGAACCGCAAAGCCCTTGTACAATGAAAACGATGACAAGAGACGCTTTCCCTTTTCCCTCCATCGATGCACTCCAATCTGCTCTGGCCGAACATCGATATATCGCGGACCGGAGCCTGGCTACGGCCATTTTCTTGGCCCTTAAGTTGCGCAAGCCCTTGTTTCTTGAAGGCGAAGCTGGCGTGGGCAAGACCGAAGTGGCCAAGGTCCTGGCCTCGCTGCTCCATCGGTCGCTAATCCGCCTGCAATGTTATGAAGGTTTGGATGTAAACACGGCTGTATATGAATGGAACTATGCTCGTCAAATGCTTTACATCCGATTGCTCGAGGCCGCGGGCGATGTCGATGTCGAACGAGCAGTGCATGACATTTTCAGCCCTGAATTCTTGCTCAAGCGTCCTTTGCTTCAGGCTCTTGAGTCCACCGAACAGGGCGAGCCTGTGTTGCTTATCGATGAGCTCGATCGAGCGGATGAAGAATTCGAGGCGTTTCTGCTTGAGGCGCTCTCTGATTTTCAGATAAGCATTCCTGAGATAGGTGTTGTGACCGCGGATGCGCCGCCCATTGTGATCATTACGTCGAACCGCACCCGCGAGATCCACGACGCGCTCAAACGTCGTTGTTTGTACCATTGGATTGATTACCCCACATTCGAGCGAGAATATGCCATTGTGCTGGCTCGCGCGCCCGAAGCGCCCCGACATCTGGCGCAAGAAGTGGTTCGATTCGTGCAAGCGTTGCGAGAGGAAGAGCTATACAAAGCGCCCGGCGTGGCCGAGACCTTGGACTGGATGGCCGCGCTGGTGGCATTGGATCGAACCGAGCTGGATGAAAGCGTTATTCATCATACGCTGGGCGTTTTGTTGAAGTATCAAGACGACATCGCGTTCGTGCGCGAGCATCGTCTTGATACTTTACTGCGACGGGCGCGAACTCCGTCGCCAGAGCATGAGAATTGACGGGCGTTCGCGGCTTTTGCACGAACCGTCGTTCCGACTTCAGACCTTGCTTGTTGCAGATCATGTCCTATTTTGTCGCCAACCTGGTGCGCTTTGGCCGATTGTTGCGAGCCGCGGGTGTTCCCGTCACTCCGGCGCAGATCGGTGATCTGGCTCAAGCCCTGACGCACATCGACCTGAGCCGTCGCGACGATGTAAAAAGCGCCGCGCGGGCCGTTCTGGTGAGCCGTCGCGAACAATTGCCCCTTTTCGAGCATGCGTTCGAGCTATTTTGGCGGTCGCTTGGGCGGGATGCGTCGGATGTCTTGGAGCGCATGCATCTCGAACAGGAAATCCGCTCGAAGCACTCCCTGACTGCGATCGCGTCCCGAGGCGCGCGCCAGGCCAAAGAGCCGCCAGAAGAAACAATCCTCGCCACATATAGCGCCGTGGAAATCCTGCGCTACAAGCCTTTTGCTCAACTTACGCCCGAAGAGATGGAAGCGGTGAAGCGCCTGCTGTGCGAGATGCCTTGGAGCCTGGGCGAACGCCGGACGCGACGCATGAAGAGGGCCAGGCGCGGCGAGCGTCTCGATTGGCGGGCCATACTGCGCCAAAGTTGGCGTTATGGTGGCGAGCCGCTGCAATTGTCGCGGCGTATGCGGAAAATCAAGCCTCGTCCCTTGGTCGTCTTGTGTGATGTGAGCGGCTCTATGTCGCGCTACACTCGCTTGTTGCTCCAGTTTATCTATGCGTTGGAGCGCGGTTTGGAGCATGTGGAGGCCTTTCTGTTTAGTACGAAACTCCATCGCATCACCCCTTATCTTCGCCAGCGCTCGGTCGATGCGGCTTTGGCCGAGATCAGCTTCCGGGTTCAGGAGATGGGCGGAGGCACGCAGATCGGCCGGGCGTTGAAGACGTTCAATGTGGTTTGGGCGCGGCGGGTGCTGGGACGCGGGGCCATTGTCATTCTGGTTAGTGATGGCTGGGATCGGGGCGAGCCTGAAGAGATCCGGCGGCAGATGGAGCGTTTGCAACTCAGCGCGTCGCGTTTGATCTGGCTCAATCCTTGGCTTGGCATTCCCGGCTATAAACCCTTGACGCGGGGCATGCAGGCCGCGTTGCCCTATATCGATGATTTTCTTCCCATTCACAATCTCTACAGTCTTGAACAACTGGCCGCTTTGTTGGCCTCCACTCCATCGAACAAATCATGTCCGCCATTGTCGAATCTGTCCCCAACTTTTCCGAAGGTCGCCGTCAAGACGTGATCGAGGCCATTGTCGACGCTTATGATAGCGTCGAAGGCGCTCGCGTCATTGATTACTCATCTGATCCCGACCATAATCGCACTGTGGTCACCCTGATTGGTTCGCCCCAGGCGGTGAGCGAAGCGCTGTTTCGCGGCATCGCGAAGGCGGCCGAGCTCATCGACATGAACGAACAGCATGGTGAGCATCCTCGCATTGGCGCCACCGATGTGGTCCCCTTTGTGCCGATTCGCGAGATCAACCTGGAGGAATGCGCGGCTCTCGCTCGAGCGCTCGCCCAACGCGTGAGCGAAGAATTGGGCATTCCCACCTATCTCTACGCCCACGCGGCTACGCGGCCCGACCGAAAGGTTCTGGCCAACATCCGCAAAGGCGAGTTTGAAGGGCTCAAAGCGGCTTTGGAAGCCGGTGATCCGAATCGCGCCCCAGATTTTGGCCCTTCGCGATTGGGCTCGGCCGGGGCCACTGTTATCGGCGCGCGACCGCCGCTCATCGCTTACAATATTTATCTCACCACCGAGGATGTATCCATCGCCAAAAAGATCGCCAAGGCCGTGCGGCATTCATCGGGCGGTTTGCGTTTTGTTCAGGCTATGGGCGTGTTGGTTGAGGGGCGAGCTCAGGTGTCCATGAATTTGTTGGATTACACGCGCACGCCTCTTCATCGCGTGACCGAGCTGGTGCGACGCGAGGCCGCCCGCTACGGCGTAAACATCCATAGCGCCGAACTCATCGGCCTCATCCCCGAACAAGCGCTTATTGACGCGGCCCAATGGTATTTGCAATTGGACAATCTCAAGCCCGAAAGCATTCTCGAGTGGCGGATTGTTCAATCTGCCTGATTCGCCTTAGGCTCTTCTCGCGAGCGCAAGACTGCGCCGCGTCCATCAGGCGCGTTTCTCGTTAGCGAACGTTTATGTACCTGATCGATGGTCACAATCTTATTGGAAGCAACGCGATTCCTGGCATCCGCCTAGACCAGGAGGATGACGAGGCGCGATTGGTGGACTGGTTGCGCGCTCGCCAGCCGCGATTGGGGCAATCGGTTGTGGTGGTGTTCGATAGCGGGATTCCGGGCGGAATTTCGCATGCGTTGTCGGGCGGAGGCGTGACAGCCATTTTCGCGGCGCAGCAGCGCCATCGCGCGGACGCCGTCATCCTCAAGCGGGTTCAGGGGGAGTTGTTGCGCGGTCATGTGACTGTGGTGACCAATGATCGCGTGTTGAGCGAGGCCGTGCGCGGATTGGGGGCGCGTGTGATGCGCGCACAGGAGTTTGTGCGCATCGCGGAAAAGCGTCGCGTAAAGGGGCGCAAGAGAAGGTCCGCTTCTCGCCCCAAGCCCGAACCCAAGCCTTCGAAGCGGGAGATCGAGGAGTGGTTGGCCCTGTTTCAACAGGGAAAACGCGAACCGGATTAGAGCAATTTTTCCAGCTCGCTGCGAGTGGGTAGTGAAGGCTGAGCGCCAAAACGGGTGGTCGCGAGCGCGCCTGCGGCCGAGCCCCAACGCACCGCTTCGGCAAATGTCTCCCCCTCAGCCAGAGCGACTGCAAATCCGCCCACGAACGCGTCACCGGCCGCGGTGGTGTCCACTGGGGTGACTTCGAAAGCGGGCGCGCGACGCACATCGCCCGGCCGCGAAATGAGCGCGCCCCGTTTGCCCAAAGTGACGATGACCGCGCCAACGCCCAAGTCTCGCAAAGCCCGCGCGGCCTCCTCCCATTCGCTCTCCGTCGTTGGGGTCATGCCTGTGAGCATGGCGGTCTCGGTTTCATTGGGTATAAGAATATCGACCAACTTGAACAGCTCGACGGGCAAAGCGCGAGCCGGGGCCGGATTCAAGATAACGGTGACCCCATGTTTGCGTCCCAGTTGAGCGGCTCGAATCACGCTTTCCAGAGGGCTTTCCAGTTGGAGGAGCAACACCTCGGATTGGGCGATGAGCGACTCGGCCGTTTCCACATCTTGAGGTGAAAGTTGGTTGTTAGCCCCCGAAAGCACCACAATGCTGTTTTCGCCCGAATCATCCACCACAATGATAGCCACGCCCGTCGCGGCCGCGTCGGCGCGACGCACAAAACGATGATCCACGCGATTGGCGGAAAGGTTTTCGAGCAGGGCGTCGCCAAACGCATCTTGCCCCACGCATCCCACCATGCTCACGCGGCCGCCCAATCGAGCCGCGGCCACGGCCTGGTTGGCGCCTTTGCCGCCGGGCGCAGTGCGAAATTCGCGCCCGATGATGGTTTCGCCGGGCGTTGGAATACGCGGCGAACGCGCCACCAGGTCCATGTTTAGGCTACCGATAACGGTGATTCGAGTTGTCATAATATATTGTCCGATGGGTTGTGTGTATGAACGAGGAATAAAAGAAACAGGACGAAGCATACACGATGCTTCGCCCTGTTTTCAAATTTGCAAGGGGAAAAGTGATGAGGAAGTCAACCCGTTAGGGCGTCAGGGAGAGGGCCTGTCCCGAGGCGTTGGTGAGAATGGGCTGAACCAGGCTCAGATCGTCGGTCGCCGGCACTTGCAGCCACGCCAGGATTCCAGAACCGCTGGCCGTAGAGCCGCCAAAGCAATAAGCGCCAACGCTGTTGCCCTCTTGCAGCGTGCTGCACACGGCATCCACTTGCAAGAATTCGCCCAATTGCACATCCTCGATAACAACGGCCTCACCGTCGCCATCCACCAAGTCGAACTGGAAGGCGGCAATGTCGCGGCCCGAGGCCATAACAGGAACCAGCATGTCGCCGTCATCCTGGCGCTGCGCCTCACCCAGCCAAATTCGATTCACGACCGGGGTCTTGCCAAAGAGGCCGGCGCGATCTTCGCCGCTTGCATCATCTTCGACGGCTGCGCTGTTGGGCGACTGGCAAGTCGCGCCCCAGTTGCCGGCCACCGCCATAATATCGACCACATCGATGCGTCCGTTGCTATCCATATCCGCGGCGCTATCGTAGTTGGGGTCGCCGATCTGAGCGCCCCAAAGACCGGCCACGACCATGATGTCTGTCACGTTGACCATGCAATCGTTGTTGAGGTCGCCCGCCAGAGCCGCGCTGATGGAAATGGTGGTGTTGCGAACGCTAAGATTGATGGCCACGCCTTGCGTATTGGTGGCCAGCGCGTTTTCGAAGGTGATGGGGCTGGCGCCTGTCGCGACGGGCGTGAATGTGATGGTGGCCAAGACGCCGCTGCCATTTGCGCCGGGAGCGCTACCGAAGGTGAAGGCGCCGAATGACACGCGACCGGCTCCGTTGTCGATGTTGGGGCCAAGCAGGCTCGCTGTGCGACCGCTGCTGCTCAAAAAGTCGCCCAGGGTCACCGAGTTGACCTGCACAATGGTGGCGTCGAAGGCCAGAGAGACTTCAAAACTGGCCATGTCGGTTACGTCTTGGATCATCAGATCCACCGAGATATCGCCGCCGCTCATCGACCCGCTGGCCGGCTCCGGGCTGAGGTGCATCAGGCCGCTGCCTGCACTGGGAGGAGGCGTGGGTGTGGGCGTTGTGGGCGTGGGCGTGGGCGTCACGGGAGTGGGCGTCGGCGTGACAGGGGTGGGCGTCACCGGCGTGGGCGTGGGCGTGGCGTTTTCGGTCTCGATTTTGGTGGCGATGCGATTTCCAGAGGCGTCGTAGTATCCCTCGGCGTGGACATAAGCGCCAACCTGAAGAGGACCATGCTGTTGCTCGAAGTAAGTGCTGGCTGTGGCCTGTACGCTCTGACCATTGATGACCCAGGCGCCAATGAAACCGCCCGCAGGCATGGCGTCCACATTGCCGTAGATTTCCCATTTCTGACCACTGTCATCGCCGCCACCGCTGTTCTTCGCCTCTAACTTGGTGGCGATGAGGACGCCGCCCTGCCAATAGCCTTCGGCCTCGACATAACCGCCGACATAGAAAGATCCATGTTCTTGCTCGAAGCGGGTGCTGGCGGTGGTGCGCACTTGCTGGCCGCTAATGACCCAGTCGCCAACAAGGCCGCCTGAAGGCATGGACTCGACCACGCCATAGACCTTGCTTTCACCGCTGCTGTCGTCACCGCTTCCGCCTTTGGTTTCCAGCTCGGTGGCGATGAACACGCCGCCCTGCCAATAGCCCTCGGCCTCGACATAACCGCCGACGCGGAAGGAGCCGTGTTCTTGCTTGAAGCGGGTGCTGGCGGTGGTGCGCACTTGCTGGCCGCCAATGACCCAATTGCCAACAAGGCCGCCTGAAGGCATGGACTCGACCACGCCATAGAGCTTGCTTTCACCATCGTTGTCGTCATCGTTTCCGTTCTTGGTTTCCAGCTCGGTGGCGATGAGGACGCCGCCCTGCCAATAGCCTTCGGCCTCGACATAACCGCCGACGCGGAAGGAGCCGTGTTCTTGTTTGAAGCGGGTGCTGGCGGTGGTGCGCACTTGCTGGCCGCCAATGACCCAGTCGCCAACAAGGCCGCCTGAAGGCATGGATTGCACTACGCCATAAACTTTACTCTCGCCGTCGTCATCATCCGCCTGGATTGTGGCGACCGGCGTCAATGCCAATATAAGAGCGAATGCAAAGATGAGCCATCGGCTCCAGGTGCGCAGTTGAAGGGTTTTCAGGAACATCGTTTTGGGACCTCCTTTCAGATATGGTCTTGAGAGTTGAGATTGAAATAGCATTCAGGAGTTGGATTCCGAAGTTTCATGACCAACCATAACCGTTTTTTCGATGATTGTGGTTAATGGACGGTCATCCAAACTTTAAGTGTATGTTAAGCGCATTTTTTCGAGATATGGAGTGGAGTGTCGGTCGCGTATTGCCATATTCTCCCTAAATCAACGCACCAACGCGGTTTTGGATACGGCTATTCGTCAAAAAAGTGGAGCCAATCTCTAATTTCGTACGCGAATTTAGAGCGAGACAAGGGCTTTTGGTAGGAGCACTTACGGAGCGAATGGGTTGAGTTTGCCACAATGGATGGCGGATTCGCCTTTGTTGCGCCCCATCAGGGCGCTCAGCCCATCTCACAGGAGCCCGCCATGACCCGCTCTTATTTATTGACATGGCCGGTCGCGTGGTTGGCCTTTGCGTTTGTTCTCACCGCTTGTTATGCGAACGAACCGGCCTTTGTAGAGCCGTCTCCCACGCCCAAACCGGCCCAGCCGCAATCCACGGTCGTCGCGACCGAACCATCGACCGTTTCGCCCTCCACCTCGACTCCGGCGCCCACTCCCACGCCCGAATTCACCATCGTGCCTCTTCTTCCTTTCGACGCCATCCCCTCTATCGATGACCCCGAGTTTCTCTCGCCAGATGTTGCAGATACAGAATACAATGAAGAAGAGTTGGTGTTGGGCATTGAAATCAATGGCGATGCGCGTGCTTACTCCATTCCATTCTTAAGCAGTCATGAAATCGTCAACGATGTTGTTGGCGGCAAGCCCGTCGCGGTGACGTGGTGACCTCTCTGCTTTACGGGCATCGTGTATGCTCGAGAAGTGGACGAGTTTCCCGAGCCTTTAACCTTTGGCGTCAGTGGTCGCCTGATTATGAACGCGTTGGTGATGTATGACCGTGAGACCGAAACCTTGTGGAGCCAGATATTGGGGCGCGCGGTCGAGGGCGAATTGTTGGGCGCCCGCCTGACGCCTCTGGCCGCGCTGCAAACTACATGGGGACAATGGAAGCGACTGCATCCAGATTCATTGGCTTTGCGCAAGGGTTATAGTGGTCTTTATGATCCCTACGATGACTATTACCTTAGCGAGCGCGCGGGCGTGCTGGGGCGAGAAAATCGCGATGAACGGTTGCCTACGAAGGCGCGGGGTTTAGGGCTGGCGCTCAATGGTCAGGCCGCTTATTTTCCCTTTCAACATCTGTTGCAAAATCCCATTGTAAATGCCGAGGTGGCCGGAACGCCCGTCTTGGTGGTCTATCATCCCGCCACATCCACGGCGTTGGCTTTCAAGCGCTCGCTCGGCGATGACGTTTTGACCTTCGAATTGGATCCCGAAAGTGACGAAGCGGCGCCGGTGATGATCGATGCAGAGACCGGGAGTCGATGGCGCATGTTTTATGGCGCGGCTTTCGAAGGCGCTTTGGCCGGGCAATCGTTGGAGCGGATCCCCGCCACCACCGCTTTCTGGTTTGGTTGGTCTGATTTTTATCCAGACACCTATCTGTACGCGCCGTAGTTTTCGTATGGAATTAAGGATGTGTAAAAGCGATTAGTGAACGTTTGACGCGCGCTGAAATGGGCGTTTTTTGAGCATCTTTTACACCGATATCATGTAAGCAATCATCCCTAGACGTTCGATGTGGCTTGCGATGGGATCAACAACAGGTTACAATGGCGCTATTCCCCCTTGACAAAACGCGTCTATGACCCTTTCTCTGTTTACATCCCACCGTCAGCGTCAACTCGAAGCTCTGCTCGCCATCAGTCGCGCGCTTACTTCGCGATTGGAGCTGCCCTCGCTTTTACGAACCATTTTGGCCTATGCGGCCGAGATGGTGCAGGCCGAGGCGGGATTCGTGGCTCTCACCACGCGCGATGGGCGTTTGCGGCTGGCAGTGGGGTATGGTTTGCCCTCACGGGTGTTCGAAGCGTTGGCCCCTTATTTGGCTCAGATCGATGTGCGGGAAAACCTGTGGAATGAAGCGGAATTGCGCAAGCAATTGGAGATCGCCTCAGAGGGCTCGCAATATCCTCTGAATCAGGTTATTGCTTTGCCCTTGATGTTGGAGGACGAAGAGGTTGTCGGCGGGATATTCTTGTTTCGTTCAGGCTCGCGTGGCTTCACAGCCGGAGACCGCACATTGTTGCGCGATTTTGCCGATCAGGCCGCTATCGCGGTGCGCAATGCGCGGCAGGTTGAACAACTGCGCGAGGCCAAGGCCCGGGTTGAGGCCATCATCGAAAACAGTCCCAATGGCGTGATGATCCTCGATCCACACCTGCGCGTCGAGACCATTAACCGCGCCCTCTCCGATTTGGTGGGCGTTTCTCCAGAAGAGGCGCGTGGAAAGCGTTGCTCGGAAGTGCTCAAACTGGAAAACGTGACGGGCGAGCATCTTTGTCTGGAGCAAGGCTCGCCGCCGCCGCCCACTGGCATTTGGTATGGCGAAGGCGATATTGTGCGGCCAGGCCATAAACGCGTCACCGTGGGAGCCACCTATTCGCCATTGTTCGATCGTTACGGCAATCTGGCTAATATTATCGTCACTCTCACCGACATCACCCGTTATCGCGAAGCCGAGGAGCTGAAATCGACCTTCATCTCCGTTATATCCCACGAATTGAAAACGCCCGTTAGTCTGATCAAAGGCTATGCCAGCACGTTGGCGCGTGAAGATGCGCCACTGAATAAAGAGCTGGTGCGAGAAAGCGCGCGCATCATCGAAGAGGAGAGCGATCGGCTTAATGAGCTCATCAACAATTTGTTGGATGCATCTCGTATTCAGGCCGGCGCGCTGACTCTGGACATGGAGCCCATCTCCATTGTGCGCGTGGCGCGAACAGCTATCGAGCGTTATCGCACCCAGACAGACAAGCACCGGTTTCTCCTCGACTTTCCACCCGACCTGCCCCTGGTTTTAGGCGATGAGAAGCGCCTGCGCCAGGTGTTCGATAATCTCATTCATAATGCCATCAAATATTCCCCCAACGGCGGCGTCATTCGCGTGGGGGCGCGCAAAGAGGACGATTCGGTCGTCGTTTTTGTAAGCGATGAGGGCATTGGCATTCCATTGGAAGAGCAAGAGAATATTTTCGAGCGCTTTTATCGCATCGATTCAAGCTTGCGACGCAGCGCTCAGGGCGCGGGTTTGGGGTTGTTTTTGGTCAAAGCCATTATCGAAGCTCATGGCGGTCGCATTTGGCTCGATAGCGAACCAGACCAGGGAACGACATTTTATTTCTCCCTGCCAATCGACGACAAGGCGCCGCCTGCATCCTCTTGAAAGCGATGTTCAACACGGAACGCGCTCAGCGGTTGAGCAATGGCAAATAGAGTCGGTTGGGCGTTGGGGTGCTATTGGGGTCGATGACGGTGAGCAAGAGAGGCGCTGAAAGGGTTTGCCAGTGGGCTGCGTCAAACGCGCGCGCGGTCAGTTCGCTCGTGCCGGCGGGCAGCGTGAGCACCGCACTGAAATCGGGCGCAACGCGCACGGCGACTGGCTCGCCATCCACCAAATACTCCACTGTGGTGGGTCCCACGTTATCGGTGACGGCTACAGTGACGGTGATGGGCGCATGAACGAAAAGGGGCTCATTGCCTGTGGGTGAGAGAATGGTTATTTGTGGGGGGATCATGTCCGCGCCCGCGCCGATGCTCTTGGCGGGATCGTCGGCCAGCGCGATGCCATAGCGAAGCGCATCGCGATTGCGAGCGGTTTCCGCGGGGATCACGTCATCGGGAGGATAAAACCCCGGATCAAAAGTTGGGGGGTAAAGCTCCCATGTCAAGGCGTAAACCCCGCGCTCGGCGTACAGCCAGTCGTCTGAATCTCCATCCACAATATACAACGAACTGGCTTGTTCGGCCTGGTAACCATTGCGTTGGGACAGTCCATCGGACATGGCCTTGAAGATGGCCAGATCCGTCGGGTCCATATCGGGCGGTAGATCATCCCTGGTGTAACCATAGGGATAGAGAATAAGCTCGCCAAACGTGTGCAGCGAGAAACTGATGGTCAGATCGGGATGTTGGTTGGCGAAATTGCGAATGACTTGCGTTTCTGGTTCGGAGAAGGGCGCTGGGCCGCGGTAGGTCTCGCCGCCGCTATAGCTTTCGCTCCCGCCGCAACAACCCCATTTGTAGCTGAAGTTGCGGTTGAGATCCACGCCCCAGGTCCCATTCATGTTGTTGCGTCGATTCTTTCGCCACATGGGCGGGTCCATCGGGTTTTCCCACGAGCGAATGTCATACTCGGTCCCGTCAGGGTTCAAATTGGGAATGATCCAAATGTCGCGTTGATTGACCAGGTTCGTCACCTCACCTTCTACGCCGTAGTTTTCGAGAAGATCGCGAATGAGATAGAGCGCCTGCTCAAGGGTGAGATGCTCCCGTGCATGCATGTTGGCGAAGATGAGAATGGTTTTTTCATCGGGTTCATTTTCGTCGGGCCTGTCGGTGATGCGCATGGCCCAAATCTCCCGTCCCTCATGCGAGCGTCCCAGGCTTTGCAATCGGGCGATCTGGGGGTTCTCGGCCGCAAGCGCTTTCAATTCAGACGTCATCTCGGCGTAGTCGTGATAACCGCTGAAATCGGGCGGTGGCGCCAGGGGCTGAATCCGAGGCGGTGGCGAGTAATCGAGGGCGCGTATCTCCTCCGACGTCATGATAAATGTGATGTCGTTTAGTGTTGCGCCCCACAATGCATACCCGCGAGTCATGAGCGCCGTGCGTTCAATGGGATCTTGGGTGCGAAAAGTGACCAGAAACCGGTTTGGTTCAGGGCCTTGGGCGCTGGAGATCGCGAGGGGAGCGAGCAGACCAAGTAGAAGAAAAAAGATGAACGATTTTGACATTCTGAGGATCATGTGTGCCTTGCCCGTAACTTTTAGGTGAATATTTCCATCATAAGAGACGAGGTGCGTTTCGTCAACGCGCCCGACTCTTAACTCTTAAGACGGAGACCGGAGACAATTCATGACAAGCATTCTCAAGAAACTATTCGGAAAGGACGCAGCGCACAAAAAAGATGTCGCGTCAACTCAAGCGCGCGCGGCCGCAACGCCAGGACGGAAACGGGCCGAGCCCATCCATGTGACCGATGCAGATTTCGACAAAGTGGTGCTCGAGGCCGGAAAATTGGCCATCGTAGACCTCTGGGCCGAATGGTGCGCTCCCTGTCACATGTTGGCTCCCACCATTGAAGAGTTGGCCGATGAATATGATGGCCAGCTTTTGGTTGCCAAGTTGAACGTGGATGACAATCCCGTCACCGCAGCCCGGTTCCGCATTATGGGCATTCCCACCGTGCTCTTCTTCAAAGATGGCCAGGAGATTGATCGCATTGTGGGCGTGCAGAGTTATGCGGCCTTCGCCAACAAGATCGAACGGTATTTGTAACTCCATTCACCGCCAACACCCCATACAAAATAGCCGTTTCCTGGCTCCAAAAGGAAACGGCTATTTTTCGTGAGCGCGGGTTCATTGAAAATGGCTTCCACACAGTACCCACGGCAGGATTCGAACCTGCGACACCCTGCTCCGGAGGCAGGTGCTCTATCCCCTGAGCTACGTGGGCGAACCGCGCTTATTTTAACACAATGCCGCCGCACCGACCAAGTTGAGTCGTGGAGAACAGCCTTGCTCGCTCTTCTCTCACATAGTACAATCGATTTCGTGGAATCTGTTTAGCCCTTCCGACCATTGGAGAAAAGCTATGACCGAACTCATTTTTCTAGGCGTCGGCGCCATACGACCGGACCGTCCGGGGGAGCATACCGCGTTTCTTCTTCGTTATGGCAAAGCCAATGTGCTTATTGACGCCGGCCCAGCCGTGATGATGCAACTCGACCGCGTGGGCGTGAAACCGGAGGAGATCACCCATATTTACCTGAGCCATCAACATGGCGATCATGTGTTGGGCAGCCCGGTGTTTCTTTTCTACCACGCTCCACGTTATTTGCTGGCCGCACATCAGGTGATCGAGGCCTGGCAAGCCATGGTCGACGCAGTGTACCCTCACATTATGGATATTCTCAACACCGAGTTGGAGCTGCATCCGCTGCCCTCTCATCAGCCGCACATGTGGCCCAATTTGCCCGGCGTTTGCGCCCGCCTGGCCCTGGTGCATCATGCCAATTTGCCCGCTTATGCGTTGCGGCTCGATTTTCCCGCCACCACGGGCGAAAACGCCCGCAGCGCTTTTAGCTTGGTTTACTCTGGCGATACATCACCCACCGAAAGCGTGACCGAGCTGGCCAAAGACGCCGATTTGCTCATTCATGAAGCCACCTATTTGGAGACCGAACACCCGCAGGGCGATGGCATTCATTCCAGCGCGGAACAGGCCGGCGCCATCGCCAAAGCGGCCGGCGTCAAAAAACTGGCCTTGGTGCATCGTTCGGCGGGCGACCCCGCCGCCTGGATCGAACGCGCATCGAGGGCGTTCGATGGCGAGATCATCGCGCCGTCGCCCGGCGACCGTCTTTCTTTGCCTATTTGAGCGCTTCCCTCCCTTTGCAGCGTTGTGGATGGCGGCGCGGCGACGCCGAATGACAAGAGAATGGGACGATAAAGAGGATGAACCATAAGGCTTGACCTATTTCTCCGCTTCGGTTAGGATCGTCTCACCCATGATGGGGGTGGATGCGTCCCGGTGGGCGCCCCGGTCTTCAAAACCGGTGGCGGGCGCTGCGTAGGCGTCCGCGGTGGGTTCGACTCCCATCCATCCCCGTGTCTCTATTTTGTTAGTGCGGCGGCCGTTGGCCGAAAAAGTGCATCCATCGCGCCCCAAAGACGTTTCTCATGACGACTTGTCGCATCCCACTTTCCCCTTCCACCTTTGATCCACCCAAGCCCGAGACCGAACCTCCGCGTATCGAGCGTTTGGCGGTTCACCCCTATCCCGATCTCAAACGATTGTGGGTGAGGGTGCAACTCACATATTTTCAGCGTTATCCCAATGTGCGCCTTCTTTGTCTGGATGAACGCGGGCGGGAGGTGGGGGAAATGTTGCTGGTGGAGTGGCGAGATCCCTACATTTCTCTGACAATGCATTTGCGCCGTTTTGAGCCGGGCGCAAACTATCTTATGCGCGTGGAAGTGGCGCGCGATAACCAGCTTCTCGATGTGCAAGAACATCCTTTTCAGCTGGTTTTCAATGAAGTGACGGAGTGAACCCCGCTCCTTTCTTCGCGTCGAAGAGCGTTTGCATGCCACGCGCTGAAGTCGCCAATTAGATAGTGCACCAACCAAAGGGGGTCGCAACATGGCCAAACAAAAACCGTCTCTCACTTTAGGGATCGAGGAGGAATATCAGATAATCGATCCAGAGACCCGTGAACTGACTTCTTACATTACGCAGTTTTTGGATGAGGGGGTGATGGTCGAGCGGGAATTGAAGCCCGAGTTACATCAATCGCAGGTGGAGCTGGGCACCTCGGTTTGCAGCTCGGTAAGCGAATTATACGAAGAACTGGCGCGACAGCGCGGCAGCATCTGTCATCTGGCCGAACAGAGAGGGTTAAAGATCGCGTCCGCGGGCACGCACCCCTTTTCACACTGGCTCGCCCAAGAGGTGACCCCGCGCGAACGGTATTACGGCGTGCTTGAAGAGATGCAAATCCTGGCCCGGCGCTTGCTCATCTTTGGCATGCATGTTCATATTGGCATCGAGGATCGCGATTTTGCCATCGACTGCATGAACGTGATGCGCTATATGGTTCCTCATATCATGGCGCTTTCCACCTCTTCGCCGTTTTGGAATGGGCGCAAAACAGGTCTCAAATCCTATCGCGCCGTGCTCTTCACCGATTTTCCGCGTACGGGGCTGCCCGACTTCTTTCGCGATTGGGCCGCGTTTGAGCGCTTCGTGAACAGCCTTGTCAACGCCGGATGCATTCCTGACGGCAGCAAGATCTGGTGGGATGTGCGGCCGCATTTCAAGTTTCCCACACTCGAATTCCGTATGTGCGACGCCTGCACAACCATTGACGAAGCCATTGCCATCGCCGCGCTTTTGCAAGCCGTAGTCGCATGGCTTTGGGACCTGCGCCAACGAAACATGACCTTTCGGATTTACCGTCGCGATCTCATCGAGGAGAATCGTTGGCGCGCGGTGCGTTATGGCATCGATGGCGAATTGATCGATTGGGGTAAAGAAGAATCGTTGCCCGCGCGCTGGCTGATTCGCGAGTTGCTGCGTTTGGTGGACCCCTATGTCGAGGAATTGGGCAGCCGGCGCTATATCGAAAAAATATACACTATTCTCGAACACGGCACCAGCGCCGACCGGCAATTACGCGTATATGAAGAAAGCGGCGGCGACATGAAAGCGGTTGTAGACCACCTCATTCAGGAAACCGAGCACAATGTCATTTTGCCCTGAGGGCTTAAAGCCGCGCCAGCTCCACCACCAACAAGTCCAACGCCAGATTCGCGTCCATCTGTCCGGTTTTTATGCTCACATCCGTTTCCAACAAACGATCGTAGATGCGGTTTAACTGTGCTGGCGTGTATCGCCGGGCTTGAGCCATGGCCTTTCCTGTGGGGTAGGGATGCAATCCCAGGGTCGATGCGATCGCGTTTTTGTCCAATCCCTGACTCATAAGCTCTTTCACCTGCAAGAGTATGCGATGTTGCCGCACGATCATGGTCAGCAAATAGAGCGGATGCGCGCCCTCTTTGCGCAATCGAGCTAGTAGGCGGAACGCCTCCCTTGTTTTGCGGTGTCCCAGCGCATCCACCATGTCGAAAATATTCGCCTGCTGCGCGTAAGGAACCAGCAATCGCACATCTTCGCGGGTGACCACGCGTCCAGAGGCATACACAGCCAGTTTTTCGAGCTCGCTGTCGATCAGGCGTAGATCTGGCCCAATGAAAGCGGCCAGGTCTTGCGCCACGCCCGCTCCCAACTTCACTCCGCGGCGAGTCGCTCGACGGCCAATCCATCGCGGCAGCTCATCCCCGCGCGGGGAAGGCGCGTCGAATCGCTCCACTCGAGCGTCGTCGCCCAATGCGGCCGCCGCTTTGAGCAGCGGATGTCGCGCGGGCAGTCTATCCTCTTCGAGGAACGCCAGTTTCGTTGTTTCAGGCACATGAGGAAGATAAGCCAGCAAATGTTCCGCGTCTGCTGTTTGCGCACCGGAGCCTCGCGCGCGCCGGCCTGACTTGCCGGCTCCTCGGCTGAAAAAATTCTCCACCACCACCAGACGATATTCGCCGAGAAACGGGGGCGTGTCACAATGATGCCGGATCTCATTCCAATTTGTCTCACGTCCATCCAGCACCGTAACATTGAGCCCGATCAACGAAGGGTCGTCGCTCACGCCCGCGCGCAATTCGGCCAGGCGTTCGCTCTTTTCGAATTCTTCCTCACCATGCAACACGTAGACCATGGCGTTGGGCCTAAGATGAGACAGTGTGGTGCTCCAGGCGCACTCGGTGCATCACGCGATTGCCGATCTGTTTTCGCTCGACTCCGAGCAGATCCACCTGATCCAACTGGGCGCATGTCGTCAGGCGCTGCTGAAGCGACGCGCCCAGAAATTGGCCCAGAAAGACGCCCGCCAGCGCGCCGAGAACGCCCGCGGGAATCCGGTCGAGCAGATGGCGTCGGCGCCCGGCGGTGGCCAACATGGTGGCGGCGGCGGTCAGCACGGCCGTGGTGACCATATTGGTGCCGCAATTGGGATGAATGGCGAGATGGGTTTCGCCGTTGCGAATGCGCTCAATGGCCTCCAACACCGCATCGCGAATGGCCTCGGCGCTGATATCCCCGTAAATCACGAAACCGCGGCTGTTGGACCGTCCCGCCATGCTGACCGACGGCAATCGGTTCGTGAGAATGTGAATCGTCGCGTGTTCAATGGCGTGATTGCGACGCGTGGCCCCAACGGGGCCAAAATCAAGGATGCTCATTCTTGTCCTCATTCGTTCCTTGGTTGCCAGGGTTTTTCCTGGCTTTATTCTACCACAAGACCGTTTTCCTTGACATATTTTTGCCGAAGTAGGGCCGGGCGTCGCTCATGCGCCCGCTCAAAATCGCAGGCCGGCTTCGTCGTCTGCATCCAAGACATCCGAAAGTTCGCACCCCATCACTCGAAAACGCCGCGGTTGCGATGTCGCGGGCGGAGGGATAAAGCCGGCGGCAAGCTGGCTTCTTGGCTCAAGCGATTGAACCGGAGGGACTGGAGGATGGCCGCCGCTTACAATAATGATGGGTGGTTGATGATTGGCGTGAAGACCGGCCACGCGTGATGGCTCATCTGTTCGACGACGGGTCATCAGCGCCAACACGGCCAGGGCCGGCCCAAGCGCCAACAACCCGAGAAAAACCCCGATGATAAGGGCGAGAGCATCGGAGCTGAGACGATAGACGACTACGCCGGCGACGACCGACGACGCGAAAAGGACAGAAAGACCGAAAAAGAGTTTCATGATATGGCTCCCTCAATCGACATGAACGTGGAAAAGAAGCTTTGAGTGAAATTGGTTTTTCGAGGTGAGGCCCTTCTCTCAGGGCTCAGGGTTGCATCGAGGCGATGGCCTCGCGGATCTCCTTTTCAGAGGCGTAGGCCGTCTGAAATCGAATTTGTTCGCCGCGAGCGATCAGAAGAAAATCTCCGCGACCTCGAAGGCGCTCCGCTCCGGTGCCGGCCAGGCCGGTGGCCACTTTGGCGTCTTCAGGACTGCTCACCGTACCCACCAAGCGCACAGGTAAATTGGCTTTGATCAGCCCTCCCACCACCGTGGCCGCCGGGCGTTGCGTCGCCACGATAACATGGATGCCGGCTTCGCGACCGCGCTGCGTCAATCGCGTTAGGGCGTCCTCCAGGCGCTTGCCGGCCACCATGCGCAGGTCGGCCAACTCGTCGATGATGATCACCAACGCGGGGGTGCTGATTTTTTCGCGATCCCGACGCACCATCTCGGCCGCCAGTCCTTCAAGTAGGCGGACGGCCAGTTCTGGCTCCTCCACCACCGGACGTATGAGATGGGGCGTTTTGGCCAGAGGGCCAAACCCGCGCCCTTTGGGGTCAATGAGCGCCAGCTGCAGCCGGCGTTGCGGGTTATGCAGCGCCAGAGAAAGCGCCATGGTCCGTAGCAAAGCCGTCTTGCCCGAGCCGGTGGCGCCGGCCACCAGCACGTGCGCCACATCTGGGCTGGGCAAACGCAGCAATAAAGGCGCGCCATCGCCATCCACGCCGAGCACTGCGGTGAGCGGAGGAATGCGCGGCAACGACCGGCACAACGGCAAAAGCCGTACGGTTGCGGGTCTGGCTCGCGGCACTTCCACTCGTATGGCCCCCTCCTCGCGGTAAAGACGAATTTCGGGCACGCCAAGCGAGAGCGCAATCTCATCCTTGAGGGCCAACACCTTTTGCACGCGCGTGCCCACCGCGGCCGTGACATCATATCGGATGAATCTGGGGGTGACGGTGCCGCCCCACACGCGGCCCTGAATTTTGTGCGCGGCCAAAACGGCTTCGATGACGTCGGCTTGCCGTTCGAGTGTATGACGCTTCAGACTCATGATTCACCTTTTTGGTGGGGAACATATGTTCTATTTTTGCACGGAAACTGCAATTTGTCAAGCCCTAGCGCGTGTGAGGACGCGTTTTAAAATGGGGGGCGCGTTCATAAACGGCATGGCGAGTAACGCCACAGCGCCAATCGGCGCTGCTCAAACAGGAAGAAACGGTAAGTTTCTTCGCAGGCCGTAGGCCGAACCAATCCCCGACGTCCATTTAACCGCCGCTATGAGCGTTGGCGATGGATTCGGGGCTGACGCCCCTATGCAATGACGTGCAACTTTTTGCTCCGAAATCGAAACGCACCCCGCGCATGACCTCACGTTGACGATTCGTTGTTTTCTCGCTTAGAATGGGAATCCGTTAGCATTTTGGCGTTTAAGGAGAGCACACATGCGGATCGAGTCACCAATCAAGCGAATTGAACGTCTGAAAAAGGCGTCGCGGCCTTCCCGAGATCGCGACGAGCGAGTTCCGCCTGGACAGTTCGTCACCGACAGGTTTCCGGTGTTGCATCATGGGCCGGTCCCGCACATTGATCTCGAGACCTGGTCGTTCCGCGTCTTTGGCCGGGTCGCCGCACCTCTCACCCTCGATTGGCCCCGGTTCCGCAGCCTGCCCGAAACCACATTGACGCGTGATATTCATTGTGTGACGCGCTGGAGCAAACTGGACACGACCTGGTCGGGCGCGCTCTGGCGCGATTTTTTGCGCGAGCTAGAAATCGAGCCTTTAGAGGACGCCACTCATGTGATGTTTCATTGCGTGGGCGGCTACGCGACCAACGTGGCTCTGGCCGATTTGAACGCCGACGACGCGGCCATGTTCGCCTGGGCTTATGAGGGCAAGCCCCTCACCCCCGAACACGGCTGGCCCTTGCGTTTGGTGATCCCCACCCTCTATTTCTGGAAGAGCGCCAAATGGGTCAATGGCGTTGAGTTTATGAGCGGCGACCGACCCGGCTTTTGGGAAACCTACGGTTACCATATGCGCGGCGATCCCTGGCGCGAGGAGCGTTTTGGCGTATGACTCCGCCTTTGCCCACCGCGTCGATCGTCGAAATGCCCGCGCTCACCGTCGAGCAAATGCGAGACGTGGATCGGCGCATGGTGGAGGAATTCTCCATTACGCTTCCGCAGATGATGGAAAACGCCGCGCGCAACCTGGCCGACCTGGTTCAGCACATGTTGGGCGGTCTGGTCATGGATCGGCCTATCCTGGTGTTGGCCGGACGAGGCGCGAATGGCGGCGGCGGCCTGGCGGCCGCTCGGCACCTGGCCAACCGAGGGGCCGAGGTGCAGGCGTTGATCGCGCATCCGTTCGACGCCTTTTCCGGCGTTTCGGCGCAACAACTGGACGCCCTGTTGGCCATGGGCGTGTCGGTTTCCACTCCCGATTCAGGCTGGGAGTTGCCCGACGCGGAGCTGGTTGTGGACGCGCTCATTGGTTATGGACTTCGCGGCGAGCCTCAGTTCATATCGGCCAATTTGATCCGCCTGGCCAATAGTCATCCGGCCCCTATTCTCGCCCTCGACGCGCCCTCGGGATTGGACGCCGCCAGTGGCCGCATATGCGAGCCCTGCATTCGCGCCGCGGCCACCCTGGCGCTTGCGTTGCCGAAAACCGGGCTGATCAAGGCCCCGCGCGGTGTTGTGGGCGATATTTATCTGGCCGATATTGGGGTCCCGCCCGTGTTATATGAAGACATGGGTCTCGAACCGCCTCCGATTTTTTCACACGCGCCCCTTCTTCGTCTGACCCGGAGCTAATGCTTGCGGTGCAAGACGTCGCGGTCTCGATGCGCATTTCTGAATCTGCTTTGTCAGGCTTATGCAACAAACCGTTCAACTCATCGCTTATGTGGGCATGGCCATAGGCCTTGTGGGCGTGATATTGCCCCTGATTCCCGGCGCCGCCCTTATTTGGCTCAGTGCATTGCTTTGGGCGTGGGCCGATGGTTTCGAGCGCGTGGGTTGGGCGACTCTGGTGGTGCTGGCCTTTCTCGTGATCGCAGCGGAAATCGCCGATGTGCTGCTGGCATCCTATGGCGCGCGGCGCGGGGGCGCATCTTGGCGCGGCCTGTTTTTTGCCGGTTTGGGCGCAGTGATCGGCTTTTTGCTCCTGAACCTGTTGGGCGCGCTGGTTGGGGCCGCAGTTGGCATGGTGGCCTGGGAGGCGTTTCGTCGCAACTGGGATTGGGGCATGGCCTGGCGGGCGAGTCGCGGCCTGCTGTTTGGTTACATGCTTTCCATGATCGTCAAGTTTTCCATGGCCGCGCTCATGCTGGCCATTTTCATCTGGCAAGCGTTTTTCTGACTTTTTGGCAATGAACCCTCACGCACTTTATGTCATTGGCCACACCAACCCCGATACGGACGCCATCGCCTCGGCCGTTGGCTACGCTTGGCTGCTGCAAAACATCCGGGAAGAGGATGTCATTCCCGCGCGCGCGGGCCAACTCAACCGCCAAACCACCTGGGTGCTCCAGCGATTGGAAATGGAGCCGCCTTTGTTGCTGCCCGACGCGTCCCCGCGTTTTGCCAGCATCACTCATCGGTTGAACACAACCCTGCCCGATCGCCCGCTGCGCGAGGCGTGGGTCATCGCCAATCGCACGGGCGGCATCGCGCCTCTGGTCGATCCCGACGGCGCGCCATATGGCTTGGTCACTGTGCTGAGTCTGTTCAAGTTCCTCAGTCAGCAGGTGGGCTCGCATCCGCGTCGCGAAGACATTCGCATAGGCGATCTTTTGGCTCGTCCTTGCCGCGATGCATGCGACACCGATGTGCCTCGCTTTCTCATTAGCAGTCGCATTCGCGATGCGCTGCCATTGATCCTGCGCGAAGAACGGAGCGTTTTTTGGGTGGTGGATGAACAGGGCGCGTACGCGGGCGTGTGTCGTCAACGAGACGCGCTCAATCCGCCGCGTTTGCAACTGGTCCTGGTGGATCATAATGAGGCCGGACAGGCGTTGGGCGCTTTGGATGAGGCCGATATTGTGGAAATTCTAGACCATCATCGTCTTGGCAACCCACCGACGCGCGCGCCGATTCGCTTCACGGTGGACGTGGTGGGGAGCACGAGCACGCTGGTTTCAGAGCGCATCGAAGAGGAAGGCTTGAGCGCGCCGCCTCATATCGCGGGGCTTTTGCTGGCGGGTCTTATCTCCGACACCTTGATCTTAACTTCGCCCACCACCACCGAACGCGACCAACGAGCCGCCGACCGTCTTGCCCGTTGGGCGTTTATTGGCGGCTCGCCTTTGGCCGGAGAGACGGTCGATTCCTTTGGCGAAGCATTGCTTCAGGCGGGCGCGAATTTTGCCGCGCGCGACCCTGAAGACATCGTCACCGCGGATCTGAAACTCTATGAGGCCGGCGGAATGCACTTTGGCATTGCACAGACCGAGGTCACCAGCTTCGCTCAGTTGGAAGAATATCGCCAGCCGCTTTTGGCTGCGTTGCAAGACCTGCAGAAACAGAAGAATCTCGACTTCGCGATTCTCATGATCACCAACGTCGTCAGTCGCTCGAGTCGTCTTCTCTTTTCCAATGATGTGCCCATCTTGCGCATCCTGCCTTATCCGCGGCGGGAGGATGGTCTGCTCGATGCTCGCGATGTGGTTTCTCGCAAGAAACAGTTGTTGCCCGCCGTTCTGAGCGCGCTCGAATCATGAAAAGCGTTTCAAATCCCGAATTTTCATCATGGTCAACATGACTGAGCCGATTGTCATATGCGGCGCAGGCATCGCCGGCATTGCCGCGGCCTACCATCTCACGGTGCATCATGGATGGCGAGATGTCGTCCTGGTGGATGAACGCGCCCCGCTTTCGCTCACGTCGGACAAATCAACCGAGGCGTATCGCAACTGGTGGCCCGGGCCCGACAACGCCATGATTGCGCTCATGAATCGCAGCATCGATCTCCTCGAAGAGATGGCCGATGTCTGCGACAATTGTTTTTTGATGAATCGGCGCGGTTATCTTTATATAACGGCCGACCCGGCGCGCGTGAAGAGCCTGGTGCAAATGGCCGAGCGGGCCGAACAACAAGGCGCGGGACCGGTTCGGCGTCATGAAGGCCGCGTGGATGAGGCGCCTTACCAGCCTTCGCCCTCGCATGGTTATGATCGCGAGTTCATCGGGGCCGACTTGATTCTCGATCCCGATTTGCTTCACCATCATTATCCTTACCTTGCCGAGGATGCCGTCGCGGCTTTGCATGCGCGGCGATGCGGTTGGTTCAGCGGTCAGGTTTTCGGACAGTGGCTGTTGGAGCAGGCGCGGCGCGCGGGCGCGCGGGTTGTGACCGGTCGCGTAACGGGCGTGGATCTCGTGGGAGGCCGCGTGACCGGCGTGCAGGTGAGCGGGGCGGGTTATCGTGAAACCATCGCCGCTGGTCGCTTTGTAAACGCCGCCGGCCCTTTCGCCCACCATGTTGCAAACATGATGGGTCTCGAACTCCCCCTGTTTCACGAGCTGCATCTGAAGCTCAACTTCACCGATCATCTCGGCGTCATCCCTCGCGACGCGCCCATGATTATTTGGGCCGATCCTCAACATCTGCTTTGGTCGGATGAAGAGAGGGCGTTTCTGGCCCAAAGCGAGGAAACGCGTTGGCTGGTGGACGAATTTCCGGCCGGCATCCATTGTCGTCCTGAAGGCGGCCGCGACAGTCCCATCGCGCTTATGCTCTGGCCTTATCATACAGAGCCGGTCAAGCCCATCTTCCCCATTCCCGAGGATCCTGAATATCCTGAAGTGGTGTTGCGCGGCATGGCGCGCGTGATTCCGGCGCTTTCGGCCTATCTCGAGCACATGCCCAAGCCCTTTGTGGATGGCGGATATTATACAAAAACGCCCGAAAATCGTCCTCTTATTGGCCCGCTGCCGGTGGAGGGCGCGTATGTTATGGCCGCTTTTTCCGGTTTTGGCCTGATGGCGGCCGCGGCCGCGGCCGAATTGCTCGCGGCTCACATTACGGAAGCGCCTTTGCCATCTTATGCGGCCTCCTTCCATCCGGCTCGTTACGACGATATCGATTATGTGACTCGCTTCAAGCATTGGACAGATGAAACGGAGTTATGATGCGGATTCTATCCATTATTTCCGGTGATTACGGCCAGCGACACGTGGACAATATACGCGCGTATGGGCCGCGAAGCTGGCATGTCGAGGTGTGGCGAGCGCCTTCGGTGTTGCCGCCTGTCATCGATTATCCTGAAGATTACTTGCCCGACGCCCTGCCCCAGTCGGACCTCATCCTCTCTTTTGCCGAGCATCGCGGCGTGGCCGAACTGCTGCCCGATATTGTTCAAATGACGGGCGCTCGGGCTGTGGTTGCAGCCATAGACAACGAAGCCTGGCTCCCACGCGGACTGGCCCGACAATTGCGCGGCTGGCTGCGCGATATGGGGGTGGCCTGCGTCACGCCCAAGCCGCTTTGCTCTCTCACCGAAATGTATTATGATCAGGGTCGAGGACGTCGCGTGGCGTATCACGACCCATACATCGTCGAGTTCGCCCGCCATTTCGGTCGTCCCGCCTTTGATATTCGCGTCGACCCGGATACGCGCGCGATCGCAGCCATTGAAGTGAAACGAGACGCGGTGTGCGGCTGCGCGCGTTATGTGGCCGAAAATTTATTGGGCGTGGAGGCCGACGACGCGGAAGAAGCGGCGGGATTGTTGCATCATCACTTTCCTTGTCTGGCCAGCATGGGCATCGACGCGGACTATGGCGACACGCTCATGCATGTTTCGGGCAACGCCATGCGCGACGCGGTGGCCGAACAAGTCAAGCCCTATAAACGCACGCCCACCATCACGCCTGGCAATCGCGTGGCCTAGATCGACAACGGCTTGCGCCGACCAAAGCGGACCAAAATGAACCACGCGATATCGGCCCATCGTTCATCCTCCACTGGCCAACCAATCGATCTCGGACGATTGCCAAAGCATTTCTCATGCCAATCCTCACCAGAGTATTTGTCAAGACTGCGCTTGTTTATCTCATTGCCGCGCTGGTCGCGGGCATGTTGCTGGCCGCGCGCGCTGTGTTTGATCTCGCCGATTCGCTGGTTGCATTGACGCCGGTCTATTTCCACCTTTTCATGGTGGGATGGGTGCTGCAACTCATCTTCGGCATGATCTATTGGATGTTTCCCAAATACTCGCGCGAACGGCCGCGGGGTAACGACGCCATCACCTGGATGGTGTATTATCTCTTGAATGCGGGATTGCTTTTGCGCGTCATTGGCGAGCCTTTGCAGGCTGCGGCCGGCGATGTCTGGGGCTGGTTGTTGCCCGCGTCGGCCTTGTTGCAATGGTTGGCGGGCGCGCTCTTCGTCATCAACACCTGGCCGCGGGTGAAGGAGCGCTAACATGCCTCGACTGAGCGTTTGGTTCATTCGCGCCTCATTCGTCCACCTCATCATTAGCTTCACCTTCGGCGCGCTCATGCTTAGCAACAAGGGCGCGCCTTATTATCCGCCATTGTGGCGCTTACTGCCTGCGCACATCGAGCTCGTTTTGTTTGGCTGGACGGTGCAACTCGCGCTCGGCGTGGCCTTTTGGATTTTGCCCCGTTTTGGCGGCTCGCGCGGGGATGAACGTCCGGTGGCGGTCGCGTTTTGGGTGTTCAATGCTGGGGTTTTGTTGGCGGGGTTTGGGCCAGTGTTGGCCGCGCCGCCGGCCATCATATTGGTCGGCCGAGCGGCCGAGACGCTCGCCATCCTGCTCTTTTTCATAAATGCGTGGCCGCGCATTAAGCCCCTAATGACAAAACAATCGAAAGCCGCATCCCAGGCCCCCTCTCGCGGCTGGCGGGTTTTTCGTCGTTAGGGCGGTTTTGGCTCCAAACGAATAGTGGGGTTTATATCGAGGATCAATTCCACAGGACGGTTCAGCATTTGGGCAAGATCGCCCTGCATGGCTTCGGCGCGGGTTTCATCGATGGTTTCGGGGGTTTCGATTCGCACCTGGATAATGATCCTATCCTGCAAACTGGCGTCATATTCATACTCGCGTAGCCGCGCATGCGGAAGCTCATTCACGGCTTGGACGATGGCGGTTTCGATCTGCGTCTGCAATCGCGCATCGGCAATGCTGCGCGCGGTGACCGCGCTGAGAATGACGACAATCAGCACCATAAGCAGGCTTAGGCCCCGCCATCCGCGTGAGAACCAGCGAATACGGTCTCTGCGTCGCGGGTCGGGCTGAAACCCCAAGAGCAAGAAGACCACCCCGCCCACCGCGGCAATGGCCACCAGATTGGTGAGAAACAACAGGCTTGCGCCCGCGGCCAAGCCGATTTCGGCCTGAGCCAGAGCCAACCCAACCGTGGCCAGCGGGGGAACCAAGGCTACGGCAATGGCCACGCCGGGAAGCGCGCTGGACAATTGTCGTCGGCAGAGGGCGTAAGCGGCGGCTGCGCCGGCGAATACGGCCACGCCTAAGTCCAGTAAACCGGGCGAGCCCCGCGCCTGCATTTCGTCGGTGACGCCCTCAAAGCGCACCATCGATCCCAACAAAACGCTCAGAATGAGACCCAAGGCGATCCCTTTGGCCAGGCTGGTGACGGAAGTTTTCAACAAGCGGGCGTCTCCCTGCACTACGCCCAGCCCCAAAGCCACCACGGCCGACATCAGCGGCGCCACAAGCATGGCGCCAATAACCACGGCCGGGCTATCGAGCAACAAACCCAAGCCGGCGATGAGGGTGGACAAGCCCATCATTGTAAGAAAGTCGGTGTTCGCTCGAGCGCTGCGTCGCAATTCGCGATATGCATCCACCTTTTCGGCTTCGGTGAGGGTGGGTGTGTGATTGACAAACGCGTCGAGAACGCGACGCCCCACGGTCACGCGGCGAGGCGGCGGCCGTTTGGTCACCAACACGGGGATCTGCGCTTCCCGCGCGACGCGGTCGGGAATTTGGCCAAACAACATGCGCGCGACAATATGCTCGCGCGAGGCCCCGATCATGAGTAGATCAAAATGTTCTGGCCTGGCGGCCTGCAAGATGCCCTGAGCCGGCGAACGGGCCCGGATCACTTGGATGTGCATGTGCGCGGCGCGCGGCCCCAATTTCTCGCTGAGGCTTTTCTGTAAATGGGCCCGGGTTTGCTCGACTTTGGCGTCATCGGCCTGGACGGGAAGCACCGAAAGCCAGGTGATCGACCCGTGATAACTCGCGGCCAGGTCTTCGGCGAAGCTCATGGCCAATTCCGCGTTGGGCCCGCCTGCACTGGGCAGCAATATCCGCCGCGGTTCTGGAATGTCGTAAGACCCGCGCCACACCACCGAATCGCACGGAACGTCGAGCAGCAGCTCGTGCATTTCGAGATCACGCGCATCCAATACGTCGTGGGGCGTGCGACGCCAACTCAGCATCAATAGATCGGGTTGTAGCTGCTCGGCCACTTCGCGAACAACGCCAACCATGCTGTGGCCGGGCCGTATCATGGTTTCGGCCGCGACGCCCTCCTCCTCGAATTTTCTGGCCAAAGTCTTTAGCCAGGCGTCCGCGCCTTTCCCCGCGAGGTCGTTGCGCCCATCGGGCCAAATTTGTACATGAAGCAAAATGACCCGCGCCCTTCGCTTTTTGGCGATGGGCAACGCCACAGGCAGCAACTTTTCCACCTGTTGCAGAGAAGATGCTGGCAACAAAAGGAGGAATTCACTGTTTTCGGCCATGACGCCATTATCCTAGCACAGCCATCCTCGCAATGCGAAGCGCGTGAGCGTGTGGTATAATGCCGAAGTCAACCGTTTCTCTCCCTGACATCAAATCTCCATTCCATCCAACACTGTCTTGGTTCAGAACAACATGTCAACACAATACGACTACGACGTCATGGTATTGGGCGGCGGACCGGGCGGTTATGTGGCCGCGATCCGAGCCGCGCAGTTGGGTTTAAAGACGGCCGTCGTCGAGAAAGAGCATCTCGGCGGCGTATGTTTGAATTGGGGGTGCATTCCCAGTAAAGCGCTGATTCGCAACGCCGAGATCGCCAATCTGCTCAAGCGCAGCAAGGAATTTGGGTTTCACTTCGAAAACCTCAGCATGGATTATGGCGCGGCCATCAAGCGCAGCCGCCAGGTGGTCAATCGTCTGGTCAAGGGCGTTGGCGCGCTAATGCGCAAGAACAAAATTGATGTGATCAAGGGTTTCGGCGCGCTGGAGGGCGCGCACGCGATTCGCGTGGACGACCGCACTTTCACCGCGGCCAACATCATTTTATCGACGGGCGGTCGGCCCAATAGCCTGCCCGGCGTTGAATTCGATGGCGAACGCGTGCTCAACTATCGGCAAGCCATTGTGCAAACGGCTCTTCCCCCCACCTTTGCCATTGTGGGCGCGGGGCCAATTGGCATGGAATTCGCCTACGTTTATCGTTCATATGGCGTGGAGGTGACCGTCATTGAGATGTTGCCTCACATCTTACCAAACGAAGACCCCGAGGTGGCCGCTGTGGTGGCCAAGGCTTTTCGTAAGGCGGGCGTGCGCTTGCTTGAGGGCGCGCGCACCGAACAGGTGGAGGTGGGTGAAAAGGGAGTGGTTCTCCATGTGAAACATCTTGAAAGCGGCGAGACCGAGCGCATCGAAGCGAGCCAGGCGCTCATCGCCATAGGCATTCGCCCCAATAGCGAAGGGATTGGGTTGGAGAAGGCGGGCGTTGTCACACAGCGCGGCTGGGTCCAGATAGATGAGGTTATGCGCACCAACGTCCCCAATATCTACGCCATTGGAGATCTCACGGGTAAAATGCCGCTCGCCCATGTGGCCAGCGCCCAGGGTCTTGTCGCGGCCGAAACCATCGCAGGCGTCGAAACGCTGCCGATTGAGGATTATCAGGCCATGCCTCGTTGCACATATTGTTCGCCGCAGGTGGCCAGCCTGGGTCTCACCGAGGCGCAGGCTCGTGAGCAAGGCTATGACGTGACGGTTGGTCAATTTCCCTTCCAGGCCAATGGCAAAGCGTTGGGATTGGCCGAGCGCGAAGGCTTTGTGAAGCTGGTGGTCGACGCCAAATACGGCGAAATCTTAGGCGTGCATATGGTTGGGCCCGAAGTGACCGAACTGTTGCCTGAACTGAGTCTGGCCAAGTTTATGGAGCTGACCCCCGCGGAGATAGCTCGCAACATACACGCTCATCCCACTCTTTCAGAAGTGGTGATGGAAGCCGCACACGCCGCATTGGGCCATGCGATTCATATGTGAAATTCGAGGCGTATTGGCGTCCGACGCATGATTTCGCCCAATTTTCTTGCCAAACGCGTGATATAATCATGATCCCTGTTATTCATTTCGGACTCGGCCCCATTGGCCGAACCATTGGAAAAGTGGTGGCTGAAGAGGGTCGTTTGCAATCCGCGGCCGCGGTCGATGTCGATCCGGCCATTGTTGGTCGCCGTTTAGATGAGATCTGCGACGCGGACCTGCCGCCCCTGGTGGTGGTGGATAGCCTGGACGCGGTGGCTGTTCCGGCCGGAGCGGTGCTCTTGCAGGCCACCGTGTCCCAGATGACGGCCGCGCGCGAACAGCTTTTAGAAGCCATTGAGCGCGGTTTCCATGTTGTGTCTACGTGTGAAGAGCTGGTTTGGCCCTGGGATGATCATCCCAGGCTTGCAGATGAGATCGACGCGGCCGCTCGCAACGCAGGCGTGACCGTGCTCGGCGTGGGCGTGAATCCAGGTTTTGTGATGGACCTGTTGCCCGCGTTGGCCGCGCGCGCGACCATCGAGATCGAAGCGGTGCATA
The DNA here is from genome assembly GCA_013151415.1 of Chloroflexota bacterium. Taxonomy (GTDB): domain Bacteria; phylum Chloroflexota; class Anaerolineae; order J102; family J102; genus JAADII01. Next base: position 29,504 of record JAADII010000187.1, read on the forward strand.
TTTCGCGCTATGTTGATCTGCGCGAGCGACGGCTGGCTTTGCGTCAGAAGATGGGCGTGGGCCGAGATCCGGCCTGGGTTCAGCGCATGGTCGATGAGGAGCGCATGGGTCATGTGGGATTAGCGCTCAGCGCGCATATGTTGGCTGCAAGTTTGGGTTGGCGGCTCGATGTGGTGGATATCGAAAATAGGGCCATTGCAGCCACGGACTCGACCGTAGTGGAAATGGATGAAGTGCTGCCGGGCCAATGCATTGGCGTGTGGCAAAAAGTGACGGGCATCGTGCGCGGCATGCCGCGCATCTTTCTCACCTTGATAATGCAGCTCGACGTGGAAGGCGGTTCGCGCGATGAGATCCTCATCGATGGTGAACAGTGTTTGCGTCTGCGCATCGATGGGTTGCACGGCGATCGGGCGACCGCGGCCCTCGTGGTGAACCAAGCCTTGCATGTTCGAAATATGCCGCCCGGATTGCAAACCATGCTCACCGCGCCGCTTCTGCCGCGAGCGTCGAAACCATGAGATGATGGCGCTCAAGAAGATATCGCTTCGTCGTCTCTGGATCCCACGGCCTTATCGTTCATCCTCTCATTAACGGCGACATCCACGCTAACGCATCAGCACCCAATACCCAATATCCAATATCCAATATCCTGCTACCCAATACCCGATATTCACCATCCAACACCCTCCCATGTCCACACCCATCGAACTGGATCCCAACCCCCCTCGTCATAATTGGCGCGAACCGCAACTGACCCGCGGCCGTCGGCCCGATTGGCTGCGCGTGCGTCCCGCCGATGGCCCCAACTATCGCCATTTACACGAGCTTATGCGAAGCCACCACTTGCATACGGTGTGTGAAGAGGCTGGTTGTCCCAACATTGGCGAGTGCTGGGGTCGCGGCACGGCCACTTTTTTGCTTTTGGGTGAAATATGCACCCGTTCTTGCGGCTTTTGTAAGATCGTCACCGGTCGTCCCACCAAAGTGGACGTGTTAGAACCGCTTCGCGTGGCCCGCACCATACAAAAGATGAAGCTTCGTCATGCTGTGCTTACATCGGTCAATCGCGATGAATTGCCTGATGGGGGCGCGTTCATCTTTGCGGCCACCATCCGTAAGATTCGTGAATTGGTTCCTGGCTGCACCATTGAAGTGCTCATTCCCGATTTTATGGGCGACGCCGACGCACTTTACACGGTCATGCGCGAGCGTCCCGAGATACTCAATCACAATGTGGAGACGGTTCCGCGGCTCTATCGTCGCGTGCGTCCTCAGGCCAAGTATCCTCGTTCGTTGCAAGTGTTGCAACGGGCCAAAGAAATGGATCCCGAAGCGCTGACCAAATCGGGCTTGATGGTGGGTTTGGGAGAGCGATGGGAGGAAGTGGTGCAAGTGCTCGAAGACCTGCGAGCGGTCGATGTCGATATTGTCACCATTGGCCAATATCTCCAACCGAGCCGTTTTCATTTACCTATCGAACGCTATTACACGCCGGATGAGTTTCGAGACCTGCGACGCATTGGCGAGAAAATGGGCTTTAAATGGGTGGAATCCGGCCCTTTGGTCCGCTCCTCTTACCACGCCGATGGCCAGGCCCGGCTGACCCCGCGCGGGCAAGCTATGGAGGCCGCGTCGATTTGACATATGGCGAACCTTTGAGTACTATGCCCCGCGTTTTTTGGTCACGACTTCACCTCCCTTTCCGGCATTGTTGCGGCCCAACAACAATGCTGAAAGAGGACGGACCGAACCGCTTTCCTCGTGCGCGGTTCCTGTCCGTCCTCTTTTCATTTTAAGGAGAGAAACATCCTTTATGATTGATTTTCTAAATCAGGCCAAATCACTGGCTGAAAACCTGCGTCAATGGCGGCGAGATTTTCATCGTCATCCCGAATTGGGGTTTCAAGAAGTGCGCACGGCGGGAATCGTGGCCGAGCATCTACGCGCTCTTGGCGTGGAGATCACCACAGGCGTAGGTCGGACCGGCGTGGTTGGTTTGATCGAAGGCGCGCGGCCAGGGCGCACGGTGTTGTTGCGCTTCGACATGGATGCTCTGCCCATTCATGAAGAGACGGGTTTGCCTTTCGCCAGCCAGAATCCCGGCGTTATGCATGCGTGCGGGCACGATGGTCATACGGCCATTGGCATGGCCGTAGCCCAGCTTTTGGTGGAGACGGCCCACCAATGGCCCGGCAAGGTGAAGCTGCTTTTCCAGCCCGCAGAAGAAGGTTTGGGCGGCGCACTGGCCACCATCGAGGATGGCGCACTCGATGATCCCACGCCAGACGCGGCTTTTGCCCTGCATTTATGGAGCCAATTGCCTGCCGGACAAGTGGTCATCCAACCAGGCCCTCTTCTGGCCGCGGCCGATCATTTCGAGATAACCCTACGCGGACGCGGCGGACACGGCGCTCAGCCTCACACCACCATCGACGCCATTCTTGTGGCTGTGCAGGCAGCCAATGCGCTCTACAGCATTGTGGGGCGCAATATTCCGCCTTCAGAAATGGCCGTGCTCAGTATCGGAACTTTTCATGCCGGGAAAGCGTTCAATGTGATAGCCGAAGAGGTCGCGCTTTCGGGCACGCTTCGCACTTTCAACGCCGATGTGCGCGAAATCCTTATTCAGCGCATGGATGCCATTTTGTCTGGCGTAACACAGGCTCATGGCGCAGATTACCAGCTGATATTTCATGAGCATACGCCCGCTGTGCACAACGATCCCCACATGACCGAAATCGCCAAGAAAGCCGCTCGCGGTTTGGTGCGAGAGTCGGACATTGTTCAAACTACGCCGATCATGGCGGCTGAGGATATGGCCGAGATCATGAATCGCGCGCCTGGATGTTACATCTTTTTGGGCGCTGCGCCTCCACAAAGCGCGCCCGAGCCGCATCACAGCCCTCGTTTTGATATCGATGAAAGCCAGCTTCCGCTCGCGGCCGCGCTTATGGCGGCCATGGCGGTGACCTTTCTCGAAGAGAAGACGTCAGGATGAAAGTTGTCATTTTAGGCGCGGGCGCGTTGGGTTCGGTTTATGGCGGCCATCTGGCCCGCGCCGGGTTTGACGTCACCCTTATCGGCCGCGATCCGCATATTCGCGCGGTGCGGACGAAGGGTCTGCGCGTCTCGGGCGCTCGCGAATTCGTGGTTCATCCAACTGCGACCACCGATGCGCGCACGGTGAAGGAGGCCGATTTGCTATTGGTGTGCGTGCGAGCGATCGATACCGAACAGGCCTTAAGCGATGTGGCGCATCTTCGCCCCGACATGGTCGTTTCTTTTCAGAATGGCATTTACAAGGATGACGCACTCATTGCTCGCTTTGGCCCCGGCCCAGTGATGGGCGCCAGCAGCATTGTGGCCACCCATATGGTCGAGCCGGGACATGTTCGTTGCGCGCTGCTGGCGCACACCTGGTTTGGCGAACTGGACAACCACCGCACCCCGCGATTGCAGGGTCTGATAAGCATGTGGCGCCGAGCCGAAATGCCGGCGGACATACCCGATAGCATCCAGGTTTGCGAGTGGTCCAAGCTGGCTTACCTGTTGCCAGTGTCGGCCCTGAGCGCGTTAACCCGTTTGCCCTATCATCTCATGCTGCAAAGTCCTGATCTGGCCTATCTTTTTGTGCAGATGGTCCGCGAGGCTTATAAGATCGCCCGCGCATATAATTTACGTTTGAGCGATTATCCAGGCATCCCTGTGCGCACCCTGGCCGAGAATCTCTTTGAACAAAGCGTGCGGTGGCTCATCGCGCGCGGCAAGGCGCTGGAGAGTTCGGGTCAGACGGACATCACCGCCAATATGCTGCACGATGTTGTGATGAAGCGTCGGACCGAGATCGAAAGCATCGCCGGCGATCTCATCAAGCTGGCTCAGGATGCTGGGCTGAGCATTCCATCCATCCACTTTGCCTATCGGGCAATCCGCGGCATTGATCATTGGGCTTCGAGGTGAGAGATATGACCTGGTTCATCATTGATGAGAATGGTTATCGCTATCCCGTCACCGCGCCGGGCCTGAGTTTGGGCCGAGCCGGAGACAATGATGTGGTTCTGAACGATGAGAAAGTCTCGCGGCGACACGCTTCAATTCAAGTGCGCCATGATCGACTTTGGTTGTACGATCGCGGCAGTTCAAACGGCACGTTTGTCAATGATGAGCGCGTGAGCGTGGAGGAGCCGCGTTTGTTGCAATCGGGTGATGTCATTCGCCTGGGCCAGAGCCAATTGCGGGTGGAGCAAATGATTTCGCCGCGGACGAGCAAGCCGCGAGAGCCCGAAATGGCCGCATCTCCGTCCGCGAGCGTGCGGCCCGTCGAAGGTCTGACGTCGGCTCAGATCTGGCAAGCCGCGCTTGCCGGCGCGATCTTGGGCCTGGCCGGTTTGGCCATTGTGGCGCTGATGGTTGTGCGGCCCTTGGTGCAAAGCGCTCAGTCCACGCCTACGCCGTCGAACTCCCAGGCCCCATTGGGCCCAGCTATGAGCGCCACGGCTTTTGTGCTTGCCCCCATTGAAGATACGCCCACGGCCAGTGGCGGCACTGCGTTGGTGGTGGCCGAGCAGGGGCGGCTACTGACGGCTTATCGCGTGGTTTACGATCCCAACACGGGGCGACCGTACAATCGCAAAAGCCAGGTGTTGGTGCGCCTTCCGGCTACGAATAATGAACCCGAACGTTGGTACCAGGCCAGGGTGGTGCGCGCAGACCGGGCGCGAGACCTGGCCGTCTTACAAATATTTGCTCTGGATGACGGGTCGCCTTTGCCCAATAGCTTTCGCGTGCGGCCCGCGCCCTTGGGTGGCGCAGCGGTGCTGCAACCGGCCGCAGCCCTTTCTGTAATCAGTTATCCGGTGGAAATCAGCGGTCAGGCCGATGCGCAAATCGGACGAACGTTGGCGTTGGGATCCGGCTATTTGCTCGCGATCTTACCTGACCAGAGTTTAGGCGAAGAAGTGGGTTGGTTACAGACCAATATTCCTCTCAGTTATGGCAACATTGGCGGCGTGGCGTTGGATGAACAAGGTCGCGTGGTGGGTCTCTACACAGGGGCGGAGCCACCCGAGGCCGCGGCCGAAGGAGGCGTCTTGCGGCCTATCGAGATGGCCGCGCCTCTGCTCGCAGGCTCGTTCTAAAATAAGGGCCTTACTTACGCATTGCCGAGCGCGCGTCGCACATCATCCAGGTTTGGTTCGATGGCTTGCGCTCGCGCGCCGGCCCGTTCCGCCGCTTTCATCGCGTTGGCCACGTCTTTCAAACCGTTGCCGGTATTGATCACGACGACGCGCTCATCGGGCGAGATGAGACGCGCATCGGCGGCAGCGAAGAGCCCCGCCGTGGCCGCGGCCGCGGCCGGCTCGGCAAACACGCCTGTGGTTTGGGCCAGACGCTGCATAGCCTCGAGGATGGCTTCGTCTGAAATCTCGATGAATGCGCCGCCGCTCTCGCGGACCGCGCGCATGGCTTTGCGCGCATCGCGCGGCCAGTCTACGCTGATGGAGTCGGCCAGGGTGGCGGCCTGAATCCGGGACACGCGCTCGAACCCGTTGGCCCACGCCCGAGCCAATGCATTGGAACGTTCGCTCTGCACGCCAATGATACGCGGCATGCGCTCGATCCATCCTAGAGCGAGCGCATCGTGCAAGCCTTTATACACCCCGCCAATAATGCTGCCATCGCCCACCGGCACCAGGATAACGTCGGGCGCCAGCCAAACCCCTGTTTCGCCGCTTCGCTCTTGTTTGGCCAATGCTTCACAGATTTCGAAACTGACCGTTTTCTTGCCTTCGGAGGTGAAGGGGTTGTAACCGGTGTTGCGATTATACCAACCAAACACGTTGCTGGCCGTGATGCAAAGGTCAAATGCATCATCGTAGCCGCCTCGCACGGCCAAAACCTGGGCCCCATAAATGAGCAGTTGGGCGATCTTGGCTTGAGGCGCGGTTTCGGGCACGAAGATCACAGCGCGCCCTTCGGGCCAGGCTGCGACCTGTCCGGCCAATGCGGCCGCGGCGTTGCCTGTGCTGGCCGTCGCGACCGTGGTGACGCCAAGCTCGCGCGCCCGCGCGACCACAACAGCGCTGGCGCGGTCTTTAAGGCTGGCCGTGGGGTTGCGACCATCATCTTTCACCCATACGCGCTTTAGGCCCACGGCTTTGGCCAGGCGCGGCGCAGGCGCAAGAGGCGTGTCTCCCACGGCTAATGCAGGCAACGACTCGCGGCGCGCCAGGGGGAGCAAAGCATGATATCGCCCGATGGACCGGTCGGGATCTGCTGCGATGGCCGCGGGGCTCGTTTGCGCCGCGATAGCCTCGTAATCGTAGGCGATGTCAAGGGTCGCATAGGGCAGGCCCGAGGCTTCGGCGCGACCGGGCGCAAGTTCAGGATGTTCTGGACAAAGATAGGGCGCGGCGTTTAGGTCGTGCATTTTGCCGCAGACCATGCACCGCGCTCCGATCACGTGGCCCAGGGCAGAGAAAGAAGGTGTCATTGAAAACGCTCAAATGAAAAGTGATGATAGGGACGATGAGACAATGCGGGTCGCGACCAAACGTCGCCCTGGCGATCCATCGCCTCATCGTCCAAACGACCGATCGCAAACTTCAAATGATTGTTTTTCAAAGCAATGCGATCACTCGGCTGGGGCCGCCGGTCGCTCCTTGAATGGTGGGGCTGCCGGCCACCATAATGGCTCCTTTGGGCGGTAATTGGCCCAGGTTGGCCACGTTTTCCATGCCCCAACGGTTTTGTGGCAGCCAGGCGTAATGAGTGGCAAAGTCAGTGCTGGGGCCGTAGTCCAGGCTAAGCGTGTCAACGGCAATGCCTACGATATCTCGCTCCTCCAACAAAAACAACACAGCCTCTTCATGAAACCCGGGAAAATGCATGACGCCGTTTTCATCGGCATTGCGAAACTTGTCTGAATTGACGAATTCCTCCCATCCGCTATACATGGCCACGATGCCCTTTTCCGGCAAAGGTCCGTGTTCGGCCTCCCAGGCTTTGATGTCATCTGGCGTGAGTTGGGCGTCCGCGTTTTCGGCCGCTTTGGCGCGAATATCGATAATGGCCAGGGGGCCGAGCAACTTTTCCACTGGAATTTGCTCCGCGCTCCAGCCATCGGCCGAGAAGTGAAAAGGCGTATCGATATGGGTTCCTGTGTGCTCCACCAACGACCAACGTTTCATGTTGAAGCCATCTTTTTCAAAGGTGAAGAGCACTTCCTCTTCGTAGTTTTGGCCGCCGCCAAAGGTGGGAAAAGTGGGCCAAAGCGTGTGGGTGAGATCGACGACTTGAGAAAAGGAGAATTTGGCCTCATTGGGCTGAGAGGGTTTGGCCACCGGGGGCGGTGGCGGCGCACAAGCCGAGACGCCGGCCGCAAGACCGACGCCGCCTGCAAACTTCAGGAAGTCGCGTCGCGATAGCCGACGCAGCACCGATTCTTGCACACGAGGCGCGCACATAATGTCACCTCCTTCAGAGTGAGACGCAATGAGAACTGAGATCCATGATGCGCCGCATGCTCCGCCGATTTCAACCCTCAGGGCCGATCTCATGCGGCGCTGAGAATTGGCCAGCATTATACCAGTCGCGTGGCGAAAGTCCAATGCAAGATGCAAGATAAGAGCCAGCCGGCCCTCGCGAGGTTGTTTGGCGCGGCCCGTGCGCAACCGATTTTGAGTCGCAGAATGATTTTCAAAGCCATTGCATGTGAGATTTGACCAAGGCGAAGACCGGATAGTATTATCAGCGCGGATTTCACCTCTTTCACGCGACATTCTCATTTTTGGATAGGTTATCATGAGCACACAAACTTTTGCCGTAGAAGAGCGTCTGCGCCAACTCATCGCCCACGCCTACGCGCATTCACCCGCGACGCGACGCCGCTTCGAGGAGGCCGATCTGACGCCCGATGACATCCAGGGTCTGGCCGATCTCGAGAAGATCCCGGTGCTGCCCAAAGATGACGTGGTGGCCATGCAGCAGGCCGATCCACCGTTTGGCGGTTTGCTGGCCGCGCCCATGAGCGAGGTGCGGCATATCTTCCTATCGCCCGGCCCCATCTACGAGCCGGACGCGGGGGACGATGACTCGAAGCTGCTCATGGCCAAGTTGGCCCTGGAGAAGAGCGGCTTCACGCCCGATGACGTGGTGCTGAACACTCTTTCTTATCATCTGGTCCCGGCCGGGCTCATGTTGGATGAGGCCCTGGTGAGCCTGGGGTGCACGGTGGTTCCCGGTGGGGTTGGGAACAGCGATTTGCAGGTGAAGATGATGATGGATTTGAGCGTCACCGGTTATGTGGGCGCGCCCAGTTTTCTTATGGCCCTGATCCGCAAAGCCGAAGAGATGGGCATCGACGCCAAAAACGCGCTCAAGGTGAATAAGGCGCTGGTCACGGCCGAACCGCTGCCCGCGAGCTTGCGCGAGACCTTGGTTAATGAATATGGCATTGCCATCGGTAACGCCTACGCCACGGCCGAGCTGGGCTTCATGGCTCTGAACACCACCGGCGGCCTGCAAATGCAACTCTTCCCCATGCCCATTGTGCAGATCGTCGATCCCGATACCGGAAAGAGCGTGGGCGCGGGCGAGGCCGGCGAGATCGTGGTCACCAGCCTGGACCCGGCCTATCCGCTCATTCGCCTGGGCACGGGCGACATGGCCGTGAACGTGGACCCCAAGCCCGGCCAGAGCAAGCAGGAGGAGCGCGGCATCATCCTGGTGGGCCGCAGCGGCGACGCGGTGAAGGTGCGCGGCATGTTCGTGCACCCCAATCAGCTTCGCTTTGCGGTGGCGCAGGTGTTGCAGGCCTCGGCCGTGCAGGGCGTGGTCACCCGGCCCGATTTGCGCGACTATTTCCAGGTGCGCGTGGTTCCCGCGGCCGAGGCGCCCGATGCGGAAGCTGTGGCCGAGCAGATCAAGGCCGCGGTGCGCCAGGTTTGCCGCGTGCGCGTGGACGAAGTGATATTCGTGGACAGCCTGCCCGAAGGCGCGCGCGGCATGGTGGACGAACGGTCTTGGGATTGACCCATCTTGCATCATGTACGCCCGTGTGGAGATTGAACGTCGCAGGATTGATGGTGGAGACGAACCATGGCCCATTCGCGAATCGCCCCTAAAACCGACGCTTTGCTCGATGAGGTGCTTCACGAGATTTCGGATTTGGATACGCCGCACTTGGAAGAGTTCCTGCCGGAAGTGAGTTTGCTGCTTGCGCAACGCAAGGCCGCGCGATTGTCGAAACGAGAATCGGAGCTGCTGATTAAAATCAATCAGGGATTGCCCGTGGAGATGCAAGAGCGTTACGACGAACTGATGGACAAATTGCGAAATGGTGATATAAGTGCATCAGAACACCAAGAACTGCTCCGGCTCGTCGATCAGATAGAACAAGCGGACGCAGAACGACTTCAATACCTGATCGAGCTCGCTCGATTGCGAAACATATCGGTCGATGAACTGATGGCGCAATTGGGTATTCATCCTCCCGCGGTCTATGCCTAAGCGTCCACATATTCCGCGCGCATTACGAAAATTCGTCATCGAGCGAGCGCGTCACCGATGCTAACTGCGTAAATTGCCGCGTAGAGAAGATATTCGTGCAATTCATATCCGCGAAGCGCGGGAGGAGGATGTGCCCGCGATTCGCGAGTTGTTTCGCGTCATCTACGGCGACGCATACCCCGACCCCAAGTTCTACGATGAGGCGCGATTGCGCGAGGCCATGTTTGGGGGCGGATACTATTTCCTCGTGGCCGAGATGGAGGGCGAGGTGGTGGGCGCGGCCGCACTCTATTATGAAGCGGGCCTGCACACCGACTTGCTGTGCGAGTTCGGGCGGTTGGTGGTGCATCCCAAAGCGCGCGGCATGGGCGTGGGAACGAGATTGCTGGAAGAGCGGCTACGCGTGGCCCGCACGCGTTTTCATGTGGGGTTTGTCGAGGCCCGCACCGCGCATCCCATCTCCCAACGCATCGCCTTCAGGCACGGTTTCCAACCCGTGGGGTTTCTCCCCCTCCAGACCACCTTCGATCTGACGCGGCGAGAGAGTTTGCTCGTGTTGGAGCAATTATTCGGTCGCGCTCGCGAGTTGCGCCGACCCCGGCCGCGCATCATTCCCGAAATTCATCCTCTGGCGCGAAAGGCCCTGGCCCATCTCGGTTTCGAGGATGACTGCGAGATCGTGCACCAAGCCTCGCCTTGCCCGGATGATGCGACTTACACCCTCACCTCGCTCACCGAAGACCGGTTGCCCCACTTGTTGCGCATGGAACGCGCGGGCGAAAAACCGCGCGTGGTTTTTGGCAATCACATTCTCACCGACGAATTCGTGCATTTGCCCGGCATCGAGGCGCGCTATCTGGTGGCCGAACGCGAGGGCGAGGTGGTGGGCGGCGTCGGCTACACCTACGACCGCATCGACGGCCGCGTGAACATCATCGATCTTATCGAGACCGAGCCGAACATTCGCGGCGCGCTCCTGCGAGAAATGGAGCGCCTGACCGCCAGCGAAGAGGGCGTGGCCTATGTAGAGATCGGCGTCAGCGCCTACGAACCGACCATCCAGCGCACGCTATACGACCTGGGATTCCGCGCCGCGGCCTATTGCCCCGCCTGGATGCTGGAAGCGGGACGGCGTCCTGATGTGGTGCGCATGGCCAGGCTTTATGTTCCGCTGGACCTGGGCGAGATGGCGCTGATTCCCGAACCTCGCGTCCTCGATATCGTCGATGCGGTTTTGAGCGGATTTGATCATCCGGGAGTGTGAGAGCCTCGATGCATCTGAGCCAGGCCCTTGCACGTCACTCACTTCCCAAGATGTGCGCGCCTATTGCAAGGAGGGCCTTGCCCGGTATAAGAACCCCGCATATATCCATTTTGTCGAGGATGTTTAGATGAAATTATGTTGGAATGATGCATGAGAGAGGATGGCGCGACAGCGCCGCTTGTCATAAAACGGTCGATTTTTCCCAGAAAGATTGTTTTCCGAAGATGGATTGACGGTGAGTGTCATAAAGTATACAATGATGCATGGCGCTGCTGCGACGCTTTTCTCAATCGATTTGGTGCATGCCATGAATCTACAACGTTTTCTCGACAACAACGTCCTCTTGGCCCTCCTGACCATTGTTGTGTTGGCTATGGGATACCTCTTTTTGCGCAGCGCCTATTATGCCGCCGCTGTGAATCCCTATGTTCAGGAATTCGTGTTGGTGGTGCTGGGCTCGCTGATCACGGTAATGATTACGGCCATGCTGCTGAATAAGCAGACCGAAGTGGAGTTGAAGAAGGAGGGTGATATCAAATTTCTGGATCTGAAGCGGGATATTTACATGGAGCTCATCGACCATCTCGAGGATGTTGTGTTGTCGGGCCGGACTTCAGATGAAGATGTGGTGAAACTTCGGTTTCTCAGCCAAAAATTGGCTGTGGTGGCCAGCCCCGAGGTGTTGGTGCAGTTCGAAAAGTTCATTCAGACCTTCCTTCGCGTGTCGGAAGATGAGGATCTGGAGAATCGCGAAGCCGAAGATTTGATGGATGCGCTTTCGGTTCTCACCATTACCATTCGCGCGGATCTGGTCGGCGGCGCGTATCGCGATCATCCCTTTGGCCCCACGCAAATCGCGCGTCAGATTGTGCGCAATAATGATCTCTTTGATTGAGTGACGCTCATGGAATTGTCTCCGGGTCGCCCCACATATCGCTCTTCTCATCCCGACGACGCCTGGACGCCCGTGTTGGTGGCTGTCGTCAATAATGAGGCCGATTTTGTACGCGCCCGCGATGAGCATTGGTATCGCATTCCGGTTAAGCGCGCGCCGCGACAAATCGCGGCCGAATATCTGGCCCTTTATCAGACCGCGAAATTTGGTGCGAGCGGACGACGCATCAACTTTTATGCGCCCATTTTGCGCTATCACCTCGTCACCCGCGCAGAGCTCCTACCTGATCAGTCCGACCATCCTCGCGCTGGCGATCAGTATTTCAAGCTCGAGCTGGGCGAATTGCAGTCCCTGGAAAAACCCATTCTCAACGAACGCCAACCTCGTCTCACATTCATTTACACGACATTAGAGCGCCTTTTTCAAGCGCGAGATGTGGCCGATTTGTGGCTACGCGGCGCGGCGAGACAAAAGCTTTATACGGCCATTCGCGAACGGGGCTTGGCTGTCGAATGCTGGTATCCTGTGGATATGGATGATCGGCCCGAAGCCGATTTAGCGTTGTTTGGGCCGCGCGGCCGTCTCACGTTATACATCGACGAGCCGTTTTGGGATGAATCGGATGAGCCCGAGCCGGAATATGCGCCCCAATCAGCGGAGGAAGTGGTGCATCTCAACGCGTTCGATGTGCTTCGCGACGCAGACGGCCTTCTCGATAGATTGTTTGGGAAACAACGTCCGCGGCCAACGTTCAAACATCGGCCTTGAGATGGGCGCCGCCGTCCAGGCGCACGATCTCGCCGGTGATGAAGTCGTTGCGCAACAAGAAAAGCATGGTCTGGGCGATGACATCCACGCCCCCCGCGCGGCGCAAGGGCAATTGGGCCGCGCGGGCTTCAAGATAATCCGCTCCTTTGCCCGGCGGCGGCAACATAGGGCCAAGCGCGATGGCGTTCACGCGCACGCGCGGTGCCAAGGAAATGGCCGCGGCGCGGGTGAATGCGTCCAACGCGCCTTTGGCCACCGAATAACTAAAATGGTCGGGATAAGGGCGTTCCGCTCGCCAATCGCTGATATTGATCACCGCGCCGCGTTCGTTGGCGGGCAGATGGCGCACAAACGCCTGGGTGAGAAACACGGGCGAACGCAGGTTGACGCGAAAGGTGCGGCTCCACGCCTCGATCGTGACATCCATGATTGTATCCTCGGGGAAGATGGCCGCGCTGTTGATGAGAATTTGGGCGGAGCCAAGCTGACGCGCCACCTCTTCGACCAGGCGAACAGCCTCTTCGACATAGGTCAAGTCGGCCTGGATGATGGCCGCATTCACGCCAAGCGCTCGCGCCTCGGCCGCGGTCTGTTGAGCGGGATCGACCGAATGATTATAATGAATGGCGACATGACAGCCGGCCTCGGCCAGGGCCAGCGTTAACGCTCGTCCCACTCGTTTTGAGCCGCCCGTTACAATGGCGATTTTGTCTTTGAGGTTCATGCAATCAAAACTCCGCTACAATTATCTTGACAGGGTTGTTTTTTTATAGAAAACGGCACCGTAAGTAGACGCAAGAGGCAAGCATATATCAAAACGACTCATTCGCTCTTTACGTTCGATTTATGGAAGAAAAGCGCAGCAAATGCCAAATTCGAATTCAAGATCGTCTTGTGGAATGGTGGATCGAGCCTTCGAGCCCGACGCGGATTTCCTCGCCTTGGGGTCAACTGTGGTTGGGGGCGTCTCGCGGCCAGGGTCAGGAAGTGTGGGTGGAGGCGCAAGACGCGTTCGACATGATCTTGCATTATGAGGGCGTCTCCTTCTTCGAGCGAGCCTCTCGCGGCCGGCATCGATTCTTGCTTACGGTGTTGGATCGCACCGACGTCGCATGACATGGTGAAAAGCCCATTTGTTGGTGCGCACCGGTCTGAATTCGGAACGCGGCGATTCTAGAGGCGAGTTTTTCGTCTGTCAAGCATCGCCATTCATCCCGATGACGCGGCGCAAGGCCCGGTATTCTTCTGCGCATTCCGGGCAAATTCGCAGATGCTGAGTCACGCCGGGAAAGAGTTGTTGCACGCTTTCGCCCGCTTGCTCCAGTTCAGCGTAGTAATCGGTGAGCTGGCTCACCTCCTCGCAAGTTAGCTCGCGTTCTTCGGTGAGTGCGAGAATATGCAGCAAGCGTTCGAGTGGAGAGGAGCCGGTTTGTCGAACCGAGGTTGGGTGATTGCTCATTTGCCGTTCTGATGACGCGCTGGTCAGCTTTCTTACCTAATTTTAATCTTTGAATGTGGCCAACACGTCTTCTGGACTAAGGCCGCGTTCGATGAGGCGATGTTTCAGCCGTTTGCGGGCGTCGTGAATCAGTTTGTATAAGGCGTTGGGGTTGCTGTTCATTTGTTCGGCGAGCATGTCGATGGGGACTCCTAGCACCAAACGGGCGTATAAGGCTTGCTGCTGGCGTTCACTCAATTCATGTTGCATAACTTCCATAACAGTGGCGATGACCGCGTTTTGCACTGCTTGCGTTTCGGGCGTGGGTTGCATCCCTTGTGATAAGAAGTGGGGTTCGAACGCGCCTTCGGCCGTCAATTCATCTAGCGAGAGGTCTCGCCAGCGCGCGCGGCGAAGCTCCCCCAATGCCTGATGCACCGCGATTTTCGCGGCCCAAGTGGTGAACCTGCTTCGTCCCTGAAATTGCCCCTTTTTCTCCAAAATGATGAGCGCGCTTTCTTGAGCAAAGTCCGCAGCCATTTGCTTGATTTCATCTTCATTCAATCGATTTAGGTCACTGCGTTCGCGCAAATAGAAAAAGAGCCGTCGTTCCAACCAGGCGAGAAGATCGCGGAGCGCGTTGTCTCGCGTCGGTCCATCGGCGTTCAAATCGTTCAACCAGGCCTCGTTGCTGCGTTCGGTGCTCATAACGTTATGTGTGTGTGGAAATGCCCCGCATTATAACAACCCGCATGCAAAGTGACAATCAGGGCAGCAATCGTCGCAGCAAATTGAACAATAAGCTCAAGCCAATGGAGAGCAGCAACATTGACGTGATGGGAATATACACCCTTACATTTTCGCGCTCGATGCGAATATCGCCGGGCAAGCGCCCAAACCAGGAAAACCCGCCAGCCCACACCAGCAGGCCCAACAGGATCAAAGCCGCGCCGACGCCAATAATGAGCAAACCGATCTGCTGAGAATTCATATGCGCTCTATAGCTAATGCATTTCACCGAAAATGGTGATCACCAATCGCCGACCGCGGGCTCGATTGCGGTGTTCGCACAAATAGACGCCTTGCCAGGTTTTCCCAGGTTGAAACGACCGTCGGTAATGGGAATCGTGACCGAACTGCCCAGCAAAGAAGCTTTGATGTGCGCGGGCATATCGTCCGATCCTTCATATGTGTGGATAAAATAGGCCGCATTTTCGGGGATCATATGGTTGAAATGAGATTCCATATCCGCGCGTACGGTGGGATCCGCATTTTCGTTGAGGGTGAGCGAGGCCGAAGTGTGCTTGATGAAGATGTGCGCCAACCCCACGCGAAATCGACTCACTTCGGGAACGCATTGCAATATCTCGCGGGTCACCAGATGAAACCCGCGCGACTTGGGCGAAAGTTGGAGCTCCTTCTGAAACCAGTTCATGGTTCGTCTAGTTTTTCAAAATCGAGATACTCTCGACCGGCCAGACGATCCTGGATGCGTTGAATGACGATGTCGAGATGCTGTGGTTTGTGCACGAAGTCCAGGTCTTGCGATGAAATGGTGAGCACCGGGCACAAATCGAACGTGGCCAGCCACTCGTCGTAAAAGGATTCCAGCAAGGCCAGATATTCATCCGTGATGCCGCTTTCGATATCCCTTCCCCGGCGGCGGATGCGCTCCATGAGCACCGGAACCGGCGCTTGCAAATAGAGCAACAGGTCCGGTTTGGGCAATCCGCTGACCACCAGATCATATACGCGGCGATAGGCCAGATAGTCCCGCTCGCTGAGATTGCCCAACTCGTAGAGCGCGCGGGCGAAGATATGCGCATCTTCGTAGATGCTGCGGTCTGCGATAGCCGATTGGGGACTGCTGGCCAGGGCCAGGTGCTGCTCGGCGCGATGGCCCAAAAAGAATATCTGCAAATGAAAGGACCACTGGCGCATGTCTGCGTAGAAATCGGCCAGATAGGGATTGTCGGACACCGACTCGAAGCTGGTTTGCCAGCCCAGCCGCGCGCCGATGCGTTCGGTGATGGAGGTTTTTCCGCTGCCGATATTGCCGGCCACAAGCACCAATCGTTTGGTCATCGATATCGTTCCCTCTTACGCGAGCCAGTCATTCAACATCAATCCGGGTATACGCCTAAAATGACGCTGATTGTGCGTGAATAATTCGATCTGATGCAGGAGAGCGATGCTGGCAATCTGTAAATCGATATCAGGCAAACGCTCTCCTTTACGCTCCAATCCGGCCTTCAGTTGTCCGAAATGATATGCGGCGCCCTCATCGAACGGCAAGATAACCATACCGGCCAATAGTACTTCGAGTTTTAGCAAATTCTCCGCCGCGCGTGAGGATTTCAACGCGCCATGCATCAGTTCACCGACGCTAACACTTGTAACGGCCAATGCCTCCGCAGGCGAGATATGATCGCTCAATTGAATTCGCCCGCGAAGAATTGCAATGCAGTGGTCGGTGTCAAGAATCTTCATAAATCAAACGAACGGCCTACTTGTCTTTCGCGGTTGGCGATGATTTCGTCCTCAAGGTCGTCCAGTTCCGAATCGTTGGCCCAAAGACCGGAGGCCGCCATAACAGGATGCAATTCGCCGCGTTCGATTTGTTCGAGTAATTCTGGGCTTTGACCAAGCGCCAGGGCCAGTTTTCGCCCTAAAGCCGCGGTGCGCTCCAGTTGCTCGAACTCATCCACGCCAATGAGCACGGCCAATGGTCGCTCACGTCGCTGGATGAGGATATGTTCACCTCCGGCCGCGCGTGAAACCATCTCCGAAAACCGACTTTTCGCCTGAGCCATATTGAGCCGTAACATAGCAGCCCTCCAGAAGATGAGTCATGATGACCTGTTCGCTTGGCTTCATTCTATCATCTTCTGGACCAACGACAAAAACGAACCGTGCGGACGAACAACGGAAACGATTCCCGCTCACCACTCCAACACCGCGCCTTTGGAGCCACTGGTGACCATGCTGGCGTATTTGCTCAGGTAGCGGGGCAAGTTCTCGCGCACCAGGGGCTTCCAGTTGGCCTTGCGTCGCGCCAGCTCCTCATCATCCACGTGCAGTTCCAGGCGGCGGTTGGGGATGTCCACCGTGATGAGGTCGCCCGGCTCGATGAGCGCGATGGGGCCGCCGGCCGCGGCCTCGGGGCTGACATGACCCACGCAAGCCCCGCGCGTGCCGCCACTGAAACGACCATCGGTGATCAAGGCCACGCTGTTGCCCAGGCCCTGGCCCATGATCAGGCTGGTGGGTGAGAGCATCTCCTGCATGCCCGGCCCGCCTTTGGGCCCCTCGTAACGAATGACCACCACCTCGCCCGGTTGCACCTCTCCGGCCATGATGCCCTCGACCGCCTCATCCTGGCTCTCGTAAATGCGCGCGGGCCCGGTGTGCGTCATCATTTCCGGCTTGACGCCGGCCGTCTTCACCACCGCGCCTTCGGGCGCGAGATTGCCGAACAAAATGGCCAGTCCGCCATCCGGGCTATAGGCGTTGTCGATGGTGCGAATGCAGTCGGGGTCTTTGGTGG
>JAADII010000191.1 GCA_013151415.1 Chloroflexota bacterium
AGTGGGCGTGGGCGTGAAGGTGGGAATGGGGGTTGGCGTGTCGGTGGGCGTCCAGGTCGGAGTAGGCGATAAGGTGGGGGTGGGCGTCAATGTGGGCGTGGGCGTGTGGGTGGGCGTGGGCGTAGGCGTGGGGGTGTAGGTTGGCGTAGGAGTCGCAGTGGGAGTGGGCGTGGCGGGCAAATATCGAATGATAAGTCGCGGTCTGAATTGCGGTTGCGACCACTCGCGAGAGGCAATGCTATATTGCACCGAGCCCTCGCTTTCTCCTTCGATGAGAACGCCAAAATTAAGGGTTGGTTGAGCCTGCCAATACCGCGCCTGTTCAGAAAGATCGACGCGATTCCATTGATTGAGAGCAAGATCAACGGTGGTGAAGGGGACAGGATCGCGATCAACGGGATCCTTGGCCAGCGGTTTGGCCCATGCCGTGGAGGCCGTGGCTGCATAATAGGTGGCCTGAGTTTCTGTCCAATAGCGGCGCAACCGATAAAAGCTGGCGGATAAAGCCTGTGCGTTGGAACGACCAACCACATAGAACTGAAGCTCGGCCTCGCGAATGAACGCGCCCGGCGGAAGCATTGACAGGTCGAACCGCATGAGACCGGCTGTAATGTCGAAAGAGCGAATTTGCAATGTGCTCTGGAGGCCAAAATTGGTTGTGGGATACCAGGCGCTCAAAAAAGTGTCGGCCACAGGAGTCAGCGTCAACTCCACTTCATTCGTCGAAAGAGGGGTGGATGTTGGAGTGGGCGTGGCCTGCGTGGTGGGAATGGGAGTGCGCGTGGGGGTGAGCGTGGGTGTTGGCGTCGGAGGCCCGAGCAGGGTGAGCAAGCCAAAGTTGGCCGAATCGCCATAGGTGGAATGACTGGCCCAAACCAACAAATTATCGCGGTCGCCGCCGTCATCATCGTCGTTGAGTCCGAAATCTACGCCTATGCTTGCGCCAGGTTGGGGCTGAACGCCGCCCAGTTGAGCGAAGGGAATGGCTATCTCTATTTGGTAGCCATCCTCAACGATCTTTGCAGCCCAGACCACGCCTTCGGGAACGGGCAAAGTGCGGTCGGCTGCGGCGCCATCCACTCGCACAGTGAATTGATGATCGCCGCCGGTGAGGCTATTGGGTTCATCGTCGTTTTCACCATCAACGCCCACTTCGACGGCGTCGTCTCGCCAATAGTCCGCACCGCTATCGGTGAAAAGGGCGTCATCTCGCACGCGCATAGCAAAGTAGAGGAATTGGGCGTCCCAACGAGCGCGCACGGTCATGCTGCTATCGGCAGGGCCATTAAGCGAGCCTGGATTGCTCACGCGATTGGCCGTCGCGGCGTTCAGGCTCAATTCGGGACCCGACCATTCTCCAAGATCGCCATCTATTTCGGCCTGTCCAAACATCGCCTGGATGACTTTGGCGCCAGGCGGCAAAGTGGGCGTGGGCGTGCTGGTGGGCCCGGGTGTGGGCGTGGGCGTGAAAGTGGGCGTCGGCGTGGGCGTGGGAGGGAGACGATAGCGCACGAATAAACGCGGGTGCTTGTTGGCGTCGGGGTGTTCGCGGGTGGCGAGGCTATAGTGAACATGGCCATCGCTGATTTCGCCCGTTAGAATGAAACCATATGCCGCGCCTGGGTTCGCGACCCACTGCTGAACCGCGCCGGTCACATTCCATTGCGCCAATCCAGCAGCCGGGAGAGAGGTGAGATCAAGCGCGTTTGGATCCCGATCATCGGGACCGCGCGCGCCTGGTTGTTGCCAGAAAGAGGCCGTGGAAGCCTGCTGATAAGTGGCTTCGCGTTCATCCCAGGGACGTCGCAATGCATAAACGGCTGCGCTGAGTCCATTGCTGTTGGAGCGCCCCACAACCCAGGCTTGCAAGAGGGCCTCCTCGATAACCGCGTTGCGCGGGAGTTGACCCAGGTCAAAAACAAGCAGGGTTTGCATAACGCCGCCATTGCGCACGCGCGCCACAATGTTGGCACCATCGTTCGTTGTGGGTCGCCAAAGGTCAATATAGGTGTCGGCGATCACCGGCAAAAACGCTTCAAAGGTCTGGCCGCCTGGTGGGAAAGTGGGCGCAACGGTCGGCGTGGGCGCCGGAGTGGGCGTGGGGGTCGACGTGGGGAGAGGGGTGGGCGTGGCCGTGGGCGCGGAAACAGGGGTGCGCGTAGGCGTGGGCGAAGGGGCCAGGCCAGAGCCAGGACGATAGGTGATGACAAGTCGGGGTCGATACACTGCATCGCCGTACTCGCGGCTGGCGAAATTATATTGCACGCGACCGCTGCTTTCACCGCGGATCACCAAACCGTTGTTGGCGAAGCCGCGCTCGATCCAATCGATCAACAATTCGGTCACATCGAAAGAATACGCGTCAAGGGTGGTTAGGGTTTGTTCGGCGATAATGGTCGCATCGCGATCCGCCGGGACAGCCGACGCGCCCGGCTGCGCCCAGTTTTCATTCGAGGTGGCCCGAACCCAAGTCAACGCGCTTTCCTCCCATTCGCGATTTAGGCGCTGGATTTTTACGCGTAGAGGCTGGGTGTTGGAACGACTAACCACGCGAAGCTCGAGCGCAGCTTGGATTATTTGAGAACCGCTGCGAATATCGTCGAGGGGAAAACGAAGGAAGGCTTCGGCAATGGCGTCGGACCGCACGCCCAAAAGCCATTCTCGACCGTAATTTGTGGTGGGGAACCATTGGCTATAATAGGCGTCGGCCACAGGCGCAAGGGTGATCGTGACCGGAGTGGGGGTGTCGGTGGGGGTGGAAGTGTGCGTGGGCGTGGGCGTGCGCGTAGGCGTGGCCGTGGGCGTGGGTGATGGACCGGGCGTGGAAGTGGGCGTGGCCGTGGGCGTGCTTGTGGGCGTGGCGTTGGCGGGCGCATCCTCCAGAAGCAAGACGCCATAATCTTCAGCGCCCGCATAGGTGCTGCGCCCCAACCAGACCAGCGAACTATCGCGATCGCCGCCGTTATCGTCGTCGTTGAGACCGAGATTGAAACCCAGACGCGCGCCGCCCACGGCTTGCGTTCCTCCCCATAGAGAAACCGGGATGGCAATCTCCACATCATAACCGCCATTTCGTTCGCGCACAGCCGCCACCACTTTATCGGTGGGAATGGCGCGATCGTGCACAACGCCATCGCGTCGAACGGTGAATTGATGATCGCCGCCTGTGGCGCTATTGCTATTGCGATCGAACTCGCCGTCGATCGCAAATTCGACGCTGTCATCATGCCACAGTCCAGAGCTATCGACCACGGCCTGCGGATCGGTGACCCGCGCGGCTAAATAGAGCCCTTGTTCATCCCAACGCGCCCAAAATTGGCCGCTAAGATCGTTTGCTTGGGGCAATGCGCCACTATAATAATTGGCGTTGGATGCATCCAACGTGAAGGGTTCGGTGAGAACCCAATCGCCAAGATCGCCATCGATAACCGGCCGTCCACGACGAGCGGAAATAGTGGGCGGAGTGGGCGTGGCGGTGGGCGTGGGGCGCGGGGTGAAGGTGGGCGTGGGCGTCCAGTTGGGGTTGGGCGTGGGCGTAGGAACCGGGGTGTATTTGGGGTTGATATATTCCAATATCAATTGAGGACGGACGCCAACATTGGAATATTCGGACGAGGCCACGCTAAATTCCACGCGCCCAGTGCTGTAGCCATCGATAAGCAACCCGCGATTGCTGGCGGGATTTTGCAGCCAGCGCCGCGCCACATCGGTCACATCCAACTCAACCCAACGCGGCGCGCCGAATACGTATTGGAAACCGCTATATTCGGCGGCGTAATCTTTGCCTAGCCCCATGCCGGCCTGGCTCCACGAAACGCCATTTCGCGCCCGATACCAAGTGGCCTGATCGGCCCGCCACGACTTGAGCACATCGAAAGCCCGAAAATAAATATTGACCGAACTGGTGCGATCAAGCACATATAGACGCAAAATCGCCCGATCGAGAGTAGCGCCCGAAGGAATGGCGATGTTGTCAAATCGGATAAGCCCTCGCATTTGGCGCTCAGAGCGCACTTGAATTGTGTTTGCCGAGCTGTAATTGGTGGAGGGGCTCCAGGCGCTGATGTAAGTGTCGGACGCGCCCTTGTACCCGCGTTCGCCCTGACGATATGTTAACGTCATGCGATAATCAGGCGGTTCGGGCGTCCAGGTGGGTGTAGGGATTTTATTGACAACGGGTGTGGCTGTGGGTGTCGGCGTCGCCGGCAGGTCGAGGCGCTCGACTTGCACCATGTGGATAATCTCATCGCCATCGCCGCGTGCATAAATGCTTAGGTCGGAGCCAGGATGGTCGCCGCCGCCAGGTTGTCGATTGCCGAAACGGGCGTCGGTGAGCACCCAACTGGCTTTGAGCCAGCGCCTCGTGTTGGTTTTACGCACTGTTCCCGCCAGTTTATTGGGGTTGCTCCAGGCGTCGTAATACACATCGAACCTGTCTACGCCCTCATCGTAATAAGTGATATTGAGCCGCACTCGCTCACGCGTGTTGAATAAATACTGATCATCAATGTCAAAATACATATAAGGATTGCCGGTGGCGCTATCGGTGCGCCGCGTGTAACGTCCTTCGGGATAACCCGAGACGTTCCAGAGCGGAACGGTGCGACCGCCGGGCGCATCATCATTTTGCACCATAAAAAATTCGTAGTTTCCAAACTGCGGATACCAGGTGTATTCGGTCTCCCTCAAAGCCACCCAGGCCGATGGGCTATCTGCAACGGTTTTGCCAAGGTGTTCGAGCGCAAAACGAAGAATGGGATGACGGTCGGGCAGCTCCACCATCAAACGGTCGAAAACAAAATAATCCGCGTGTTTATCCAACCCGGAAAGCACGCCCCAAACCGTGTTTGTCAGACCCGTCATATATTGCTTTTCATACGACTCCCAACCAATGGGCACATCCTCCCACCATTTGTACATGGGATCATACTGCCCGGTGCCATAAAGCCAATAATCAGGATTATTGATATTGACGGCGTCCGCATCTGGGCGCAAACCGTTGTGTTTGAGGCCGACGCCGCGAGCGGCTGCGTAGTCGGTCATCAACTTCCGCTCATAAGGGCTCTTGAAAAACGGCGCATACTGCAACACCAAACGGGTGTTGGGAAAGGCTTCCAAATACATATCGGTGATACGCTGAACGGTTTGCACCCATAGATCGCTGGTAAGCCCGGCATTAAGCAAACATTCACGGTGGATATTGTCAGCGGGCTTCGTTTCACCATAAATGCCAGCGCCAATCTCGATGAACTCGATACGCGGGTCACCATCATATCGCCGACCCGCTTCTCGGATGAACCGTCCATATTCGCTTAGATAGGACTCGCTCCAATACTTGGGGATAACCCAGCTGTCTTCACACACCACCTTCATATCCGGGTGAAGGTCGTAAAGATATGGCGGCACCGAATCGCCGCCGCAACAGGTGGCGTTGTAGGTGGCAAAACCGACGGCCGCCGGCTTGTTGCTCGCCTCCATCATGGCAAGCCAATCATCCATCTCGCGCCAATCATACTGTCCTGGCCCAAACTCCAGACGCTTCCATTCAAATGTGTAATGCCCTCCCGTAATGGGGTTCACAGCCGGATCCACGTTGGCCCAATCAAAGAACACATATATCCCGGGACGCGCGTCCGCGGGAACAACGGCCGGCGCGTTGGGCTGGGCGATGCCTGAGGGCGGTTCGCCCGGCTCGGCTCGACCGGTCATCCCTACAAAGACGCTAACAACAAGAACCAGAACGAATAAAAGACCCCAACGAATTCGTTGTCCTGGCAATTTTCCACGAAACTGGGGGGATGTATTAGAAGTAATAGGCGTCATAGGCATCGGGCTTCTCCGGGATACGACGGACGACAAGTCGAAAAAGAGTTCGACCTGCATTAACCGAAGACGGCGGTCGCATCCTAAGGGTTACGAAGGGAGAGGCGCCCGACGCAAAACAAAACGCGTCAGAAGGGGCGGCGCCAGGTGGCGGGCGCTTAGTCTCGCAAATTATGGCGGGAATGTCAACTTCGCGATCGGCGTCTGCCCCGATCAGTGCGGCCGGCGGGCTTGCCCGCGCCAATCCAACCGACCGGTTCTTAAATTTCGGGCGTTGTTTTTAGAACCGATCGACGTTTTCGCTCATTGCTGTGTAGATACAAGTAAAGGAAGCCAAAGCCTCGAAGCGGGCGTGGGCGTGGCCGTTGGGGTGGGCAAGGGCTGGTGGGCGAAGCTGATCTCGTGCGTATAGTTGGCCGAAACCAAAATGGCCAACTTGTCATCGGGATATGGCGGCCCCCACCCCGAGGGGATCTCCTCGCTAATCACATAAACGCCGGGGGCGAGAGCGGGGAAATGAAAGTAGCCTTGCGCGTCCGTGGTCTCGGTGATCGCGGCGCCGGTGGAAAAGGTGAGCGTAAGCATGACGCCGGAAATGCCGGACTCATTCTCGTCTCGAACGCCGTCACCGTTGACATCGTGAAACACCGAGCCTGCGATCGCGCCCACGGCGGGGGTGGGCGTGGCTGTGGCGGTTGGAGTGGGCGTGACTGTTGGCGTGGGCGTGGGGGTGGGCGTGGGCGTTTCGTACCCGGGCGGATAATAATAGATCACCAACGCAGGCCGCCAACGCACCTCAGGGTTTTCGCTGCTGGCCAAATCCCATTGCACGAAATTGCCATGAGGGCGCAGCATCACGCCGCGATTGCTCGAGGGATCATCAAGCCAACGTTGAACCAGTTCGGTAATATAAGCGCGACCCCAGCCCTGAATGAGCGGCGGGCCCGACAGAATACTCACATCGCGCGGCAACGCTTCGCGATCGGCCGTGCTATCGCCGCCTGGGATGTTCCAGGAAAGACCATTCCGCGCCTGATACCAGGTCGCTTCATTTTCACGCCAATCTCGCAGCACATCGTAGGTGTTGAAATACAGTCGCGCCGCGTTGGATGCAGCCACCCCTTTCACCACCAGATAAGCGCTGACAATCTGGCTTCCACGCGGCAGCGGGCTCAGATCGAAACGAATAAGCGCATTGCACACATCTGAATTGGCGGGGGGGCCGTCCGGGCTGGACGCGCGCAAACTAAGCACCGGTTCTGAGCCATGGGGCGTGGTTCCCACATCGCCATCCACGCCCGAACAGGGTTTGCCGCCAATCCAGGTGTCTTCCACCCCCCAATAGCCATCGACCCCATGACGAAGCAGCTTGTAAAAAGGTTCGGTCTGAGGCTGGTCGGCCGGAGGGGTGGGTGTGGGCGTGGCCGTGACAATGGGCCTGGGCGTGGGCGTGGGCGCAACGCCCGATTTGAAGACGCGCACGCGATGGAAATAATCGTCAAAATCGTTGCTGGCCAGGTAGAAATCGGAGCCGGGCCGCTCTCCGCCGCCGGGCAACCGGTTGCCAAAATAGGCGTCGGACAACTCAAACGTTTGCGTGAGCCACAAACCGCTGTCGCCCTTTCGCACAACGCCGGCCAACTTATCTGGTTCATCCACAGCATCGTAATAAAGCGACCAGGCGTCGGTTCCGCGATCCAAGTAAATGACCTCAACCGTAATCGAGCGAGTCGCGTTTTGATAAAGCCAAGCGTCATCCACATCAAAATAGAGATTAGGATTGCCGCTCAGCCGGTCGGTGCGACGCGTATACCGCCCCTCCATGGCTTCGGTCACGTTCCATTCGGGCTTGCTTTTACCTCCGGGAACCGCATCATTCTGGTAAAGCCAAAAGCTAAAGTTGCCCTTGGCGGGGAAAAAATCGCCGGGCATGGGTTCGTGCTCGCGCAAAGCCACCCACACCGAATCGGTTTCATCGATCTCGACGCCCAGATAACGGTTCGCGAAGTCAAGATAGGGCTTCCGACCGGGATCCTTGACCAGATCAGCGGAAAATACAAAATAATCGGCGTGCGCGGCCAGGCCAGCGTAAACACACCACATAGTGATGCCGTCGCTCATCTCGCCAGTGACCGGATCAAGGCATTTTTGCGTAGCGTAACTTTCCCAACCCAAAGGCACATCGCGCCACCAGGTGTAAAAGGGATCCCAATGTCCGGCCTTATAATAGGATTTGTTGGGATCGTCCACCAGCGCGAAATTCATGTCGGGCGTAAGGCCGTTGTGCTTAAGGCCCATGCCAAGCGACGCGGCGTAGTCGGTAAGCCACTTTCGCTGAGCCACTGATTCGCCTTCAGGATTGTAAACGGGCGCAAATTGGTAAAGCAAAGGCGTTTTGTCGAACGCGTTCGCGAACATCTCCATGATGGTCTTTGAAGTTTCAACCCAAAGCTCCGAAGTGAGACCCGCCTCCAACAAACAGGGCCAATCATCGACGTCCGCGGGCTTGGCCTCGCCGAAAATGCCGGTTCCTATCTCGATCCAGGCGATGCGGGGATCGCCGTCATATCGGCGGGCGAACGCCTGAATGTATTCATTGTATTCGGTTAGAAATTCTTCATTCCAATAGCGTGGAATGGGCCATGCGACTTCATCGCAACGCACCACCGTTTGCTCGTTGCGCCAGACCAACCATGGAGGTGTGCGCGACCCCCCGCAACACCGCCCGTCATACAAAGAAAAGCCAATGTTGGCGGCCTTGCCCAAACTGGATTGCTCATTCAGCCATTTTTCCACATCCGACCAATCATAAACTTCATCGGCCAGTTCGATGTCGCTCCAGAAAAACGTCATATTCCCACCGATGATGGGATATTGTTCGGGATCGACGTTGGCGCTATCTAGAAAAACGTAGATGCCCGGATAGGGGCCTTTGGCCGGATCGGGCTGGTTCGCCAGTGCGTTTTGCGCATCCGCGGGCGTTTGCAAAGCCAAGAACAAAAGGCTCGCCACGCTGAGCAGGGCGAGCAAGATGAGTTTAAACCGAATGTTTATTAGGACCATGTGGATAAGACGTCAAATGCCTCTTCCTCCGGCCCGGAAGTTTAACGGCAACCGCTTTCCTCGTCAAGCTGCTATGGCGCGAAAATGTCGATCATCAATTTTGGATCGCCCAACGGATAAAGAATGGGGCAGGTTGCGCCATGATCGATATATTCTTGCACTTTGGCCTTGACCTCTTCGGGCGAGCCGCTGGCTGTAATGCGTTGCACCAGATCATCGGGAACCAAAGGCATGGCTTTCGCGACCTGTTCTTTGGTGGCTGGCCAACCGAGAATAGACTGAATCTCGCGCACCACCGTTTCACTGACCCCGCTGGCCTTGGCGATGTGCGGTTGTTGGGCCAGATATTGCGTGAGCAAGGCGCGAGCTCCGTTCAGCGCCTTCTCGCGATCCTCATCGACCGAACACACCACCAGCTGAGGGCGGTCGATGTCATCCAGACTGCGTCCTGCGCGTTTGGCCCCAATTTCGAGATGCTTCATGGCCTCGTCATTATATTCGGGCGGCACACAGTAATTGAGCACCACGCCGTCGGCGATCTCGCCAGCCAACTCCATCATTTTAGGACCGGTCGCACCAATATAGATGGGCACGTTTCGCGGCTCTCGCCGACCATGCACCACATCCAGCTCGATGCCATCGACATGATGGAATTCTCCATGAAAGGTGACGCGTTCCATATTGAGCAGGCGCCGCATCACTTCGATGGTCTCGCGCATGGCCTTGAGGGGTTTGCGACGCTCAATGCCCACGTTTCGAGCCAAAGGATCCCACCAGGCGCCGATGCCGCAGATGATGCGGTCGGGAGCAAGATCATCGAGGGTGAGAAAAGTGGCGGCCAACAGGCCAATATTTCGCGTCCAGTTGTTAATCACGCCGCTGCCAATCTTGATGCGCTCGGTCACGGCGGCAAATGCGGCCATAGGCACTATGGCGTCTCGCACCAATCTCGATTCGGCTTGCCAAACCGCCTCAAATCCGCGACTCTCTGCATATTGAGCCAACTCCATGCCCTGACGAATAGGATGGGCGTCTTGTAAATAAAGTGCGACTCGATCCACATCGACCTCCTGGTAAGGGTTAAGATGTTGAAAAATATAAGAAAGAGGAAAGAAAAGGCCAAGACCATCATCCAAGCCGACGCCTATGGTTGCAACCAAAATCGAACATTGATCTGGCAAGGATCGGGGTCAAGGGTTCTTGAACTCCGTTGCATTCTAACCGCATTAGAGGGGCGCGGTCAACTTGTCCGCCCTCACATCGAAACCGGTGCGGTCAACTTGACCTATCGGTTATTCCTATGTAAAATTGTGTTTTGCTATGCGCGACGGCGCCGCGCCGACGTAGCTCAATCGGCAGAGCAGCGGTTTTGTAAACCGCCGGTTAAGGGTTCGAGTCCCTTCGTCGGCTTTCTGCGCCACACGACGCCAAATACAGTTCAAAAATTGCCGTTTTACGCGTATTTTGCTACAATTCAAACGACTTGGGTCGGTGTCCCGAGCGGCAAAGGGGGCGGGCTGTAAACCCGCTGGCGTAAGCCTTCGCAGGTTCGAGTCCTGCCCGGCCCATTTCCAAGAGTCATTGCCAAGGGTGCAAGCTCTGACGCAATCCTCAAAGTTACTTCCGAGCCCACATAGCTCAGTAGGTAGAGCACATTCTTGGTAAGAATGAGGTCACCGGTTCGAGTCCGGTTGTGGGCTCCACATCTCATCTCGATTTCATTTCAACCTCTGTGTATTCTCATTGGCCGCCTCCTTCGTTGAGGCGGCCAAAAAGCGCAAGCGGCCTGTCCCGTGCGTTGAATACGTCATTAGGAGGCAAACTCAATCATGGCCAAGCAACATTACGAGCGAAAGAAGCCCCACGTGAACGTGGGCACCATTGGACACATTGACCACGGCAAGACGACGCTGACGGCG
>JAADII010000179.1 GCA_013151415.1 Chloroflexota bacterium
GATGTCGTGGGGGTGGCTCTCTTTGAGCGAGGCGTGTTGGTCGGTGTGGCGGTGGGCGTGTTGGTTGGGGTGGGCGTGGGCGTAGGCGTGGG
Source organism: Chloroflexota bacterium (assembly GCA_013151415.1). Taxonomy (GTDB): domain Bacteria; phylum Chloroflexota; class Anaerolineae; order J102; family J102; genus JAADII01. The sequence continues at coordinate 93 of JAADII010000179.1, forward strand.
CGCCGGCACGATGGGCTGGCCGCCAATGCCTGTAAACGCAAGGATGAAGGTGTTGGGCGCGCCGCTTATGGGCTTGCCGGCGCTGCTGGGTTGTCCCAAGGTGTAGGCCTCCGCGCCGATAAAGCCCAACGCATCCATGGCGTCGCGCTCACTGGCTGCCGCGCCCATATAGATCTGAAAGCGTCGCGTTTGCCCCGGCGCCAACATGCCAAAATCCAGGTCGAAGAGCGCGCCGTGGTCTTTTGGGCCGGCGTCGAAGAAACTGCCTGTAAAGCCGCGATCGCTGGGCCCGGCCAGGGGATCGGGCGTAGCGAACCCATCATTGCTCGTGAAGACTATGGCGTTGTTTTCACCCGCATCCAGGGTGACGTATTCCTGAAACGCGGTGGGCTCCACATCCCAATCGACAACGCGACGATAACGCGCCTGGACGGTCGCAGCCGAAATGTTCTCGATAGCCACATCCACGCGAAAGAGCGCGGGATAGGGCGAAGGCCGAAATTCGTGAGTCACGCGCAAGACATCGCCCACGCGCACAACCGATCGGGCCGAATCCGCGGTGAAGGTGAACTGTTCGGTGGCGAGATTGACGACCCCGCGGTCGGCGTCGGCCCAGCCGCTGACGCGGCTCAACGCGTCGGCCGCGCCCCAGCCTTCCGAGGGCCGATCATGTCCCACCCCTTCGTAATTGGTGGCCAAAAAACGAACGCCGACGATACGCGTGCCCAAAAGCGCGGAACGGGGGCCACCCGGCACGTTGAGATGGCCCTGTGGCTGCACGCCGAGCATGATCGAGCCATTGTCGATGAACGCGCCGTCGCCTTCCTGCGCGCGCGCCGCGTTCTCGACGCCAAAACTCGCCGCCACCAGCGCGAGCAACAAACAAACACGAATGAACATGCGGGACGAAAAATGTGTGTGGGACATGATTCGCTTCTCCTCACCATGACCGAGCCCAGGTGTGATTGGACTTCACGCGTGCGGCCTCGCGCGTACACGCGAGCTGCGCTTGCAAGGCTTGGGCCTGCTCCAAATCCCATTGGGCGTCGATTTCTTCGAATAGAGCGATGGTCTGTTCGAGGACTTCAATAGCCTGACGGCGATCATCATCCGAATCGAACGCCCGCCATCGCGCTTGATATAACCTGGCCAACTCCAACAGCGTCTGGCCCTGTTCATGACGCATGCCCAGCTCAACAGCCCGCTCCAAACTGCCCTGCAGCGCAATCTCCGCGGCCGACAAGTCGCCCTCCGCCAGGTGTAGCTTGCCCAAAACGCGCAGAGAGTTTCCCTCGACCAATTTCAAATCTTGCGAGTGAGCGATCTCGAGAGAGCGATTGCACTGCTCGCGAGCCTTGTCCCACCATCCCAGGCCAAGGTAAGCTTCTGCGGCCAAACGATACACATCCGCGGTGAGCCAGTCGCGGCTGCCCAATTCGGCCAAAGTGTCGAGGCTCTGTTGCAAATAATCCAGCGCGCCCTCCCAGTCGCGACGATAAACCGCGATCTGCGCCAGATTACGGTGGGAGATGGCCACGCCCAGCAAAAAGCCCGTGCGTCGCCAGGTGGCCAGGCTATGCAAAAACCGCTTCTCAGCCTCATCGAAATCGCCTCGAATCAGATGCACCTCACCCAAATTGTTGGAAACTGTGGCCTGCTGATCCACAAAACCGATCTGTTCGGCGATCTCCAGGCTACGACGATAGTGATAAACGGCCCGCTCCCAATCGCCTTTGTAATAATACACCGCGCCCAAACTGTTGTCGGCCTTGGATTGCTGCACCAGATCGCCCAGATCTTGTGACAACGCCAAACTCACTTGATAATCCTCGATGGCTTCGTCGAACTGTCCTAATCCGGTGTGGATGGTGCCGCGCAGCATATAACCGTGCGCGAGGTCTGCTCTATCTTTGAACGCGCGAGCAGCGGCCAGCCCTTTTTCGCAGCTGGCCAGGGCCGCATTGGCCTTGCCCTGGCGGTAGAGCACCGCGGCCGTGGCGATGTGAATACGCGCGGTCTCTTCGGTCTGCCGGCCTCCCTCGGCCCGCCGAGCGCGAGCGAGCTGCTCCAGCGCCATCTCATACTCGCCTTTGTTAAGATAGGCCCACCCTATCTTCCGAAAAAGCGCGGCCGTGCGCGTGGCTGTTCGTTCGCCGTTGCGCACATGGCGCATGACCTCCAGCGCGGTGTCGTATTCCGCCAGGGCTCTATCATGCTCGCCCGTGGTGGCCAAAATGTCGCCGCGCGACTCATGCACCTCAACCCGCTCCCAATCGGTTTCAGGCGTATATTTGAGCAATCGTTCATACAAAGACAACGCCAGTTCATTCTGATAATTATCTCGACTGTGGTCGGCCGCCAGCCGCAAGTAATGCCGGGCCTGCCAATCCATCTCTGCCTCCTCATAATGATATGCCAAATCAACGTAATGCGAGGGCAAGTCGTCGGCGTATACGACCTCGATGGCGCGAGCGGCCAAACCGTGCAACTCGCGCAATCGCGTGCGCAATTGCATCTCATACGCCGAATCCCGCATCATGGCATGTCGAAAGATGTAACGAATTTCGCTTAGAGCCAGCCAAATTCCATGCGCTTCCGCGGCCGAAATGCTTTTTTCAAGATCGGCCCCTTGACCGGCCAACATGCGTTCCAGCACCATCACTTCGAATTCGCGACCCAATACGGCCGCCGTTTGCACGGCCTCTTTCACCTCGGCCATCAATCGGTCGAGACGCGCGATGAGCAAAGCATTGATGCCGGTGGGCACTTCGATGTTTTCAAGAGGCGGAATCGTAAGACGCCCCTCCTCTTCAGTATCGGGAATCAACCAATCGCGATCCTGAAGCTCCAGAACCAATTGTTCGATGAAAAATGGATTGCCATTGGTGCGCTCGTGTAGAAAGTCTATAGCAGCCTGGGACAATTCAGCGCCAAGGATATCTTCGGCAAAGGTGCGCACGCCTTCTCGCTGAAAATAAGTCAGCTCGATTTCATGATATGGCGCATCCTCGTGAAAACGAAAATCATATCGGCCGCCGTCGTCGCGATAACGACTGCAAACAAGCACGGCCACCGGGTAGTCGCGCGTTTCGCGCAATAGTTGGGCCAGCAGGGTGCGCGAATCCGCGTCGAGCACATGGGCGTCGTCCAACTCGATAATCACCGGCTGCACCAGGCTCTCGGCCTTGAACAGATCGATGATGGCCGTGAGCGTGTTCTCGAAACGCAAGCGCGGCTCCAACCGCTCGTACAACGAATCAGGCCAGTGCAGATCGAGCAAGGCGGCCAGCATGGAACGCGTGCGTTGGAGCTCTCGCCTCAACTCTTCAGACTCGACATGATCCTCCGGCAGCCCTGCACAGAGAGCGCTCAGAACATTTTCGAAGGATTGGCGGTTTTCGTCCGCGCTCTTTTCACTTGACTGATCAAAATAATCGCGCAAGAAATAGACGAACGGATTGAGCGATTGGCGCAAGATGCCCTCGGCCGGACAATACGCCCAACGCACCTCGCGCGCCTCCTCCAACTGACGACGAAATTCATACACCAGTCGGCTTTTGCCCATGCCGGCCTCGCCAAAGATCACCATCAAACCAGGCGAAATGGGCGCGTTGTCGGACGGACGCTCGAACAAAGGCCGGACAAAACGATGAAGACGCGACAATTCGGCTTCGCGGCCAACGAACTGGCCTGTAAATAAGGCCCGGTTGATCGCGTCTCGCTTGCGAACCAGCCGATGAACTGCAACCGGTTCGGTTTTGCCCTTGAACATGAACTCGCCCATAGGTTCGAGCTGATGCGTGGTCGCCAACAGAGCCTGTGCGTCTGAACTAACCCAGATGTCGCCCCACGGCGCGGCCATCATGAGCCGGGCGGAGAGATTCACCACATCGCCGATGGCCGTGTATTCGCAACGCGCCGACCCGCCCACAATGCCGGCATAGACAATGCCAAAGGTGAGTCCGGCGCGCCATCGCAAATCGACCGACTCCTCGCGCAGCGCCAACAACATATCGGCCGCGCGCTGAATGTCATCTTCATGAGAAACCGGCGCGCCAAACAAGATAAGCGCCACGCCGCCCTTATCGCCAAAATCAAGCTTGTTAAAATATCCGCCATAATCCTTGGCCAACCGAACGGCTTTGCCGACAAATTGGGCCAGGGCTTCGTCCTGCGCGTTCGCATCCAACGAAATAAACACATTGCACACCTGCCGAAACTCGGCTTCGGCCGTAAAATGCACCACATGATCATCGAGAAACGCGCGGAGCGCCCGTCGCGCCGGCGGCGGCGGAGATTCGGCCATAGGTGCAGGATGGCGATGAAGGCTTAAAAGCCGCCAATGACCGTCTGTGACTTCGGTGGCCGCGAGGGAGCCCAACGCGTTCGCGATCCCCTCGGTGAAGACGATCTCGCCCGGCGCGGCCAAATGTTCGGCGCGAGCCACCGCGTCGATGGCCGCACCTCGAAAATAATACGTGTGCATTCCCTCTTCACCCCAAATTCCCCACTCGACATCGCCATCGGCCACGCCCACCCGCGCGGCGATATCGAACGCACCGTATTTGGTCTCCACCCGTGGATGCTCGGCAAGGAACTCGATGATCCGCCAGGCCACTTCGCATGCGCGCAGTTCAGGATCAGGACGTTCATCAGGGAATATGGCCGTAAATGCGTCTCCCGCAAAGGTGGAAATAAACCCGCCCTGAGCATAGACCTGATCCACAATAGGATCAAAAATGCGATTGATGGCATCGGTCAGGATTTCCGCGCCATCTTTGGCGTGCTTCATCAAGCTTTCGGTCAACCGCGTGAAGCCGGCAATGTCAACAAACAACACCGCTCCACGCAGATGACCGCCAGTTTGGCCATCTGCATACGCTTTTAGAATAGTGTGGGGAATGAGCGGGCGCATAAGGGAGTGAAGGCTTGTTACATGACGCGCTTCCTGACGCTTACATCGTCATTCACGGCCAATGTCCAGCGTTGATCAATAAACCAATGGACGATAGGACGATGAGCGTCTGGTCGATATTCGCATATATGGGTCGGCGGAAGCGATTCTCATCCGATGGCTGGCATATTGCTATCATACGAAATAGGCGTGACAAAAACGTAACAAGAATAAGACCTGTCAGCGGGCGAGCGTGACAAATTGAGAAATCATATGGGCATGCCCGAACTTCACCACGAAAACAAGAGCCAAAAATTGCTTGCGCCGCTCGTCGCCAGACATGAAGCATTGCATCCTGACGCGCAAAGCGCGCCCTGGTTCTCGCACAGCAACCAGAAGGCGCTGAATGCAGACGCGCCTCATATCAAATGGCGAGGTCTGACGATAAACGAAAACGCGGATCAAGGACTAACCGTCCTGGTTAAACTGGCGGACGGTCGCGCCTGTGCGATCCGCTCAATACCAGTGTAAACCCGAAAGCTCTTCCGGCGCAAGTAGCCGATGAGCGTAATATTCCAGGCTCGCGCCAACGCCACAGAACGGCTGGTGGGCGAAGTGCGCGAGGCCACGATGGGCGCGCCCATTTTCGCGGCCTTGCCCATCATCTCGAAACTGATGCGCCCCGACGTGATCAGAATCCGCCCCTCGGTCTCGATTCCCTGCTGCATGGCCTTGCCCCACAGTTTGTCCAGGGTGTTGTGGCGACCCACGTCCTCCGCGAGCAAGAGCACTTGATCGGGCGCGCACAAAGCCGAAGCATGCACGCCGCGCGTCAAGGGATACAGATTCAATCGGGCGCTGAGCGCGTCGAAAAGCGCGACCAGCTGCGCCGGGCTGATGCGAATATCCGAAGCAATGGCCGGCCGTTGGGCGGTCAGGTCGTCGAAAGTGACGCCGCCGCCGCAACCGGAGGTTTTGATGGCGCGACGCGGGGTCTCGATTTCCTTATGAAGCCATATGTCCACGCACGTTCCGCCGTGGGTCAACTCGACCAGGGCCACATCCTCCAGCCCGTCGATGAACCCCTCCGCGCGCAAGAAACCCAACGCCATGGCCTCCTGGTCGATGGGCGTGCACTGATAAACGGCCAACTCCTGACCGTTGACATGGATGCACAGGCTCACCTCCTCAATGACCGCAGCATTCACCACGCGGCGCTTGCCGTTTTCAATGACTTCATACGTTACTGGCCGCGCACCGCGGGGCAAGGGAATGGACATGAGGTAAAATCAAGAAGACACGAATAGAAATAGAACGCTGATAGGAAAAACACTGATAAGAGTTTTTCAATGCGAGTTTTTTTTCAAAAGAGATGGTATAATCTGTACAGGAATGACTTTGGAGACGAAAGGATGGCTACCTATCGTCTTATCGTCCCATCGTCTTATCGTCTGACCCTAATCATCTGAGAGTCGCCGATTCAAAAATGAGCTCGATTGAATGCGTCATCTGCATTAATAACACAACAAATCCTGCAAGCCTGATCGTCGGCAAGGTTTATCGCGTATTGCCCGACAAAGAAGCGGAAACTCACGGAATGCTTCGCGTCATCGATGAGGACTGGTCGGAAGAGGACGGCTACCTCTACCCTGCGTCCATGTTCGCGCCAATCGAGTTGCCGGAAAGAGCCAAACGCGCCCTTTTCTAAAGCAAATGAGGATATTTGGGTATTGGGTACTGGATATTGGGTATTGGATATTTAATCGCCTCTATATGAGATAAAACGGCCCAACAGTTAATATCCAATATCTAATATCTAATACCTAAATACCCAATTTCGCGTCACTGCAATTCCACGCGCCAGTGGTGCTCTTCCGCGGGCGCGACGGCCACCGCGGTGTTCTTGTAATCGGGGATTTTGGCCGTGGGGTCGAGTTCATCCAGGGTGAGCAAGTTGGCCGCGGCCTCGATATAATGAAACGGCAAAAACACCGTGCCGATGGGCGAACGGTCGGTCACCTTCACCCGCGCGACCACCTCCCCGCGGCGCGAGGCGATGCGCACCAGATCGCCCGTTCGCGTGGGAATTCGGGCCGCGTCCACGGGGTTGATCTCCACCACGGGTTCGGGCGCAATCTCATTGAGAACCGAGCGCCGCGTCATGGTTCCGCCGTGCCAGTGGTAGAGCACGCGTCCCGTGGAGAGATTGAACGGATAAGTGGGGTCGGGCGTCTCCACAGGCGGCTTGAACGTCAGCGGCCAGAACTTGCCCCGACCGCGCGGCACGCCATCCTCGAACAAATACACCGTTCCCGGATCATCCTCATCATAGCAGGGGTACTGCACCCCCTCCTTCTCCAATCGCTCGTAGGTGACCCCGCGAAACTCGGGCGCGAGGCGGCGCACTTCATCCCACACCTCGCGAGGATGTTCATAATCCCAACCGGGCTTCATGCGCTTGCCCAGCCGCGCCTCCAACCGTCGCGCCAGGTCGCTGATGATGGCCCAATCGGGTCGGGCCTGGCCGGGCGGCGAGAGCGCGGGCCGCACGCGCTGCACGCGGCGTTCGGTGTTGGTGAACGTGCCCGCCTTTTCCGCGAAACTGGCCGCGGGCAAAATAACATGCGCATAGAGCGCGGATTCGTTGGCGAAGATGTCTTGAATCACCAACAGGTCTAGATTCTCCAGACAATGCCGCGCGTGCTTGAGATGCGGCTCCGAAGACATGGGGTCTTCACCCATGACGAACATGCCGCGAATCTCGCCCCGCTCGGCCCCATGCACCATCTCCACCGCGGTGAGGCCCGGTCTGGGATTCAGCTTTACGCCCCAGGCCTCCTCGAAATAGGCCTGCATCTCGGCGTCGTTCACAGGCCGATAGCCGGGATAGACGTTGGGCAGCCCACCCATATCCGAACAGCCCTGCACATTGTTCTGGCCCCGCAACGGGTTCAGCCCCCCGCCGTATTTGCCGATGTAACCGCACAACATGCTCAAATTCACCAGCGCGGTGGCGTTGTCTGTGCCGTGGGTGCTCTGGCTGACGCCCATGCCCCAATAAATCGCGGCCACATTGGCGTTGGCGAACATGCGCGCGGCGCGGCGAATCTTCGCGGCCGGCACATCGCTAATGCGCTCGGCCCATTCGGGCGTGAACTCGGCCAGCGAGGCCGCGTACTCGTCGAACCCTTCGGTGTGTCGCACAATGTAATCCGCGTCGTACAGCTTTTCGGCCACAATCACATGGGCCATGGCCTGCAACACGGCCACATCGGTTCCGGGCCGCTGTTGCAGCCAAATGGTGGCGAACTCGGCCAATTCGATGCGCCGCGGGTCGATGAGAATGAGCCTGGCCCCGCGCGCGACCGCCTTCTTCAGGCTGAGCGCGATGACCGGATGCGCGTAGGTCGTGTTGGAGCCGATGACAATGAACGTATCGAGATGGCTCATCTCCTGGATGCTGTTGGACATGGCCGCGGAGCCGATGGTGCGCATAAGCCCCGCCACCGAACCGGCATGACAAAGCCGCGCGCAATGATCCACATTGTTCGTTCCCAACAGACCCCGCACCATCTTTTGGAAGAGATAATTATCCTCGTTGGTGGCCTTGGCCGAACAATACGTCCCGATGCTATCGCCGCCCGATTCGCGCACAATGGCCGCGAGCCGGTCCGCGACCAGGTCCAGGGCCTCGTCCCAGCTTGCCGGCCGGTAATCCTCGGCCAACGAACGCGCGCGGCGCGCCTTGCCAAAGGGCTTGCCCGGCTCAATGTCCTTGCGGATCAGAGGCGTCTTTAGCCGCGTGGGATGATGCACGAAATCCGTCCCGAAACGCCCTTTCACGCACAACTGGCCGTAATTTGGGGCCAGGTCGAAATCGGCCGTGACGCTGAGAATACGGTCATCTTTGATGTTGAGATTGATCTGACACCCCACGCCGCAAAAGGGGCATGTGGTGCGAACACTGCGGTCGAAATTCATGACGCGCTCCGAAATGAAATATACAAGAGGATGGGACGATAAAAGCGATCCGGACGCCGTCGTCTCATCGGCCTATCGTCCCATCGTCCTTCATTGTATCAGACAATCGCCAGCAAAACAGTGAGGCTGATGACGCTTGCCAAAGTGGAAAAGAGCACGGTGCTGGTGACGAAGTCGGGGATGAGGTCATATTCCAGGGCGATGATGCTGGTGAGCACGGCCGCGGGCATGCCCGATTGGATGATGGCCGTGCTACGGGCCAGGCCGCTCATGCCCAACAGCAAGGCCAGGAACGCGGCCGCGACAGGCCCGCCCAACAAACGCACCGCGCTGGCGAAGATCACATCCTTCTCCAACCGAATGCCGGTGTTGGTGGATAGCTGCACGCCCAAAGCCACGAGCATGGTGGGAATCATGGCCGCGGCCAGCAATGAGATGATGCGTTCGATGGGGAGCGGAATGGCGACGTCCAGGTTGGCGAAGAACAGGGCCGGGATCATGGCCAAAAGCGCGGGCGTCTTGAGCACGGCCAGCAACGCGGTCATGCGGCCCCCGCGCACCACATTGGCCGCGGCCACACCGATAACGAACGCGGTCAGGCTGATGACGAGAAAATACAGGGTCGCGGGCACGCGCGCATCCACACCCAGGCGAAATTCGATGAGCGGCAACCCAAAGTTGCCCACATTGCCAAACGCGGCGATGAGCACATACGCGGCCGCCATGCGCGCGGGCCGGCGCAACACGCGCGCGGCCGCGTAGCCGAGGATGGCGGTCGCGATCACGATGGCCACGCCATAGCCCACCATCCGGCCTAATTCTCCGGCCTCGACGCGCGCTTTGCTGATCACATCGAACACGAACGCGGGAATGAACGCGTAATAAGCCACGCGGCTGAGGGTGCGCGCGTCGAGCTGCAAGCGCGGCCCGGCCACATAGCCGATGATGACCAGGGCGAATACAGGCGTGATGACAGTGACGAAAATGTCGATGAGTTGGTAAAACACGGGTTATAATAGCGTCTTAGGCTTAAGTGCGCCTGTAGGACAAACGGCCACGCAATTGCCGCAGAAGACGCACGTGGTTTCGGGCATGGGGTGGTCGAAAAAGGTGGCGATTTCCGTGTCGAACCCGCGCTTGTTGAAGCCCAGCGCAAAGGTGAACTGCACATCCTCCGCGCAGACCTGCACGCACCGCCAACAAAGCACGCATTTGTCGTAATCGCGCACATAAAAGGGGTTGTCGTCCTTAATGCCGCCAAACGCGCGGCGCTTCGCGTCCGGGCCAAAGCGCTCCGGGTCCGCGTCGCATTCGGCCATCATGGCCTGGAGTTCAGGCGCTTCGCTCAGGTCGGTGGCCGAGGCCAGCATCTCCAGGATGGTGCGTCGCACCTTTTTCACGCGCGGGGAATTGGTGCGGATGACCGCGTTGGGTCGCACCGTGGCCACGCAGGCCGGAACCAAGGTGCGGCTCCCGCGCCATTCCACCACGCACAACCGGCAAACCGCGTTGGCCGTCAGGCGCTCGTGAAAACATAGCGTGGGGATATGGACGCCGGCCTCGCGCGCGGCCTCCAACACCGTGACATCGGGCGCGACCTGAAAGGATTTTCCGTCGATGGTGATCCAGATTTTTTCGGGCATAAGAGAAAAAAGCAAAGACTAGCAACTAATGACCAAAAAC
>JAADII010000066.1 GCA_013151415.1 Chloroflexota bacterium
CAAGCGTCGCGAGAAAATGCGATGTCGCTTTTCCATTTTTTGCCTCCTGCCTGGGAGATGCTTTACACACGAATCATGCAAAAAGGCAAATCTCTGTATGCGCAAAAAACACGCAATTAGGCGCAAAATCGCCTGATTTGTGCAATGCTTTGCAGAATATCACCAATAATTTGATTATACACATTTTCACCTAATGAGCAACGATTCGTGCGTCACCCCCCCTGCAGTTCGCACCCTGGCGAAGGCGCGCCGAATGACGCGCCTTATTATATCGCCACTCGTCGTCGCCCGCAAGTTTTGTGATTCATCTTACCATTGTCGGCCCTGGAAACGGCCGCGGGCTGCGCGGATTGGTTCCTATTGCTTTATCGTTCCCCTGTCCTTGACGTTGATCTTGGTGGTTGGCCGCGGTTGCTTGTGAAAAAATATCGCTTTGCAGCATAACGGGCAAATAGAGGGGCTGTGAAACAGGGACAAGGGTGGGCGTTGCGGTGGATGCGGGGGTGGGCGTGGAAGTGGCCGCGACCGCTTCGTATGCGCCCATATCCGGCCCCGCGCCTTGGGGGCGAGCGCGGCCCTCGAAATCTTGCGGAGGCGCGACGTCAGGGTCGGCCGCGTCCATGGCCGGTGAATTGGTTTGCAGATGGAAATCGAGCGCGGATGCCTTGAGGAAGCGCGGGTCCGCGAACAGGCTGTGCGCGTCGTTGCCCGTGGCCTGGCGGTAGGCGTCGAAGCCCTGATAGCTGACGTTTCGCCATTGCCATTCATTTTCGGCCGCGCCCAAGGGCGAATAATAAAGATTGTAATCGACGATGTTGTTCTGGTTTTGGGTGAAGGGGTTGCCGATGAGCAGGCCCTGGTCGTTGGCGACGACGATATTGTTCTCGATCACATTGTCATGGACATTGAATTGCAGGAGCATCTCGCCGTTGCCGCCCTGGAGAGCGTCGTTTTGGAAAAAGGTGTTGTTGACGATGGTGTTGTGATGCGCGCTTCCTCTCTGCTCGTCATAGCCCCCCATGGCCAGGCCGGTGATATGATTTCGGTAAACCAGGTTGTTTTGCACGGTGATGTAGCTGGCTTCGCCGTTGGCGCGTTCGCTGGCCACTTCGATGCCGATGTTGGAATCGAAAACTTGGTTCTGCTCGATGACGATGCCCGTCCCGCCATCCACATAGATGCCGCCTGCGCTGCGTTCGCCATCGTAGGCCGGGTTGGCGCTGCTATCGATGTTGTAGACCACATTGCCCCGCACCACGCCGTCCCGCGCCCGATCCAGGCTCGGAACCGGGGCCGCGCCTTCTAGGCCAATAAGATCGATGCCGATGTTATCGTTGTTGCACACCACATTGCCGATGATTTGAAAGTCCTTCACGTTCCCGTTGATCGCCAGGCTCTCGCTCCAGCCCAGTTTGAGCCGATGCACCAGGTTGTCCTGGATGAGTATGTTGTGGATGGCCGCGGTTTCGGTCCCATACACCGCGATGCCGTGCGCATTGCCGTTGGCTTCGTCCAGGGTCTCGATATGATGAATGTTGTTGTTCTTGATCTGAATATGATGCGCTGCGCCGGTGATGAAGACGCCGGCGGGCGCGTCGTCGGGACTGCTGCTGCTGTGATTGCGCAGCTCGAAGCCATCGATGACGATATAGCTCTGATTTTCAATATAGAAAAGCGCATCCTCATAGACCGAGAGCCGGCTTCCGTCGAGGATGGCGGTCTCACCGGGATAGCTGCTAAAGGTGATGTAGCCATGGTCAGCATTGCCCGAGGTCTCGATGAAAACTGTTTCGTAATACACGCCCGCGCGCACATAGACCGCATCGCCCGCGCTCACGTTATCGGCCGCATGCTGAATGGTGCGCCAGGGCTTGTTTAGGGTTCCGGGGTTGGCGTCATCGCCATAAGTCGCGACGTAATACGTTTGCCCTGTTCTGGTCTTTGGCCCTATGAGCGCTTCATTGTCGGCTCGCCCCGGTTCAACGAGAATGCACGCGCCAGGAAGGAAAAATAGCAAGGAGAATAAGACAAGCAAAGATAATCGTCTCATTATGTCGCGTTTAAGCCGACAAGAACCCGCCATCCACCGGAACAACAGCCCCATTCATGTAACTTGCCAAATCGCTGGCCAACACCAGCGTAATACGAGCGACCTCGTCGGGCTGTCCCAGCCGCCCCAAGGGCAACCGCGACCAAAAATAAGCCGCATCTTTGAGCAAATGGGGGTCGCGCCAGGCCAATTTGGCCGCGCTCTTGGTGCCCTCGGTGACAATGCCGCCTGGTAAAATCACGTTGCTGCGAATGCCTTTACGACCATAATCGCGCGCCAACGCCCGCGTCAAGGCAATGACGGCCGCTTTCCCCACCGTATAATGCGCCAGATCGGCCTTGAACGGCAGCTGCGCTTCGATGGAGCTAATGTTTACAATAACGCCCGGCTTCTTTTGTTTCAGGCAGCGCCGGATAAAGTTCTGACACATCCAATACACCGCGTGCAGGTTGAGCGCCATCACCTTGTCCACGAACGCCTCATCTGTTTCCAGATAGTTTCGAAAGGGAAACATGCCCGCATTGTTCACCAAGATATCGGGCGCTTGCTCGCCCAAGTTGAGCCAAAACGCGTCGATCTCCTCTTTTTGTGTGAGGTCGATGGTATGGAGCTCGACCTCGCGCTGAAACTCGGTCAATTCCTCTCTCAGCGCCTCCAAGCCGGTTTCATTGATGTCTAGAAGGTGCAAGTTTGCACCGGCTTCTGCAAAACGCTTGGCTGTGGCCGCGCCCATGCCAACGGCTGCACCCGTGATAATTGCACTTTTCCCTGTAAGCGAAATAAGCTCTTGCAGGCCTGGCTGTGGTTTTGAGGGTTTATTTGTAAATAGGGGTGGCATGCTCTCATTATACCGCGTGTGGTCTGGCCCTCTCAATTTCGGCTCGCGGCAAAGCGGCGCCCACCGTCATTTCATTGAACGTCGGCGCTGGCCAAGCGCGGCGGGGAACTGCTTGTTCGCGTTGACCTGATTGACGAAACGACAACCCAGGTGCCGAACCGCATTCATCGACTCATGTTTCGATTTTACGAAGCCATTGGAGAATGATTTCACCCTCATCATTTAAGGTTTTGGCGGCGGCGCGGCGATAGGCGTCGATGAAGTCGCGCCATGCTAAAGAGACGGCGTTTTCCGCCACCGCGAACGAACGGGTCTTCTCTCCAACGGCCAAGAGGGGCGCGGCATCGCCCAGCGCGAGCCCGGCGAGAATATGGTCGCTCAAGAAATTTAGGATTGCAACCAGGGCCTCTGGGCGCGTGCGCTGGCCGAGCGTTTGCCACACGCTGGCTTCTATGGCCGCGCGGCGGGCTATGAAATGCTCGCGAGCTCGCCGATAAGGAGAAGCCAACGCGCGGATTTCCGCGGCTTGGGGCCCTGCCGCCAACCACTTCTCGATGCTTTCAATGGCGAAGCTTGCACGGTCTTCCAAAAAGAAGCCGCAAATGCCATCGGCAAGATGAGGAAAACGCTCGAATATAGCGCCGCCAAAGGCCAGAGCGATGTTTGCCGCGGCCATATCGCGACTGGCGTCAGCCAGCGCGGCCGCGGCGAGGAAATCATGCGCGAGAAGAATCATCCCCACGGCCTGACTCATCTGGTGCGCCATCTGCAACTCAGCGCTCGACGTGAATGTAGGCAAATAAAGCGCGGGTCGGCCGCGGCCGCGCAGCATATGCACGATGGCCAAAGCCTCAAAGCCTCGGCCGTCGTCGGCCGCAACGCGCGTCACCAAGACGCGGCCTGTCGCCGTAGCCGGAGGCAGGGCCAATATCAGGGCTTGAATGCGGCGTTCGACCAAAGCCGCGGCCCAGCGCCAACGCATCTCGTCTCCCGTTTCACGCAGTCGCTCCAGCGCTCGCGCGGCCACCTGCGAAAACGCTGTCGCTGGTGGATAACTGGCCAGGGCCTGGGCCAATGTCGCGTCTGCCTGCGACTCATTCATAACCAAACAGGCTTCGACGAAAGTTTGCATCAGTGCGTCCAGAGCGTCGCCCTTGAGAAGGTCGGCGACCGCGCGAGGTTCGATGGGCATGGCCTGTAGCGGATCCTTGCCCTCGGCCTCCAGTTGCCGCCACAATTCCACGGCGCGGCCAATGAGCAACCCCTCCCGACGCCGAGCGACCAACCATTTGACGATGTCCACATCCCGCTGGGAATAAAGACGATGACCGCTTGCTGTGCGAACGGGCTTGGGCAAGCCGTATCGTCGCTCCCAGGCGCGCAGCGCGTCCGGCTTTACGCCGGTTTCCTGCACCACGGCTTTGAGATTATAGGTGGGTGATGACATTAAACGTGGCGAGTGAATGAGCGGCCGCGAGATGAACAGTTGTTGAAGGACAACACCGGCCCTTCCAGGCACAACACTCGGCCCTGATGCTCGCAAGAGCCGCAAAGACCAAGGCCGCAGCGCATGTAGGCCTCCCATGAAAGCTGGGCCGGGACGCGATGGCGGCGGGCCAATGCCTCCAGCGCGGCCAACATGCCGTGCGGGCCGCAGGCGTAGAGAGCATCGAACCCACCCCTGGCCAACAGCGGCTCGACCACCGCGGTGACCAGCCCCTTTTCACCTGCGCTTCCGTCTTCGGTGGTCACCTGCACATCCGCGCCTGAGCGAGCGAGGCGCTCCACGAAGAGCAGGTCGGCCGCGGTGCGCGCGCCGATGACCGCGGTGATGGCCGCGTTCTTGGCCCGCCGCGCCAGAAAATCCAGCGGCGCGGAGCCGTAACCGCCGCCCACTAAAAGCATGCGTTGGCCCTCGGGCCGGAACCCTCGCCCCAGCGGCCCGCGCAGCCACACGCGGTCGCCCGGCTCCAGCCGGTGCAATAAGCGAGTGAACGGCCCCACCGCGGCCACGGTGATGGTCACGGGATCGTCATCCACCAGGCTGAAGGGTTTTTCGTCGAAGCGGGGCAGCCAGGCCATAAGGAATTGCCCCGGCCGCGCGCGCCAATGCGCGTCGAACACAAATGTGCGCGTGTTCGCGTTTTCGCGCTGAGTTTCAACAATGCGGGCGGCTTGAGGAAGCATGGGGCGTCGTTTGCGGTTGACGGTTCAGGGTTGGCTGTTGATTGTTATTTTGGGATGGGCGCGGGGGTGGGGTGGAGATCGTATCGGGGTTCGCGATGCGCGAGCGCGTGAATGGCCGCGGGCGAGTCGTGGCCATGCGAATCGAGCCACGCGGCCAGCTCGTCGCGGATGAGGGTGAGGGCGTCCGGCCCGCGGTAGTGGATGGCCGAACCCACGCCCACCGCGGTCGCGCCGGCCATGAGCATGGCCGCGGCGTCTTTGCCGGTGGTCACGCCGCCCGTGCCGATGATGGGCGTGTTGGGAACGGCCTGATGGATTTCGTAGACGCAGCGCAAGGCGATGGGAAAGAGCGCGGGGCCGGAGACGCCTCCGCGGCGGTTGTGCAAAATGGGCTGGCCGCTTTCCACGTCGATGAGCATGCCCGGCATGGTGTTGATGGCGCAGATCGCGTCCGCGCCCGCGTCCACGACCGCGGCCGCGATGCGGCCGATATTGGGAGTGTCGGGCGCGAGTTTGACGATGAGCGGAATGTGAGGAACAGCCTGTTTCACGGCTCGCGTCACGGCCGCGGCGCTTTGGGCCGTGGCCGCGAAGGGTTCGCCGAATTCGCTATGCACATTGGGGCAGGAGATGTTGGCTTCCAGCAAGTCGGGTTGGGCCTGGGCCAGGATCGCGGCCACGCGGCCGAAGTTTTCCACGGTGTCTGCGAAGAAACTGGCGATGAGGGCCGCGCCCGTGTGGGCCAGCTCGGCTTTGGCCTCGCGCAGGATGTCCACTTCGTGCGTCGCGCCGGGGTTGGGCAGGCCAATGGCGTTGAGCAGCCCCGCTCCCCAGTCGATGCAGGTGGGGTTGACATGGCCGCGCCGCGGTTCAGGCCCCGCGCTTTTGCTGGTCACCGCGCCGCAGCCCGCGGCCGCAGCCCGCGCCAGCAAAGCCGCGCTGGTCCCCCAAATGCCCGAAGCCAGGACAATGGGCGAGGGGAGGGTGAGGTGGAGAAAGGGGGTGAGGAGGGGCATGGGCGTGTGAGCGAGTGGGCGAGTGGGGGGGGCGCTATCGTCCCACCGTCCATCGTTTTATCGTCTGGTCGGGCGCAGAAAGCCAGGGGAACGACTATGAAGCGTTATTCTGCATCCCTCCCCAGATACGCTCGCACAGCGTCATATTGCTCGCGCTTCAGGCGTCCTGCATCCAAGAGAATATCCAGCAATTGCGAGAATCGGTAGGCCGCGTGCAGGCGAACGCCCACGCGGCGCAGATTTTCCGCTCCACCCTGCTCGCGGTCGATGAGCACCACCGCGTCCTCGACCCGCAGTCCGGCTCCGCGCAGCCTCTCGATGCTCTGGATCAGGCTCCCCGCGCTGGTCACCAGGTCTTCGATGACCACGACCTGCTCGCCCGCGGCGAAAGAGCCCTCGATGGCTCGCGCCAGGCCGTGTTGCTTCGTCTCTTTGCGCGGGTAGATGAAAGGCAAGCCTGTCTCCAGGCTGACCGCGGTGGCGATGGGCAAGGCCGCGTAGGGCACGCCCGCCAAGCGATCCGCCACCAACCCCGCGATGAAACCCGCGTACACCTGCGCGGTTTGGGCCAGCGCGGCCGGGTCGTCGATGAGCCGACGCAAATCGATGTAAACGGGCGATTCGATGCCCGAAGCCAGGGTGAAGCGACCGAACTGAATGCAGCCCAGATCGTGCAGTTTCAGCGCCAAGGAGCGCAGACGATGGGTGATGGGCGAAGGCGGCGGGGCCGCGGGCGCGGTTCGCAATTGGCGCGCGATGGCCTGAGCGGCCGCGCGCGGGTCATCGGCCAGGGCAATCCCGCGCGAGACATTGATGAGCGCGCCGCGACCGTCGCTGTTTTGGGCGCGGCTCAGGGCCACAGCCGCGTCGCCGCCTTGCGCGCCCACGCCCGGAACCAGAAACCAGGCGTCCGGCGCCAATGCTCGCACCTCGGCCAACGCTTCGGGATAGGTCGCGCCCACCACCAGGCCCACATTGCCCTCGCCCCATGTCAATGCGCGACCGGCCAACCGCAGATAAAGGGGCAGGCCCCAATCCGTAGTCCATTGCACATCGCGCGCACCGGGATTCGAGGTGTGGCACAGCACGAAAACGTGCCGATCCGCATAGGCCGTAAACGGCCCCACGCTATCCCGGCCGAGATAAGGGTTTACAGTGACCGCGTCCACATCCCAGACCTCGAAACAGGCCCGAGCATACGCGGCCGCGGTTGAGCCGATATCCCCGCGTTTTGCGTCCAGCAACACGGGAATATGGTTGGGAATGGCCGCGAGGGTGGCCTGCAAAAGGTCATATCCCTCGCGGCCCAACGCTTCGTAAAAAGCGATGTTCGGTTTGTAGCAGGCCGCCAGGTCTGTGGTTTGTTCGATGATGGCCCGGTTCCAGCTTAGCAGGTCGGGATAGCGATCGGGCTTGCGCTCGGGATTGGGGTCCAGGCCCACGCACAGCGGCGCGCGGCCGTTATCCAGCAGCGCGTTGAGCTTGTCGAGAAAGCGAGTCATGGATCAATAGAGGAACATGGGCTTGCCTTGCACGTGCGCGACCTTGGGCTTGTATTCATCGATGTCGTAAAATTCGTCCACGTCCACGCGTTTGACCCCGCGCGTGGTGTAGTCCGCGGCCACGTGCGTATAGCGGCCCTCGCGCAGCGCCACCATGCGACCGGTGATGCCGCGTGTGGCCAGGTCGACGGCCAGGGTGCCGTAATTTGCGGCCACGATGCGGTCCAGCGCGTCGGGCGCGCCCGAACGCATGAGATAGGCCAGTTGCTGGTAAATGATGTTCTGACCGGTGATTTCCTTGATCATTTGGGCGGTGATGTAGCCGATCCCGCCCAGCTTCTTGTGTCCATACGCGTCCTCCTCGCCCGATTCGATGATGTCGCCACCTATCATGACCGCGCCTTCGGAGATGGTCATGATACTATAGTTGCTGGGATTGTTCAGCTTATCTTGCAATAATAGATGGGCCAATTTCTCCACATCGAAAGGCACTTCCGAGATAACCGCTCGATCCACATTGGCGCAATATGCGCTGATGAGTGATGTCTCGCCCGAATTGCGACCAAAAAGCTCCACCACGCCGATGCGTTCGTGCGAACCCACCGCGGTGCGCAAATTGGTGATCAATTCCACCGAGCGGGTTACCGCTGTGCTGAAGCCGATGCAATAGTCGGTGCCAAAGACATCGTTGTCCATGGTTTTGGGGATGGAAACCACGGGAAAGCCTTCCTTGTGGATGCGCGCACCGTAGCTTAGGGTGTCGTCGCCGCCAATGGGAATGAGGACGTCCACGCTCAGGTTGGAGAGAGTCTGCAATATCTTGGCCGTGGCGTCGATATTGCCCTTTTCGTTGCGCGGGTAATCTTGAGGATCGAGAAACCCGGGCAGCGAATCGGGTTTGAGATTGCCCGGATGCGTGCGCGAGGTGTGAAGAAACGTGCCTCCTGTGCGATCGATGGTGCGCACCGCGTGTTTGTCCAGTTCCATAACCCACTTGCCCCAGCTTTCGGGATCATCGTGGTTGTAATTGAGGGGGCCGGCCCAACCGCGACGAAAACCCAGCACGCGCCAGCCTTCGTCGATGGCGTGATTGACCACCTGCTTGATGCAGGGATTGAGACCGGGCACATCGCCGCCGCCGGTGAGAACAGCCAATGTTTTTTTCTTTGCCATGATGAAAATGTCCTCGGTGTTTTGATGATTTTATGATGAATGATAGAAGACTGATGGTGAGGAAACGAGGCGAAGTAAGGGGAGAAATATCGAAAATGGGGCGTCTCACCGCTCACATGAGCGGTTGAGATCATGATTTATTATTGTAGCAAAGGCGGCGGAGGCTGTCCACCAAGTCGCTTGTTTCTCACGCCTTGCCCAGCACCGCGGCCAAAAGGGCCATGCGGATGAACATGCCGTTCTCCATTTGGCGGAAGTAAGCCGCGCGCGGGTCCTGATCCACTGCATAGGAAATCTCGCCCACCCGCGGCAACGGGTGCATGACGATCATCTCGCGCTTGGCCAGCCGCATCAGCTCGGGATCGATGATGTA
The DNA here is from genome assembly GCA_013151415.1 of Chloroflexota bacterium. Taxonomy (GTDB): domain Bacteria; phylum Chloroflexota; class Anaerolineae; order J102; family J102; genus JAADII01. The sequence goes on from JAADII010000066.1 coordinate 9,140, forward strand.
ATAATCCTTGACCCGCTCATACTGAGCCAGATCGTGGAATCGCTCCTTTTGCACGCGCGTGACATAGAGCACATCGGCATCGGCGATGACTTCGTGAACATCTTCCACTTCTTCCGCGCGATGGCCTCGAGCGCGCACGTCCGCAACCAGTTCGGGGGGCATTTTCAGGATGTCGGGCGAGACAAAGTAAAAATCGACATTGTACAGGCTGAGCAGCTTGGTGAGGCTGTGCACGGTGCGACCGTATTTCAGGTCGCCCACCATGGCCACTTTCAACCCGTCCAGCCTTCCCAGCTCGCGTTGGATGGTGTAGAGGTCGAGCAGAGCCTGGGTGGGGTGCTCGCCCACGCCGTCGCCGGCATTGATGATGGGCTTGGAAGCATAGTCGGCCGCAATCTGCGCGGACCCCACTTCGGGATGCCGCAGTACGATAATGTCCGCGTAGCATTCGAGCGTGCGCACGGTGTCGGGCAATGATTCGCCCTTGGACACCGACGAATAGCGCACTTCGTTGATGGGAATGACGCTGCCGCCCAGACGCAGCATCGCGGCCATGAACGAGGACGCGGTGCGAGTGCTCGGTTCGTAGAAGAGATTGGCCAACACTTTGCCGCTGAGAAGATCGGCCGAGCCAAAGCGCCGCACCAGGGTCTCCATTTCGTCGGCCACGTCGAAGATGTAGCTTAGTTTTTCACGGCTGAATTGCCTTACGGAGATGATATCCTGGCCGTAGAAGCCGTTGTCCACGCGGTCCGCGGGACGGGCCACGCGCAGGGCGTGAGGTTTGGGTGCGCCGTTACCGGTCATGTCGCCTCCTTTCAAGATGGGAGAATAATAGGGGTGGACAATGGATGCAATACCACTATGAAATATGTAAGCCTGCTTTGAAAACAAGCGTCCGATGTCGGTCGCACAGGCCTTGATGAGCGCTCAGACCAACATAGACCATAGGACGAACGTAGACCAAGAAGCTCCATCGTCAATGTTAGTCAATGTTGGTCTACATTGGTCGGCGCAAGCCATTTTCATCCGTATCGGAGCGGGCTGGCCCGCCGTCGGACTGTTTCGATTATGAGGCCTGTCTGGTAAATCAAACCATTTGGCCAGTGAGTCGCCTTGTGCTATCATGAAATGGAAAATATAGCCCTTGATGGGAGTTGATCATGTCTTACGTGTCTGTACGAGCTATTTTCGATGGCCAAGTCGTTCGTTTGCTGAACCGGTCTCCAATTCGTGAACCTTATCGCGTATTGGTTACTTTTCTAGAGCCGGCTTCCGAAGAATCAGCGCCTGATCGAGAACGTTTCCTGGCTTCATTTGGAGCATGGAAAGACGAACGTCCAATTGAAGAAACGCTGAACGATATCCTTGACGCCAGACGATCGAAAGCGGAGCCTCCTGTGCTGTGAAATTTTTGCTGGATACCGACACTTGCGTCTTTTGGCTGCGGGGTAATCATCAGGTCCGACAGCGCTTGCTTGATGAGGGGTTGACGGAGGCGGCCATCTCTGTCATAACGTTGGCTGAATTGCGATATGGCGCAGATTGTTCACAATATTGACGCCAATCATTATGCCATCGACGCCTTTATCAGCGGCATTGCTGTTTTGGGAATTGAGCCAATAACGGCAAGCGTTTTTGGCCAGATCAAAGCGGGATTACGGCGGCAAGGATTGCTTTTGGCTGACTTTGATCTGTTAATTGCAGCCACCGCTCTAGCACATGGTCTCATTTTGGTGAGCAATAACGTCCGACATTTTCAGCGTATTCCCGGTCTTACTCTGGAGAGCTGGGCATGATGCATTTGCCGCGCAGAACCACCCGGACAACGCGGCCGCGGGCCGGCATGCCGCCAAAAGGACTCCAGTTCGCTTTTGTGCGCCAGCCATGTTTGGGGAACTCGTATCGCGCGTCCAAGTCCACTTCGATGTAAGTGTCGGGTTGCGGTGGAAGGTGGTAGATTCGGGCCGGGTTGAAATGCATTTTGGCGATGAGATCGTCGAGGCTG
>JAADII010000083.1 GCA_013151415.1 Chloroflexota bacterium
GAGGGCGTCACCGCGTATGTGCGCGCGGTTCCGGTGCATGGGTCGTCCGGCCTGCGCGACGCGGCCCGCGCGGCCGCGAATCTACACCGCGGCGCGAGCGCGGCGCGAGCGCTGGGCCTCCATCTTTTGGGGCCGTGGCTGCCCGGTTTCGGCCATCCGCTGCCGTGGCCGCGGCTTTGGGAGGCGACGAATGGCGCCATTCGCCTGATCACCCTCTCGGCGCGTGGAGGAGCCAAACCGCGCCTGGTGGAGCGCGTGATGACCGTGGGCGCGCGCCCCATCATCCCGGCCGGTGACCCGCTGCTCGATTCAGCGCCGCCTGAAGGGACCGCCATCCGCGGCCTTCCCGACCGTTCGCCCCCGCCCCGCCATCCTCTCATCTTCACCGTGGACGACCCGCCCGCCCGGCTTGCCGCGGCCCGCCCCGCATCTCTGCCCAACCCTGTGCTAATCAGCAGCAGCTCCGGTCGCCATCTGGCCGCGGCCGATGTGCTCGCGCTCATGGCCGCGTGGGAGAGCGATTTCAACGCGGTCTTGCCCGCGCTCACGAGCGGCCCGGCCGATTTGCTGGGCCTGCCTCTGGGGCGCCTGGCCCCAAACGCGCCGGCCGATCTGGTCTGCTGGAGCGAACCGGGACGGGTGCAGTGGGTTATGATCGCAGGCCGCGTCGTCTTTCCCATGCCCGAAAAGAACGCCCTCCCGCGCCCAAGCCCAGCGCGCACGCGTTTCGCGGAGGGCGGCTTCATCTACACCATGGCCGAAAGCTCGGCCACAGGCCGCCGCGGGGTCGAGATGGTCACCCGTTTTCTGCTGGATCGACCCGAAACCCTGGCCCTGCGTAATGTCGAATCCGACCCGCGCTATCAGAAGAAGGATATCGATCTGATCTGGCGCTGGCGCGACGCGCAAGGCCGCGAACGGGAGACGAGCATCGAGGTCAAAGGGGACGCCTGGTTGGGTGTGGAAAATTTTTTCTTCGAGACGGTGAGCAACGCCGACAAGAACACGCCGGGTTGCTTTCTGGCCACTCAGGCCGATTGGTATTTCTATGTTTTCGTCGATTCGGGCATGCTTTATTGCCTGCCCGTGCTCGAAACGCGCGCCTGGTTTCTGAAGAATCGGGCGCGATTTCGTCGCGTGGAAACGCGCACCGCGGTGCGCGGGGATTCGTACCGCACCATTGGCCGCCTCGTTCCCATCGCCGAGGTCATGGCCGCCATTCCCCGCGCGCGTCGCCTAAAATTGGCTCCCCCGATAAAAGCCCACAGCAGACGACGCGGCCGCTCATCCGTTGATAGCGATGAAAAAAGAGGATGAGCCGATGAAGCATATGATGATCATCCTCTGGTGATGAATCTTTTTCTAAAAACCGGGTTGAGCAAAAACGCCTCGCGTTTATCCAAAGAGGGGCATGCCGAGAATCGAGAAGAAAAAGTTGAGCAAAAGCGCGCCCAGCATAAACAGCGTTAGGGCCACCAACCCCGCCAGCCAAAACCCACATCCAAATTGAAAGCCGTCGGTGAAGCTAAGCTGGCGTTCGACTTCGATCAGTTCAGGCATTTCTACATATTCCTCGGTCGGCGATTCGAGGAAAGTTTCTTCGGCCTGTGGGGCCGCATCGGTGTTCATGGTCATAATGGCGCAACCAATATAGGGAGTGGAGGGGTGAGAAGTTCGTGATCAAAATGGCGATGCGAGTATAGCCTAAAGTTGGAGAAAGGACAAAAGGCCACGCCTGTTTCATGCACGTCGCTTCCCCGCGTTTAGCGATTGCGCCGCGCGCCGCCACCGCGTTAATGGAATCTTTAATCCAGTTTTCATTCTTGCATTGTGCGCGCAAAGCATTTTTCGGTTATACTGAAGTCATCCCGTTTCCTGAAACCATCAAAGTTCGATGCATCGCTGCATTGGAATCGGTTAAAACTATGAGCATGAATTCGCAAACATTATCATTTAGTCGCCGATATTCCACATTCTATCACGCGCTCCTCTTTGTCTTGGGCTTTTCGCTGGTCTTCGTCATTGGGTGGGGCGGAGCGGCAACATTGTTGGGCCAATTGTTTGGTCAATACAAATGGGTTATCGCCCAGGTGGGCGGCATCGTGATCATTCTCTTTGGTCTGGCCACTATGGGCGTCTTGCGCATTCCCTGGATGTATTACGACACCCGTCCGCAATGGCAGATGGACCCGCGACGGCGCTCTCTCTCATCGCTTTTCATGGGCGTGGTGTTGGCTGCGGGTTGGACCCCCTGCATTGGCGTGACATTGGGCGCCATTCTTACCATGGCGTTTGCGGAGCAAACCGCAGCGCAGGCCATGGTGCTAACCAGCGGATACGCTTTGGGCTTGGGGATCCCGTTCTTGCTCATCGGCCTGGGCATGGATAGAGCCATGTCGGTTGTGGTGCGCATGCGCAAGCACTTGCGCACCATTCAGATTTTTAGCGGCGTCTTTTTGATAGCCATCGGTTTGCTGCTGGTGACCAACCGGCTGACGCTTATCGCCATTTGGGCGCAAAGCAACGGGCTGTTCTTGGATTTACCTTTGGGCGAGGCCACCCCAACCTATTTCATCGCCATGCTCGCGGGCTTGCTTTCGTTTCTTTCGCCCTGCGTTTTGCCTCTTGTTCCGGCCTATATCGGTTATCTTAGCGGGCAAGCCCTTAGCCAGTCCCAGGCGGCGTCCGCCCAAGGCTAAACGGCCCTAAGGGCGATTTAGGCGGATGTCAAGGCGCGGCGTCGTAAGATAGTACGATGGACACTTCCGCGCCCTGGCCTGGCTGAGAGATCACCGAGAGATGAGCGCCGATGAGTTCGGCGCGCTCCTGAAGACCCAATAGGCCAAAATGGCCGCGTTGAGCAAACTCGGCCGGGCTATCGGGAACCACAAAACCGCGGCCGTCGTCGCGCACTTTGAGCGTGAAGGTTGTGGCGCTGAACGCGGCCGTCACCTGAATGTGTTGGGCGTTGGCGTGACGCGCCACGTTGCTCAGCGCTTCTTGCGCCATTCGATAAAGCGCGAGCTCCACGTTTGGGGGAAAACGACGCGGTTCGCCAATGCAATGAAAGCGGGCTTGCGCGCCGGTTGCCGCCGCGGTCTCGCGCACAAGCATGTCAAGCGCTGTGACCAGGCCCAAATCTTCGAGATAGACAGGACGCAACGCGCGCACAAAACGACGCAAATTGGCGATGGTTTCAGAGGCTAAAGCCTGCACTTCTCGCAGTGCTTTGGCCGTTTCCGGGTCGTTCGCGTTTAGTTGGGCCAATTGCACGCGCTGATTGAGCGCAATAAGCGCCTGCAAAGTGTCATCGTGCAGTTCGCGCGCCAGCCGTTTGCGCTCCTCTTCCTGACCAGCCGTGATAGCCCCTATATAACTGCGCAGATTCTGCTGCGCCCGTCTCACTTTGTGCGCCAAATGGATCAGCTCAGACTGCAATTGTTGGATTTCGACGATGCCGCCCACAGGCGTTTCGATAGGTTCGTAGTCTCCCCAGGCCAGGGCCGCGGCTTTTGTCTCCAACGACCGCAATGGACGGATGATCCGCTGTAGTCCAAACCATAGGGCGGCGAATGCCAAAACAATGACGGGCGCCAACACCAGCGGCGCGAGCAGTGTGCGGCGCAGGAAGGGGTTGGTTACATCCTCCCAAGGCTCCGCCAGAACAAGAAGCCAGTTGGTGGCGTCGACGCGACTGAAGGTGATGACGTATTCCCCTTGACTCGTGTTCAGAAATACGGTGCTGTGTTCGGTTTTCAAGGCCTCTTCCATGGTTGGCAACGCATCCGAAATTTCGATGGGCGCGTCAGCGTTGCCCGCCAGGTAAATGGGTCGTCCCGTCGCGTCCATCAACAAGGCGGTGCTGCGAGAAGAGAGATCGAATGCTTCGGGCAAGATGGCGTTGGCCAGATTTTCCAGCGAAAAGGCCGCGGCCACTGCGCCTTTTTCGTCCGCGCGGGCTGCGATCAAAATCATATTTTCGCCCGATTCATCTTCAGATAATAGGGTTTCCAGGCTTGGCGCGGCGTCTGCGCGAGCCAGGGCCGCTTTCACGGCCGCGGCGAGCGCTGGGTCTTCGGGTGCGAGCCAGTTCTCGACAGGCCCTCGCGCGGCCAAAATTCGCCCCGTTCTGGAAAAAATCGCCATGCCTAGATCAAAATCCGTGGCGAGCGTGGGCGTCGAACGCAAGATCTCTTCTGGGCGCGCGCCGTCGCGCGCGCGCAGCGCCAGTGTTTGCACCGATGCCACGCGATGTTGGATTTGCTCGCTCAGAGCGATCGCGGCCGTGGCCGCCGCGCGCTCGTCCCGTTCACCCACCAACGAGCGCATGGCTTGCTGATGTAAAGACACGCTGCCAAAGGCAAGGGCCAGCAAAACCGCGGTCACTGGCAGCAACGCAAAGAAGATGAACTGAAGCGTTGCGCTCGACCAAATATGCGCGGGTCGCGTCAACAATCGCGATCGGCGCTCGGGCGTCGAGGAAGACCTCATCATCGCTCTCTCGATTCTCCCCAATTGGTTTGAATCCATCCCTGGGAAACCGCGTGCATCACAGCTTCGGTGCGGCTGCTCACGTCCAATTTGCCATAAATTTTGGAAAGATGGCCCTGCACCGTGCGGTCGCTGATGCCCAATTGCACGCCAATGGCCTTGTTGGTGAAGCCTTGGGCGGCCAATTCCAGCACCTCGAGTTCGCGCTCGGTGAGCGGTTGTTCTGCGGTCGGACGCTGTGGGCTGCTCAAGCGTCCCAATACGGTTTGTGTGATGGCCGGGTCCAGCACCGAACGACCGGCATAAACATCGCGCACAGCCTGGATGATCTCGGCAGGCGAGGCGGTTTTCAACACATAGCCATTCGCGCCGGCTTCCAAAACGGCCAGAACATAGGGATCATCGTCGTAAGCCGTGAGCACAAGCACGCCGATTTCCGGATAATGCGTGCGTATCCAGCGCGTGACATCAATGCCCGAAGCATGCGGCATGCGAATATCCAGCACAGCGACGTCGGGATGAAATTGCGCGATCATGACGCGCGCTTTTTCGCCGTCACCGGCTTCGGCGACGACATGGATGTCGCCGGCGCGTTCCAAAAACTGACGAATGCCGGCCCGAACCACTGCATGATCATCGGCAAGCAACACGCGAATCATGGGTGAATGGGTCGAACTCGCGTTGGTTGGCTGATGCATAACATGTGCTCCCATAATGACAACGACGCCTGAGCCGAATAGAGTTGGAATAACCGCGTTTATGGTGATCCACCGTGAGCGTATGCGTTTCGCGCATGTTGGGGTGGTGTGAAACGTTTGGATCAGTCATTAGCATACCTCATTCACATAACAACAGGTTGAAGGGAGTGTGACAAAACCATGAAAAGGGATTCATCTTACATGTTGCGAGAGGAATGGACAACCCGGTTAGGCCATACGGCGCGCGCGTGATCCGCCATTCAGCGCTTTGCCCTGACCCGAAACGTGCTACACTGAGATGAAAAATCAAAATATGTGGCTTCGCCACCACGAGGTGACTATGACCTTTTCATCGAAGCAAGACCGACTGGTTCGCGATCCCATTTGTGGGATGCGATTGAGCAATGACCAGATCGTCGTGGACTACACATATTATGGCGTGACCTACGCTTTTTGCTCATATGAATGTCGGGAGCAGTTCTCGCGGGCGGCCGAATTGTATGTCGCGCATATGGCGCACGAACCCGATTGGTATTTAGGCCACTCTTGCCCGCATGAAGGCTCTCTGAGCGGCCCATAGACCATTTGGAGGTGTTGAGTATGACGCGAACCATGACTCCCCAACCACAAACTCAAGAAGCCGAGGCGGAGCAGGCCTCGGAGCGATTCCAAATGCTCAAAGCGCGTCATAAAGAGAAGAGGGAGACTTCACGCGAGCAAAGAGAATCAGCGTTGATGAGTCGAGCCGTGGGGTTGGCTCCGCGACAAACCGCGGAGCCGCTCGATCGCGCTCAGCGGGAGGCGCAAAGCCGAGAGGTCTTGACCATCAATCGTCGCGAGTTTCTCACCTATGCCTGGGGCGCATCCGTCGCGCTTATGGCCGTTCAGTCGGGAGTGGCGACGCTGTGGTTCGCGTACCCGCGTTTCAAGGCTGGAGAATTCGGCGGCGTGTTCACCTTCATCGGCCCATTGCCGGAAAAAGGTGGAAAGCCCTTCGAATATCCCGAAGGCATGTATTGGTGGTCGCACACCGAAAACGGGATGAAGGCCCTGTATAAAGTGTGCACCCACCTGGGGTGTTTGTACGAATGGAAGGATCAGACCCATCGTTTCGAATGCCCCTGCCACGGTTCTCGGTTCCGGCAAGATGGCCGCGTGATTCGCGGCCCGGCTGCGCGCGATCTGGATGAATTCATCGTCACGGTCTACGATGACGAGGGCAATATTTTGGATCAAACCACGCCGGAGAAACGCTATGTACTGGCCAAGGAGGGCGCGGTGTATAAGATCGACACCGGTCAGAAGATATTGGGCAACCCGGCGGACCCTTCTCTGTTGGGAGAGGGTTGAGCGCCCCGCGCGGCTTGCCGCAGGGAAAACAAAGAGGCCCCAGCCATCATGGCTGGGGCCTCTTCGCCTTTTAGGAGAATGCTTGCATCCACGCGCGTTCAAGACTGATGGTGATGGCCGTGGTGGCCATGATGACCGCCGCTTTCGCCCGAAATATATTGTTCGGGATCGCGTTCGAAGGCTTTCTTGCATCCCGGCGCGCAGAAATAATACATCTGGCCTTTATACTCCAATTTGTGCTCGGCGGTTTCGGTGTCCACCATCATGCCGCAGACGAGATCTTTCACTTGTGCCATGAGCGTCACTCCTTTGTGGGGTGTGTTAAGTTAAGATGAGATAGAGGGAATATGGTGAACCGGGCGCGTGGACCATCGTCCACGCGCCCGGATTGCATCCGCTAACCTGCATTCTGCTGTTGTTCGACCAGGGCCAGCAACGCCTCCTTAAGCGCTTCGGGGGTGTCGTGCAGTCCATCCGCGCTAATCCGCAGTTCAGAGGCCAAATAGTCGCATAAAAGAAGGTTGTGCACCGCACTCAGCGCGCCCTGCAATGCGCGCAGTTGGTGCAGCACTTCGTCACTTGGGCGATCATTCGCCACCATGGCGCGCACGCCTCGTAAATGGCCTTCGGTGCTTTTCAGGCGGAACAGCACATCCGCTTTGAGTTCGGGTCGCATGGGGTGTTACTCCTGAGGATTTTATCACTGATGACGCTGCGGTCAGCTAAAGCACTCCGACGGCGGGCGAGCCCGCTCCGAGACAGATGAAAAAGACCGAAGACCGGAGACCGGGGACGGGAGCGACCGAACCAACTCTCTCCGGTCTTCCGTCTCCCGTCCTCCGTCTATTTTCAAAGCAACTCGCAGAGATGCGACGTTCATCTTTATGCAGGCAACTCCGCTGATTGTGGCGCGGGTTCCGGTTCGGGCTTTGGTTCAACAGGCGCTTCTCGCCGATATGAGGGGCGAATGTCCACGTTGCGCAGACGGTTGGCGTTGGTCACCACGGTAATGGAGCTGGTCGCCATGGCGATCTCGGCCAGAACAGGATGCATCCACCCAATGATGGCCAAGGGGATCATGGCCACATTGTAGAAGAAAGCCCAGAACAGATTCTGGCGGATTTTGGCGAATGTGGCCACGCTCAGATTGATGGCCTCGACCACGCCCGTGAGCTCGCCGCGCACCAGGGTGATGTCGCTGGCTTCGATGGCGATGTCGGTGCCCGTGCCGATGGCGATGCCCACATTGGCCTGGGTGAGCGCGGGCGCATCGTTGATGCCATCGCCCACAAACGCAACCAGCCCAAACTGGTCTTGCAGCTTTTGCACTTCGTGCACTTTGCCGTCGGGCAGCACTTCGGCCAGCACATGGTCGATGGCCACGCGTCGGGCGATGGCCTCGGCCGTGCGTCGGTTGTCGCCTGTGATCATGGCTGTTTGCAGGCCCATGCGATGGAGCTCTGCAATGGCGTCCACCGAATCTTCTTTCAACGTGTCGGCCACCGCGACCACGCCGGCCAGACGACCATCCACGGCCACCAGCATGGCGGTCTTGGCCTCATCTTCGAGCCGACGCATGGTTTCTTCGGCCTCCGAGGGATCGATGCCGTAATCGGCCATGAGCCTGCGAGACCCGACCAGAACCGTTTTGCCTTCGATGCCGGCCACCACGCCTTTGCCGCGCACCGCCGAAAATTCCGCGACTTCTTTCAGGGTCAGGCCAAGCGCTTGCGCTCGTTCCACGATGGAGCGGCCCAAAGGATGCTCACTACCTTGCTCGGCCGCGGCCGCGATCTCGAGCAAGCTCGCCTCATCGAACCCGTTCAGGGGGACGATGTCGGTCACCTCGGGCTTGCCCTTGGTGATGGTGCCGGTCTTATCGAAAATGATCACCTTGACGTCTTTGATGGTTTGAATCGCCTCGCCCGAGCGGATGAGAATGCCGTTCTCCGCCCCTTTGCCGCTTCCCACCATCAGCGCGGTGGGCGTGGCCAGGCCTAGGGCGCAAGGGCAGGCGATGACCAACACGGCCACGGTCGAGACAATAGCGAGGGTGATGACCGATAAGTTGGGATCAACCCACGGCAGGAAAGACCCGAACTCAACGAATCCGCGCATGAAATCGGGAAGCAGGAACCATAACAAGAACGTGGCCACGGCAATGACAAGTACGATGGGCACGAAGACTCCGGTCACGCGATCGGCAAACTCCTGGATGGGCACCTTCGATCCCTGGCATTCCTCGACCAGCTTGATGACCTGGGCCAGGAAGGTGTCCTTGCCCACCTTGGTGGCCTCCACCTTGATCAGCCCCTCCTGGTTTACGGTGGCGCCGATCACTTCATCGCCGGGGTGTTTGGTCACGGGCATGGATTCGCCCGTGGCCATGGATTCATCCACCGCGCTGGTTCCGAAGACCACCAACCCATCGGTGGGGATTTTCTCGCCCGGTCGCACGATCATAATATCGCCCACCTGCACTTCCTCGATGGGGATCTCCACTTCCTGACCATCTCGCTCGACCCGGGCCGTTTTCGCTCCCAGCTCCAGCAGTTTACGGATGGCCTGCGACGCACGGCCTTTGGCGGTCTCCTCGATGTAACGGCCAGTGAGGTGGAACGCCATGATCATGGCCGCCACGCCCGCGTAATTGGCCACCGGGTAGAAAAAGTAGGCCAATCCGGTCAGGAAGGAGACGCCCGTGCCCAAGGCGATGAGCGTATCCATGTTGGCGTGACCATGGCGCACGGCCGCGAACGCGCTTCGATAGGTGGGAAGTCCGACCCAAAAGAGCACTGGAATCGCCAATATGACCAGCCCAAGGTTATAAAGCGTTTCATTGGGCCAGAAGATGCCGAAAAACATCTCCAGAAACATCCAGAGGATGATGGGAATGGTGAATCCCCAGGCGACCCGCATTCGGAACCGCGCTTCGTTCATCTTGCGCTCTTCCAGATCGACCTCTTCGACCTCGCCGGATTCGCTCTCGATCTCGAGCACTTTATAACCGGTGGTGTCCACCGCGCGTTTCAGGTCTTCCAACGTCGCGACTTCGGGGATATAGGTCACTGTGGCGCGTTCGGTGGCCAGATTCACCACGGCTCTGGTGACGCCGGGCGTTTTTTGCAACGCCTGCTCAACATGGCTGGCGCAGGACGCGCAGGTCATGCCGCCAATGGGCAGGACGACGGTTTCCTTGGGCGCATCGTATCCGGCATCCTGCACCGCTTTAATAAGCGCGGACAGAGGCGCGGGCTCCTTTTCAAATGTGATGATGGCCCGTTCGGTGGCGATATTGACTTGTACATCGGCCACGCCAGGGACCTTGCGCAAGGCGCGGGCCACATGGCTGCTGCACGATGCGCAGGTCATGCCTTCGATGGGTAAGATAAGCGGTTCTGCTGCCATATAGATCACCTCTCTGTGGGTTTCGTGGTTCAGTTTAATTTGGTCGGGCGTATACGCCCAGGAGTTGCGCCGTGTAGTGATGTCGTCCATCGTTGCCGGCGTTGGTTACGGCCGGCAATAGCGCTGTGGGGTTTATTTGCGCGGGATCATAGAGCACTTGAGCCAGCCCTCGCTCCAATACGACGTCCACAGCCAGCACGCCATCGAGCGCGAGCAAGCCGTTGTGCACGCGGCGGGCGCATGTGGGGCATCCCATGCCCTGAACGAACAACAACGCAAATTGCGCTCGCTCCAACGCCTGCTGGTCCAAGGGTTTTTCGATAAGGTCCACGTGACAATCGCTTGTTGAAGTGTGTTCGGTCATGATGATTCATCCTTCTGGGTGGGGGGTGGGTGGGGT
>JAADII010000153.1:0-36869 GCA_013151415.1 Chloroflexota bacterium
AAAGACGCGCTTATTCGTTTTCGCGATCGGAACGGCATCGCGCTCATGTTGGTCGCGCCGTTGGTGCTGGCGGCCATTATGGGCGCGGCGTTTGGCGGTTTTGGCCGCAGGGAGAACGCGAGCCTGAGCGCGATTCCCGTCGCTATTGTCGATGAGGATGGCGGCCCGATGGCCGCTGGGCTGGTGAACGCGCTCGAATCCGAGGATTTGGCCGAGTTGCTGGCGCCGGTCGAGGCCGCGACCGCGGCCGAGGCCAGAAAGATGGTCGAGCAAGGGGAAGTGCGCGCGGCCGTGGTCATCCCGGCCGGGTTTGGCGACGCGGTCGGAGCGCCCGTGGCTCCCCCCGCGACCCTCGCGCTTTTCACCGACCCGACCTCCACTTTCAGCCCCATCGTGGTGGAGGCTGTGGTCACCGAGATGGTGAATCGCTTCAACGCGGGAAGCATCGGCGCGCAGGTCGCGGTGGAGCAATTGCTGGAACAACAAGCCGCGCTTGGCCCCGAACTTATGCGGCTTGGCCAAGCCCTGACCGAGATCATGAGCGATTATACGTCGCAATCGCAGGGCGTCGCGCGCGTGGTCACTTTGCCTCGCGCGGGCGAAACCGAGCCGCCCAATCCTCTGGCCTATTTCGCGCCCGGCATGGCCATTCTATTTCTCATGTTCACTCTGTTCGACGCGTCGCGGTCGTTGCTGGACGAAGAGCGCGAGGGCACTTTGCAGCGCATGATGAGTTCGCCCACCTCGTTTGCTCAGATTCTGGCGGGCAAGAACGCCGGCGTCATGCTCACAGGCGTGTTGCAGATGACCATTCTGGTGCTGGCGTCGAGTTTGTTGTTCGATCTGAGTTGGGGGCGTTCGCCCCTGGCCGTGGCGCTCATGATCATGGCCGTGGTCGCGGCCGCGGCCAGCCTGGGCGCGCTGATTGTGGCCTTTGCCCGAGACGCTCGTCAGGCCGGCGTCATCGGTTCGGCCATCGCCCTGGCTTTCGCGGTTTTGGGCGGCAATTTCATCGACGCCAACGCTTATCCCGCCTGGATGCAGCCCCTGAGCAAGCTGACTATCAACCGCTGGGCTCTGGACGGCTTCACCGACCTTTCATTGCGCGGGGGCGGGCTGGAGGATGTCTTGCTCGAGGCCGGCGTTTTGTTTGGCATGACGGCCATCTTCTTCACCCTCGCGGTCTGGCGTCTCCCGCGACGTTTTGTGAGATAACGCCCGCCTTCTCTCCTCTCACCCACTCACTTTTCTCCCATCGTGTTTCTGCACCCGACCCCGACGATAGGACGATGGACGATGAGACGATGGACGATGGCGCTCGCTCGCCCATTCGCCTGCTCACCCATTTGAGCCGCGTTTCTCGCGACTTTGCAGCCATCTTTGGAGCGAACGGCTGCTTTCGCGAGAGGGAATGCCCGCCAACAGATGCGCCACCTCGATATCTTCATCCAGATCCGGCCAATGAATGCCTTCGCCGTCGCCGATAAAACGCCAATGACTTCGCTCTTCGGGTGTTCCATGATAGAGCCGCGGAAACCAAGCCAGAGGAGCGCTTACCGTACGTCCGTCCTCCAACTCCACGACCAATTCCTCATCGGTGATGTGCACATTTTGGGCTCGAACTTGCTCAATCACTAAAGTATGCATCCCAGGCCTCCATGAATTCTCGTTCGTGTGTTTCGACGAGTCGCTGTATTTTGCCGATTTCGTGAGCGCGAAATCGGCCACTCGATTGTAAGCGTACAGGATTCAGCCAAAACTTGGCGACATTTCTTTCACGCTCCACATGAATATGAGGCGGCTCGGTACGATCGCCTGCATAGAAGAAGAATCGATAAGGACCGATCAGCTTGATGGTCGGCATTATTGGGTGCTCCTTAATCGAGCTTGTAACGCGTGGCTTTTTCGATTGTCCATGATCCCGCTTTTCTTTGTCAAATTCCATCCCCGCTCCTTCCCACATCCTTTTTTCTCTCTGTGTTCTCTCTATGGAACCTGTGTTCCCCTGAAGCTTTATCTATCTCGTAACTCTCTCCCAATGGAGCTTTTTCATGTCACCTGAACTACATGTTGTTTTTGGAACCGGTCCGGTTGGTTGTTGGATTGCGCGCGCGTTGCGCGAGATGGATAAGCCCGTGCGCGCGGTGAATCGAAGCGGCGCCAGGCCGCAGCTCATGCCCGCGGAGGTCGAGGTCGTGGCCGCGGATGTCTCGGACGCGGCTCAGGCCATCGATGCCGCGCGGGGCGCGACCACCGTCTATCAGGCGGTGAACGCACCCTATCATCGCTGGCATGAGCTCTTCCCGCCGCTCCAGGCCGGCGCGATGGCCGCGGCCAAAGCTGTGGGAGCGCGCTACGTATCCATCGAAAACCTCTACATGTACGACTCATCCCAATCCATACGCGAGGATTCGCCTTTTCGGCCTCGCTCCAAAAAGGGCGAGTTGCGGGCCAGGCTGGCCAATGAGGTGATGACCGCGCACGAACGCGGGGAGATACGCGCGACCGCGCTCCGTTCTAGCGATTATTACGGTCCCGGCGTGCTCCAGTCGGCCCTGGGCGAGCGGGTTTTCGCCAATCTCGTGGCCGGCAAAAAGGCGCAGGTCACGGCTTCGGCCGACACGCCGCATTCATGGGCCTACATCGAAGACGTGGGCCGGGCCGCGGCCGTTTTGGGAACCCGTGACGAAGCGTTGGGTCGCGCCTGGATCGCGCCTCATGCTCCGCCCTGCACGGCCGGCGACGTGGTTGCCAGGGCGGCCAACGCGCTCGATATCGACCCGCAACTCATGATCATCTCGCGGCGGATGATGCAGCTTGTCGGTCTGTTCAACCCCGACGCCAGGGCCGCGGTCGAGATGCTCTATCTCTTCCAGGAGCCTTTTGTGGTCGATAGCGCCCGCATTCAGGACGCCTTTGACCTGCAACCCACCCCCATCGACGTCGGCGTGGAACGAACCGTGCGCTGGTTCCAGGATTTTTCGCAAAAGCATGCCTAATCGCCCCTTGGCCCCATCGTCTTTTCGTCCTATGTCGATAACCCAAAGCCATTGGTCTAACAGGAGTTTCAATTCAACGCCATGATCCGTCAGATCTACCACATCGCCCGCGAGTATCTTCGAACCACCTACAGCAGCCGCGTGGTGCTCATCTTCGCCCTGCTCATGCCCCTGGCGTTCACGGCCGTGCTGGGAAGCGCGATGAACGCGTTTTTCATGGATGACGAATCCGTGCGCTGGCCCGTGGCCGTGGTCGATGAGGACGAGGGCGTCTGGGGAGAGGCCCTCGTCGAGCGACTGCAGGCGCATCCTCAGCTTGCGGTCGAGTTATCCTCGCGCGCGGAGGCGCAGGCGCGCGTCGATGACGAAGACCTGGTCGCGGCCATTATCATTCCGGCCGACTTTAGCCAGACCCTGGCCGCGGGCCGCGATCCCACCATCCTGCTATACCCCGGACCGCACGATTTGCAGGCCATCCAATCGGTGGAGCGGGTGGCCCGCGCGAGCGCGTCGAGGCTGGCGGGCGAGTTTCAGGCCGCGCACATTTCACTGCAAGCGGCCCGGAAGTTGAATCTGTTCGAGCGCAGCAACCTGAGCGAGGAGGCATACCTGCGCGAGGCGCTGGCGCGGGTGCAAACGCGCTGGGCCGAGTCCGCGCCTGTTTCGCTCGAGGTGCGGCCCGTGACGGCGTTGGCCGGGTCCGGTCAGCTTGAGAACGGATTCCAGCAGAGCTCGCCCGGCATGTTGGTCACTTTCGCGCTGGCCTTTTTGCTCAACGGCGCCATCGCGCTGATTTTGGAGCGAGAGCAAGGCACGCTGCGCCGGTTGCTGGTCATGCCCTTGCGCAAGAGCAGCATTCTCACGGGCAAGCTGGCGGGCATTTTCGCGGCCGGTTTGGCGCAATCGGCCGCGCTCATCCTGGCCGGCCGCGTGCTCTTCGGCGTGAATTGGGGGCAATCGCCCCTGGCTCTGGCTTTGATGGTGGTGACATTCAGCTTCGCGCTCACAGGCATGGGCATGATGATTGCCGGCGTCGCGCGCACCTACGCCCAGGCCAACGCGCTGGCGAACATCTTCATGTATAGCACGGCCGCGTTGGGCGGCGCATGGTGGCCTGTCGAGATCACGCCGGAGTGGATGCAGCGTCTAGCTCAGGTCACGCCCGCGTATTGGGCCATGCAAGGTTTTCATGACATCATCACGCGCGGGTTGGGCGTTGACGCCGTGTTGCCCGAAGCCCTGATGCTGACTGCGTTTGGCCTGGGCTTCCTCGCGGTCGGCGCGTGGCGGTTTCGGTATGAGTAGGTGGGACGATGAGACGATGAGACCATTGGACGATTATGCCGCACAAGGGTTGTTTTGATGTGGACACGCGTGCTACAATGAGGCGATTGGCGTGATGGCCGTCGCATAAGGAACGTTTGCGGTTGGAAAAACGGTGCTCACCATGTTTTGCGCGGAGGTTATTGAATGCATACAACGCCTTTGACCATTCCAGAGCTGATGCGGAATTTTTCCCGCTATGTAAGTCGGGTGCTCCATCAAGAAGAGCGCTTTATTCTGATTGAAGGCCGTAAACCGGTGGCTGAACTGCGCCCAGTTTCGTCGGGACGGCTCCTGGGCGAACTAAGCTCATTGGTGAATGCCTTACCCAAGCTGGATCCGACTGACGCCGACAGCTTTGCAGAAGATGTGACGAGAATACGCTATGAACTTGAAAGAGAGGAGCTTCGAGATCCATGGGAGTCCTGATCGACGCGTTTTTTTGTACGTTGAGGTGAAGAAATGAAACCCCAAATCGACCTACCGGAAGAGCGAATTGCAAAGTTTTGTCAGAAAAATCATATTCGACGCCTCTCAGTTTTTGGTTCGGCCTTGCGCGCGGATTTCAACGAGGATAGCGACATCGACATATTGGTTGAATTCGAGCCGCGTCATACGCCAGGGCTTTTGGGAATGGCTCGTATGGAGCGTGAATTGTCCGCGCTGTTGGGGGGAAGACGAGTGGACCTGCGCACACCTGAAGACCTGAGTCGCTATTTTAGAGAGCGGGTGTTGCGCGAAGCGAAGGTGCAATATGCGCGAGGATGACATTGTCCGCCTACGGCACATGCGCGATGCGGCTCAAGAGGCGATTCAGTTTGCTTATGAAGTTCATCCGCAATTGTCTCACCGATAATACAACCAGCCTGGTGGGCATTATCGCGCCGGCGCTCATCGGCGGCGTGGGGGTGTTGTTCTTTTTCCTGGATGCGCTGCCCTATCGCTGGTTGGCGCTGGCGCTGACCACGCTGTTCATGGCGCTCATCGCCTCCATGTTCACCGCGTCCTGGTGGTATGAATCCAATGCGCGACGACGGCTGCTTTTGGGGTTGATGATCGTGAGCGTGGTGGCGTTGCTTCTGCTGCCGCCCCATTTCGACGTTTTTCTCGTCCTCTTTTTCGTCATCAGCGTCAACGCCGCGCTCGTGCTCGAGCCGGATGAATGGCGGTGGTGGATTGCTGGCTTTGCGGTCATCGCGGTGCTCTACTTTTACTTTCGCACCCAAACCCTCAACGGGGTTCTGGCCTCGTTCGTCTATATCGCGGGCTTCTATTTTTTCGCCGCGTTCGCCAAGGCCATGACCGACGCCCGCGACGCGCAGGCCGAGAGTCAACGACTCTATCAGGATTTGCAGGCCGCGCACCGGCAATTGCAGGACTACGCGGAGCAGGTGGAGCAGTTGGCCGTGATGGAGGAGCGGAGCCGCCTGGCGCGCGAGATGCACGACACATTGGGGCATCGGCTCACCGTGGCCGCGGTGCAGTTGGAGGCCGCGCAACGCCTGGTGGACCGCGATCCCGAACGGGCCAAGAGCATGATGGCGACCGTGCACGAGCAGGTGAACGAAGCTTTGGGCGAGCTTCGCCGCACCGTGGCCGCGCTGCGCGCGCCGCTCGAAGAAGATTTATCGCTGACGCAGTCGCTGACTCGCCTGGCGGACGCTTTCCAGGCGGCCACGGGCGTTCAGGTTGACCTCGACTTGCCCGAAGTTTTGCCCGATCTACCGCCCGCATTGCGCAACGCGCTCTATCGCGCGGCCCAGGAATCGCTGACCAATGTACAGAAACACGCGCACGCTTCCCGCGTGTGGCTGGAACTGCGCTGTCAGAACGGTTCCGTCAGTCTACGCGTGAGCGATGACGGCGTCGGTCTTGCGGAGCGCGCGAGCTCATCCGGCTTTGGCGTCAAAGGATTGAGAGAGCGGGCCGCTCAACTCGGCGGTGAATTTCAGCTTAAGACCCGTCCCGAAGGCGGCGCGGAGGCCAGCTTCCACGCGCCATTAAGTAATTTATGACTTGAAGCTTGAGCGGCTTGAGATATGAGGCGAAAGCATCGGCGTCTCGCTTGGCATACAACCAGACGAACATAGACCATAAGACGAAGATGGACGAAGCAAAACAAGGTTGCCTCCTCCCCCAAACCACGCCTTATGATCCGACTTCTATTGGTGGATGACCAACGTTTGATGCGCGAGGGCCTGCGCACGCTGCTCGAGCTGGAGGATGACCTGGAAGTGGTGGGCGAGGCCGAGAACGGTCGCGAGGCCCTGGCGCTCTATGAAGCCACGCGGCCCGATGTGGTGCTGATGGACATCCGCATGCCCGAAATGGATGGTGTGGAAGCCACGCGGCGGCTGCGCCAACGCTGGCCCGACGCGCAGGTCATCATCCTCACCACTTTCGACGACGACGAATACGTGTTCGATGGACTGCGCGCGGGCGCGCAGGGCTATCTGCTCAAGGCCGTGTCGGCCGAGGAGTTGGCCGACGCCATTCGCACGGTGGCCGCGGGCGCCGCGCTCATCGACCCCTCGGTCACGCGCAAGGTGGTGGCCGAGTTCGCGCGGCTTTCTCGGCCCGAACACAAGCCCTCGCTCCCGCCCGAGCCCCTTTCCGAGCGCGAAATGGAGGTGTTGCGCCTGTTGGCCGAAGGGTTTACGAATCGCGAGATCGCGCAGCGGCTTTTCCTGGCCGAGGGCACGGTGAAGAACTACGTGAGCCACATTCTCGACAAACTGGGCGCGCGCGACCGCACCCAGGCCGCGCTTCGGGCGAGGGAGATGGGGGTGTTGGATTGAGTGGGAGAATGCACTTGGTCAACAAACGCTAAATACTGTATACTTAAAACATCAGCGTCATCCGCATTCGACCCACGCAATACGTAACACGCAATACGCACCCTTTCCGGAGCGTTACTATGGTCAGACCGCTATACGATAGCGAATATTTATACGGTTTTCATGATCCCGGTGGGGAATGGATCATGTTGGAAAAGGGGATTCCTGGTTGGGTGTTGTTCACCGAAGCCATCGGCTTCGATCCCAATGACCGGTCAGGTCGAGACTACAGCAGCTACGCCAATCGCAATCTTGGCGTGATGGTGCGTTTGAACGCTGGTTATAAAACAGTTGGAACCATTCCTTTTGAGCGGCATTACGACGATTTCGCCCGTCGATGCGCCAATTTTGTACGCGCATCCCTTGGCGCGCGCATTTGGATTATTGGCAACGAACCCAACCACCCCATCGAATGGCCCGGCGCGGATTGGAATTTTGACATTTCACCACCCGCGCCGGTGAGTGAAGATAGATTTGGCGAGCCCATTACGCCCAAACGTTATGCGAGTTGTTATCGCAAGGTGCGCGAAGCCATCCACGCGGTTCCCGGTCATGAAAACGATCTCGTGCTTGTCGCCGCGGTGGGGCCTTGGAACACCCTCACCAAGTACGACGGCAACCCCACCGGCGATTGGGTGCAGTATTTTGCGGATATTCTTAAGGAGTTAGGGCCCGATTACTGCGATGGCATTTGCCTTCATGCCTACACGCACGGTTCTGATCCCAATCTGGTGCGTTCAGATGCAAAAATGAGCGCTCGCGAGTTCCGCAATCGGCATTGGCATTTCCGCACCTATCGAGACTTCATGAACGCCATCCCGTTTTCGATGCGCCACCTGCCCGTGTTCATCACTGAGGCGAATCAGGGCGATGATCCCTGGTGGAACGAGAACAATGGTTGGGTGCGGGCGGCATACGGCGAGATCGACGACTGGAACAAAAACAACACCCAGAAAATACGCTCGCTAATCCTCTATCGCTGGCCCAAAGTCGGAACCGATCGTTGGTGGATCGAAGGGAAGAGTGGGGTTATCGAGGATTTTAGACAGGCGCTCGAGTTTGGTTATCGATGGACCACGACGGCGACGCCTGACACGGGAAAGGATTTGGCGGTTTTGTGGGAGGCCTTGCGTTCGCTCGAAGCCCGTTATGAGGCTTTGCAAAAGGAGATCGCCAATGCGCGGGCGTTAAGCGATCGTTTGCAAAAACGCCTTGCCGATGCGAAAAAGTTGGAAGCCGATGTGCAAAGCGCGGCCAGCGTTTACGAGCGTTTCGCCCAATTGGAAGCGCAGGTTTCGGCTCTGGAACAAGAGGTTGGGGAGATCGAGATTCCACCCATTGCAGGCGTTCCCCGACCGCCCATTCAAGACATCACGGCCGATTTGCCTCGCCACCCCGAAGCAACCTGGACGGAGCGCAATTTGGACAGCGTCAGGCGGATTGTCATCCATCATACAGCCACGCGCGCGTCTGTGCATCCTGAAGTCATCGCCCGGTTCCATGTCGCTCAGGGTAAGCCGGGCATCGCCTATCATTTTCAGATTTTGGGCGACGGGACCATTTATCAAACCGAACGGCTAACCAATACGCTTTGGCAAGTGGCCGATAGCGCGCTCAATGCGCGGATCAATGCCGATAGCGTGGCTTTGGCCTTTACAGGCTTTTTCATACCAAATCGCGACAACGAACCTTCGCCTGAGCAGCGCATGGCGGCGGCGCGTCTTATCGCCTGGCTCATGCAAGAATTGAAATTAGAGGCGGAGCCCGAGAGTGTGGTGTTTGGTCGCAATGAGCTGGGTGAAAATGTGGGGTCACCTGGCTCCACATGGTTGGGCGGCCCACGCTGGAAGGATAAACTCCTGGCCGACGTGCGCAGCGTTCTTTTGAGTAGCGCCAAACCCGAAGAGGAAATTGCCCGGCTGCGCGCGGAGATTGCTCAGTTGACCGCACGCGTGGCCGAATTGGAGTCGCAAGTCGCGCAGATCGAGCCGCTCAAACAACTGAATGCTGAGTTGCAGGTTGAAATCGAGCGTAAGCAAGAGACAATCGTCCGTCTAGAGGAGTATATTCGCACAAAATGCGGCTCTGCGGCGCCTCTCCCCGTTTCGCGTCCATCCATTCTCGATATTGTTGACGATCTGCCCCAGCATCCAACTGAAAAATATTACAAACGCACTCAGCCCATCACGACGCTGGTGGTGCACCACACCACGGGACGAAGCACGCTCACGCCTTACGACATCGCTCGCTATCATGTCAATTCGCGCGGCTGGCCTGGCATTGGCTACCATTATCTCATAGCCGCGGACGGAACCATTTTTCAGTGCCAGCGGCACGAAACCCATTCTTATCATGTGGGCGCGGCCAATGGCTATAGCGTGGCCGTTAGTCTCATCGGTGAATTTATGCGTGGAAATTTGCCCAGCGAGAGACAAATGGAAAGCGCGAGCCATCTTATCGCCTGGCTCATGCAAGAGTTGGGCATTCAGGGCCTGGAGTATGTCATTGGTCACAAAGAGGCGCCGCAGGCGCAGACCGCCTGCCCCGGTGACCAATGGATAGCCGGAGTTTATTGGAAAAGGGAGCTTCATGCCCGAATCCAGGCCTGGCGCACCACCAAACCCCTTCGTTACTATCTGCTGTTTTGGGATCACGGAAACATCTGGGCCGAAGCGGATTGGCGAAACGCACAGAATTACATTGCCCATTTTCGCCCTACGGCAGGCTTTTCGGTGGCCGACGCGATGCAGGCGCAACACGTCGTCATTGTTGGCGGCCCGGCTGGGATTAGTAGCCAGGATGAAGCGCGACTGCGAGCGGCCGGCATCGATGTGCATCGCCTGGCGGGGGCCAATGAGGAGGAAACCAAGGCCATGCTTGATGAACTGGTGGCCAACAATACACCTTGGCCCGGCGCGCCTCCGTTGGAAGAACCGGTCATTGCCGCGAGCGCCGCTTCTTTGGACGAGCTTTTGGAGGATGAGTGGTATATCCCCGATTGGTGGATCGAACAAAATGTTGGCCCGCCGCCTCGGCCTCCCGAACCAGCCGACTTTCCTCGCGCGCGGGTGGAAACAGGGCTA
Organism: Chloroflexota bacterium; assembly: GCA_013151415.1. Lineage (GTDB taxonomy): Bacteria > Chloroflexota > Anaerolineae > J102 > J102 > JAADII01. The sequence continues at coordinate 10,243 of JAADII010000153.1, forward strand.
TTTCCAGAGAATCGGTAGCGCTGGGCAAGCGACGAGGGCGGTCTCGCCAACTCGTGATCTTACGCGTCATCTCGTCCTGATTGCACTGGCCGTTGGTCTTCAAGGCTCAATTGGCAACTGGCAATCGCTGACTCCCAAATTTGCATTATGAAAAACAAACTCGGCTTCTATATTGAGCGAACCACGGTAAGGTTCATGCGTGAAGCGTTGGAGCAAGTCAAGCCTCCTGTGATTCTCATTCACGCTCAGGATCGCACGCTTTTGCACGACATTCGTCGGCGTCTGTCGCCTGATTCCTTTGTGATAGGACGAATGTATAAGGAATTGGGCGTTCAAGAGGCCTGGTTGGATGATCCCGATCCGGCCGCGCGCGGTCGCGAATTTGCAGAGGAGATCCTGCGCTATGATTTTGGACTGGCCACCGAGACCGAGGGAGGACGGCTGCTCATCGACGCCTGGATGAGTCTAAACGAGATTCCGCGCGGTCCGGCCTCGTTTCCCGGTTTTCAGGTGGATGATGAGTATCGGCGACGCGCCGCGGCTTACGACGCCTTTCAGGTGGCGTTTCGCGAGCAGCTCCAGCAGGAGGGGATCGAGGCCGTAGCATTCAACTTTGCTGCTGGCAATTTCATCAAGCCGGAGCACTATTTGGATTGGTTTCCCGCTACGTTGGAAAATTACATCTATCTAGGATTTCATGAATATGGCTGGCCAGCCTTGAAGCCGGGCCCTGGCGTGCAAACGGCCGCTTTGTTCTACCGCACCTGTATGGAGGGCATTCGCCAGAGGTATGGCGACCGTCATAAGGCCATTATCACCGAGGCGGGGCTCACCATGGCTTACGGCCATCCTGGCAACCCCGATGAAGGCTGGCTTAATCTTGAACAACCGCTGACCGAAGAGGAATATTGGGATTCGTTGCAATGGTATAACGAGGAAATGTTGAAGGATGATTATGTGATGGGGGCGGCCTTGTTTGAGGTGGGGCATGGCCATCGTTGGGTTACGTTTCGTCATTTGGGCGAGGATAATGAAGGTCGCGCCATTCAAATTATCTCGCGTATCGCCCAATTGGGCGGAGAACAGCCGCCACAGCCGCCCGCGCCCAACCCGCCCACGACGCCTGAAACCTGGGAAAATTTAGCCACGCGGCTCAGTGCGCTGGCCGCCAGCGTGGACGCATCGCGAACGCTTGTGGCCGGATTGCCGGAGCAGGCGGCGGCATTGCAAGACCAGCTTGAGCCCATGGTGGCCGCATTGGGTGAAGCGCCCCCCCTTTTGGAGGGCGTCGAATCTGCATTGCAGCGATTGAGCGCCCTGGATGCAGCTTTGGCCTCGCAAAGCGGAGAAGATGTCAGCAATCTTCGCAATCGCATCGAGAGCGTTCGTTCAGACCTCGAGAGCATGAAGGCCGAGGCTAAACGTGCAGACGACGTTCGAGCGGAACTGCTGGCGTTGGTTGCCGCCGCAGCCTCGGATGCGGCCGCGGCGAGAAGTAAAGCGGATCTACTCTCGCTGCTGGATGGCCTTGCCGCGGATGTGCGCACTCTTCAAAGCAAGATTGGCGGACCGCCCGCGACCGGCCCTGTGCCCATGCCCAAAATGGACGATTTGCGCTTTACTTTGCCCAAACATCCTGATCCAAACGTGCGGTATCCCAACCGCGAGCCCAGTCTCATTCGGCGCATCGTCATTCATCACACGGCCACCTCCTCTTCGGCTTCACCCTTTCTCATTGCTCGCGGCCAGATACAACGCCGCGGCTTGCCCGGCATCACCTATCATTTTACTGTGGGCGGCGATGGAACCATTTCTTGGACAGAGCCATTGGAAACGGAAACCACCCACACAAACAATGCCACGGTGAATCGCGAAAGCGTGGGCGTGGCCCTTATTGGCAACTTCAATGACGCCCCCCCGGACGACGCTCAATTAGACGCGGCCGCGCACGTTGTCGCATGGTTGTTGGGCATGTTTAAATCAACGACAACCGACGTGGTGGGGCGGAGCGAAATCGAGCCCACCAGTTCGCCTGGGCGGCAATGGCTCACCGGAGCGCGCTACAAAGACGCCTTGCTCGCGCGCGTAGACGCCTTGTTGTCCGCCGAACGTTGAGGACGTTCATACACAATTTCAGATGAGTTTGGCTTCTGGCCCTGGCCCAACATTCTGTGTTAAGATGGCTGAGAGTGTTCGCTTCCCCTTTGTTCGATAAATCGTCGCACGCGTTTGGTTTGTTTTTTTGACGTAACGACTGTTTCAATGAAAAGGCCAGACTTGAAGCGTTTTCCCTCCTCATCAGCCGTGGACTCGGTTTTCGAATCCTTGCCGCCCTCTTATCGCGAGAAAGTGCGCAGTATTTTTCATGTGCGGCGCTATCGCGCAGGAGAGTCCATCTATTTGCAAGGCGAGCAGGCGGACGCCATCTATCTGGTTGTTGAAGGCCGAATAAAGATTGAACGTGTGACGAGAGAAGGGTATCAGACCATTTTGTGCGTGCGGGGACCGGGCGACATCTTTTGTCCTGTGCCTATATTGGATGAAGGCCCGCAATTGGGCGCGGCGCGCGCCATGACCGATGTCACGCTATTATGTGCGGATCGCGATTCTTTTCAAGAAGCCTGTCGGGAATGTCCTGAGTGGCTGGCGTTGGTGCAGCGCGATTGCCTGTTGGAAATGCGACGGTTGTTGGCGCGACTGGAATCTTCGGCCTTTCGGTCGTTGCGCGAACGCCTGGCGTTCACCATTCTCGATGAAAGCGAACGCCAGGCGTCATATGGCGAATCGCCTGATGAATTGCGCATCACTCAACAAGAGTTGGCGGGATTGGTGGGGGCATCGCGTGAAAGCGTCTCGCGGACACTGGTCAAACTGGAGCAAGAGGGTTTGGTGCAGACGGGGCGCGGTCGGCTTACTATCCTTAATCGGGGCGAGTTGCGTAAGTTGGCGCATCTCGAAGAGGAATAAAGTCACTTTTTCGCCGCCTTCACCGCGTCCTCGAACGCGTTTAGCGTGAAATCCACATCCTCCTCGCTCAGCGCGTAGCACAGGAACCAGGGCTCGCGACCGTCCGCGTCGGGCTGCACCCCGCGTTGGATCAGTTCCATCGCGATTTCCTCGTAAAGGTCGCCGTCGCCGGAGAGGTACTCGCGGAAATCCTTGGGCGCGTCGTTGCTTCCCAGGAAAAGGCTGAACATGGGCGGCGCGCCCGTCACCGAATGGGGGATGCCCGCGTCCGTGAGAATTTCGTCGATGCCGCTCATCAGGCGCTGTCCGCGGCGGTTGATGGTCTCGATGACCGGCTCCTCTTCCAAAATGCGCAGGGTCGCGGCCGCGGCCGCCACGCCCGCCATGTTGCCCGAGTAGGTGCCGCCGTGCGCCATCGCGCCCGGTTCGATGGTCATCATCACCTCCTCCTTGCCGGCAATGGCCGCGATGGGGAAGCCATTGCCCATGGCCTTGGCGTAGGTCACCAGGTCGGCCTGGATGCCAAAGTATTCCTGCGCGCCGCCGTTGGCGATGCGAAAGCCCGTTTTCACTTCATCGAAGATGAGCACGATGCCGTATTTTTCTGTGAGCTCGCGGATTTTCTCCAGATAGCCGGGCGAAGGAAGGATGCCGGCCGCGTTGCCCAGCACCGGCTCCACGAAGATGGCCGCGATGTCGGGCCATTGCGCCTCGATGGTCTCTTCAAGACGCTCGAAGTCGTTGAAAGGCAGCGAGATGACGTATTTGGCGATGTCTTTGGGTATGCCGGAGGTGGTGGCCGCGGGGATGGGACTGCGTCGCGAGCCGAGCATGCGCTTTTCAGCCGAGGCCGTGCTGAACATAAAGTAATCGACCTGGCCGTGATAGCAGCCCTCGAATTTGATGAATTTTTCGCGGTTCGTGTAGGCGCGGGCGATGCGCAGCGCGTGCATGGTCGCCTCGGACCCGGTGTTGGTGAGCCGCACTTTGTCCACGCCGGTCATGCGGCATAGTCGTTCGGCCACCTCAATTTCCAGTGGCGTGGTCCAGGCGAACACCACGCCCTGGGTGATGGCCTCTTGCACGGCCTGCACCACCTGCGGGTGGGCGTGCCCCAGAATGATGGGGCCAAAGCCAAGACGATAATCGATGTAGCGCTTGTCGTCCATGTCCCACACATACGCGCCCTCCCCGCGTCGGATGACCAGCGTGTCTTCATCGCCCCAATAGCGAAAGTTCGAGTTCACGCCATATGGGATGACTTTGGAAGCTCGTTGAAAATACTCCTGCGTCTTTGGGCCTTGTAGACTCATAATTATTCATTGCTCCTTGGTTTGGTTATTGGGTTATTGGGGTATTAGGATACTGGTTATTAGGTATTTGTGTAGGAACTCGGTAATATCCAGTATCCAATATCTACACTATCCCCTCCTCCACAATCCTCTCTTCCACGGTGATGCCGCGTTTTTGTAGTTCGCGGAAGAAGGGCTGGCTGGGGAGGGCTTGTTCGGGCGGGACCACCCCGCGCGCGGTGGCCTGGCCGTTGGCGATGAGCTGCGCGCCGATGGAGAGGGGGATGCCCACGTTCTTGAAGTAGGCCGACTCGCCGCCCCATTCCTCTTGCGGGGGGTGATGGTTGCGATAGGTGCAGACCGTCTTGCGGCCATTGCGCACGCCCGTGACCTGAACCACAAGCCCATAGGCCCAGACCGGGTTCTCCTTGGACGCGGGGTTCTCCCACAGCAGGCGGGCCACCGCGTCGATGGTGGGCATGGTCTCGCCGCCAATGGTCACCTCGCGAGCCGAGAGCAAGCCCCCGCGCATGAGCGCGCCCATCAGTTCCATGACATGGGGCGGGAAGCAACCGCGCACGGCCGCTCGGCGCAGGGTGGGGTAGGATTCGGGCAGGGTGTTGGCCTCGTCATGGGGTACATAATACACCATCTGCTCGCCAATGTGCTCATGAAAGCGCACGCAAATTCCGCCCGACATGGGCGGCGTCGCGTGCCATTCACCATCTTCGAAGTAAACCGCGTCGCGCTCGCCCTCTTCGGGATTGAATTCCCAAAGCGTGGTGCGCAACAGCCCGGGCGCGGGCGCAAGCGAGCGAAACGCGGCGAAGAAGACCTCCACCTCGTGCAGTTCGTCCAGCGCCTCGGCCGCGCGGCGCACCATCATATTGGTGACGCCGGGCGTCGCGCCCACGCCGGGGATGAAGGTCATGCCTTTGGCCAGGGCCTCTTCGTGGAGGTCGAATTGGGGGTCTTCGCTGGAGAGATCAAGGCCGTTGACGCCCACTTCCACGCAGGCCGTGTTGACGGCCAGGTCGTATTTGAAGGGCAGGCCGTTAATCACGATGTCGAACTGTGGAAAGAGGTTCAACATGCTTTTGTAGTCATCGGCGTTGAAGAAAATGGGTTTGAGTCGGGGATCGCCGATGGATTCGACGAGTCGGGTGACCGCGTCGAGATTGTAATCCGCGACCACGATTTCATCGAAGTTGCTGTAGGCGGCCAGATCGCGGGTGGTCTCCTTGCAGACGGCTCCCGCGCCGCCCAATACAAGCGCTCGCATGGATGGAATGCTCCTGTGGGGATGTTGTTGGGTGGGGGTGAATTGGTTATAATGACGTATTGCGTATTGCGTTTCTTCCCATCTGAAAACGGGCTGGTCGCGTGGCGATGAGCGCATTACGAAATACGCAACCTTTGTCAAGAATCGCCATCGTGAAATGGAGTGTCTAATATGGTGACAATCACAGTTTCGCTGCCTGAACGGAAGGCCGTAGAATTGAAAGAGATGGCTTCCACTTTAGGTGTGACCGTTGAAGATCTCGTGCGTCTTGGGGTGGAAGATTTGCTGACACAACCCAAAGAGGATTTCGACAAAGCGCTGACTTACGTGTTGAGCAAGAACAAAGAATTGTATGAACGATTGGCATGATACGCTATCTCTCTTTGGCCGAGGTGCTTACTATCCACCGACGAATCGTGGAACAAAGTGGCGGCGCGGCAGGGGTGCGAAGTATTGAGGCATTGGAGGCCGCATTGGCGCAACCGCGCGCCACGTTTGCCGGCAAAGACCTTTATCCTGGCATTAACGAGAAAGCAGCCGCCCTTGGTTTAGGGATTATTTTGGGGCATCCCTTTGTGGACGCCAATAAGCGCACAGGCCACGCGGCAATGGAGGTGTTCCTAACGTTAAATGGATGGGAAATTGATGCTTCAGTGGATGAGCAGGAACGCATTATATTGCAGGTGGCGGAGGGGAAAATGAGAAGAGAGACTTTTACCGAATGGTTGACCGCGCATTTGAAGAGACTTTAGCCTCTATATAAGTTTGCCCAGGTTTTTCTCACGGGCGCGGCGGTAGACTTCGGGGAGGATGGCCGCATACTCGCCCCAGATGCCCAGGGCGATGTAGACGATGATTTCGTCATCCGACTCGCGGCCGCTTGCGCGACCGGCCACGATGTCGGGCCATTCCGCGTGGATGTCCTCCTGGTCGAAGCGGCCCTGCTCGGCCAGGGTGATCAATTCGGGCGTGCGAGGTCGCACATATTGCCAGCGATCCACCACCACTTTGTCGGCGCGGGTGATCACTTCCAGGGCCACTTCCTGGTAGGAGCCCATCTTGGCCACGAAAGCGCCCGGCTTCAGCCACTCGTATTCGATGAGCGGTCGGTCGCCTGTGGTCACGGTGATGATGATGTCGGCCTCGCGCACGACTTGTTCGCGACGGGCGAAGGGGATGGGCGTGATGGGGAAGCTCAGTTCGGGCTCCAGGTCTGCGGCCAGGCGTTGCGCGGCTTCGGGCAGGATGTCGATGACCCAAACCTGACTCAGGTCAAAACGTTGCGCCAGGCCCAGGAGGTGCATCCGGCCTTGCATGCCGGCGCCAAAGATGACGGCCTTGCTCGCATCCTTGCGGGCCAGCCAACTCGCGGTGACGGCCGTGGACGCGCCCGTCTTCAGGCCTGTCACCCAACCCGCCTCCATCAGGCAAACAGGGTGACCCGTGCTCGCGTCGTAGAGGAGGACTTGGGAGGCCGTGGTGGAAAGCCCGAACCGTTTGGGGTTGCCGGGAAAATAACTGAAAATTTTGACGTAGGCAAATTCTTCGCCTTTCAGATAGCCGGAGAACGGTTTGATGAAACCCGCGTCATCCACGGCCATGTAAAACTTGTCGCCCGCAACGCGGCCCTCCGCGTCCGCGCGAATGCCTTTTTCGGCCAGTTCCACGGCCTCGGCCATGGTGAGGGTTTGCTGCACGTCGGATTCGGTGAGATAAAGGATGGGTTTGCTCATGGGATGGAATTGGTGTAAACTGGGAAATGACCGTAGTACTCAGTCAAGCGTAGCTTGATGGAAGCGATCTTTCGGCGTACGTAGGACCGCCGAGTGAACCCAGACTGTCGAGACCGGAAGGATAAAGGTCAACCTGCGTTATTTTCATCCCTCAAAAGAGACTTGACTGAGTAGTAGTTTATTTTGTGCATGGAGCATCTTTATGAAATTCGGTAGGTTTTAACGTCGATCTACCGAGGAGATAATGAAAGAAACAACGGTTACTTTTGAAACCTCCATACCTGAAGATGTCTACTCGGCGTTGCGAGCGCGTGGTCTGGGTGGCGAGAAGCTGGCCGAGGAAACGCGCCGGCTATTGGCATTGCGGTTTTTCAAAGAGCATGTGCTTTCGTTGGGTCAGGCTGCTCGGCTGGCCGGAATGAGCCGTTGGGATTTCATCGAATTCCTGTCGAAAAACGATGTGCCTGTCATCGATTTCGACGAGGAGGAACTGGCGCAAGAGTTCGCTGCAGCCGATAGGCTGAGTTGGCGTTTGAGACAAAAATAAATGAGTGCCAAGTTTATCGTGGTGTCGGATGCCACGCCGCTCATTGCCTTGGCCAAAATCGGCGGATTGGCTTGGCTTCCTGAGCTTTTTGGCGAAGTGATCGTTCCGGACGCGGTATATCGGGAAGTGGTGATCGGTGGCGTTGGGCGTAGTGGAAGTGAAGAGATTCGGACGGCGGATTGGATTCAAGTCAGGTCCGTGAGAGACCGAGGAAAGGTCGAGCGTCTGCTCAATGACTTGGATATCGGGGAAGCTGAAGCCATAGCTCTGGCGCAAGAAATGTCTGCGGATTGGTTGCTTCTGGATGAAATCCGCGCCCGAACTGTGGCCAAGAATCTCGAGTTGCCGGTGATTGGGACCGTGGGTCTCTTGCGTTTGGCGAAACAAGAAGGGCTGGTTACTTCTGTGAAGCCACTTTTAGATGCGTTGCTTGTAAGCGGCTTTCGTCTCAGCAAAGTTGTGTACGAGTCCATCTTGAAGCAAGTGGATGAATCATAGTAATCGCTCACCGCCCCCGCGGCGGCGGAGCCACTCGGCCAGGAAGATGAGGCCCATTTCCACAACGATGATGATGCTGGAAACCGCGTTGATGATGGGGAGATTGCGGGGATAGCGCAGGGCCGACCACACCCAGATGGGGAAAGTCACCTCCGAACCGATGACAAAATGGGTGACGACGAACGCGTCGAACGACCAGTTGAAGGCCAGGATGCCCGCGGCGATGACGGCCGGCGCAATGATGGGAAAGGTGACCAGGCGGAACGCGTCCAACGCATTGCAGCCCAGATCACGCGCCGCGGAGTCGAGGTCGGGTTCGAATTGGTGTAGCCGCGCGGCCACCAGCACCGCCACCAGGGGTGTGGTGAAGCTGATGTGCGACAGGATCACCGTGAACATGGAGAGCTGAATGCCAACCCAATTAAAGAACAACAACAGCGAAATGCCCAAAATGAGCCAGGGCATGACAAAGGGAATGGACACATAGCCTGTGAACAAGATTCGGCCGCGATAGCGATAGCGGGCCATGGCGTTGGCTGCGAGCACGCCCAATACAAGGCTGACCGCGGTCACAATCAGCGCCACCCAGAGTGAATTCAGCAACGACTCCAGCAGATCGGGCCGTTCCAGGATTTTTTCATACCATTTCAGCGTGAACCCGCTCCAGGGCAGGCTCATGATGGTGGAATCGTTGAACGAGAACGTGATCAGCAAGACAATAGGCAGGTAGATGAGAAAGGCCATCACCGCCAGCGTGTAGAAACCCAGCCAAAAACGACCTGTGCGCAAGCGTTCCATCATCGCCTCCTACATCAGTTCCTCGACGCCCGCGACCTTAATGACAATGGCCACCAACGCCAGAGTGATGGTCAGAAGAATAAAGCCGATGGCCGACCCCACGCCCCAATTGCCCGCGGACAAAAACTGGCTTTCGATGACATTGCCCAGCATATAGGCCGACGGCCCGCCCACCAGGGCCGGAACCGCAAACTCGCCCAGCATGGGAATATACACCAGCACGAATGAGGCGAACAGGCCCGGTACGCTCAGGGGTAACAGCACATGACGAAACACGCTCCATCGGTCCGATCCAAGCGTGCGCGCGGCGTCGATAACGTCTGGGCTGACGCCCTTGAGGGCGAGGTAGATGGGGATGACCACATAGGGCAGCCATTCGTGCAGCAACACGATGACCACGGCCGTCTTGCTGTAAAGCAGGAATTTCAGCGGCTCCTCGATCAAGCCCAGGCTCATCAGCGCGCTGTTGATGATGCCGCTGCGGCCCAATGCGATCTTCCAGGCGAAAATGCGCACCAGAAAATTGATTTCCACGGGGATGATGAGGAAATAGAGGATGAGACTTTCCCATTGGGGCGCGTATCGGGCCAGATAATAGGCGATGGGATAGCCCACCAGGATGAGCGCTATCATGGAGCCGGTGGCGATGAGAAACGTATTCACCATGGCCCGCACATAAATGGGCGTGGTGAAAAACTTGACATAATTATCCAGCGTGAAGGCCGGCTCCAGGGTCATGAACCCCGATTTCCAGAAACTCATGACCAGCATGATGGCCATGGGCGCGTAGAACAGGAGCATCAAGTAAATGAACGGGGGGAAGATGTTCAGCGTCAGCCCCAGGTTGCGATAGAACGCATACCTGAAGCGCACGCGTCGCGCCTGGCGGGTCATGCTCGCCGCGCTCATGCCGCCACCCCCTTGCCATGTCGCCGCGAGACCTCGTCGATGGCCTCCTCGATGATCTCGCAGCCCTTGCGGAAGAGATCCGCCGGCATGTTCAGGGCCGGCAGCAAGCGCAACCACCAAATGCCCTCCTCGTCGATGAGCACCAGCCCGCGGCGGATGCATTCCTTATGGATTTCACGCGTCAGTTTAGGGGCCGGCGCTCGCGTCTCCTTATCCTCCACAAATTCCAGGGCGATGTACAGGCCGATGATGCGCACATCGCCCACGATCTCGTACTTGTTCACCAGCGAACCGAGCGTCTCCCGCGCGATGCGCTCCAGCTCGGCCACATTATCCAGCGCGTTTTCTTGCTCGATGGCCTCGATGCCCGCGACCGCGCCCGCACAGGCCGCGGCTTGCCATGCGAACGTGCCCCCCAGGTAGATCTCGTCGGACGCGGTCATGGCTTCATCGGTTCCCAACACCGCGGCGATGGGCAGGCCGCCGCCGGTCAGGGCCTTGGCCAGGGGCATGAGATCCACTTTTTCGGCAGCGTCCGGCCAGTGTTCGATGCCGAACATCTTGCCCGTGCGACCGAATCCGGTCTGCACTTCGTCATCGATCATGACCCAACCGTATTTCTCGCCCAGCTCGTGCAGCCGCGTCATCCAGCCATCGGGCGGGATGTAGATGCCGTTTTCGCCCTGAACCGGCTCGTACAGCGCGCCCGCGATTTGTTCGGGCGCGGTTTCGTAGCGCAGGATCACGTCCTCGATCCAATCGAGGCAGGCCAGATCGCATTGGGGATAGGTCTGGCGCAGGGGGCAGCGATAGCAGGTGGGGTAGGGAACGTGTATGAAACCGTGAATGTACTCTTTGATGCCGCGCGTCACATCGGGCGAGGTGGGGCCTGCGCCGGCCGCGCCGTAGTTGCCGCCGTGGAACGAGCCGTGAAAGGTGATGATGAAATAGCGCCCCGTCTGCTCGCGAGCCAGGCGCAGCGCGGCCTCCACAGCCTCGGTGCCGGTGGTGTCGGGCGCGACGCGGGTCAGTTGCCGGGGCGAGATTTCCACCAGCTTTTCGGCCAGCTCGAAGAGATGGACGTCGGTCACGTAATCGGTGCACTCGATGCCGCCGCTCTCGCGCAAAACCTCGATGACCCGCTCCATCACCGGCTCGTAGCCCGCGCCCAGGGGCGTGGACGCCCAGCCCGTGACCATGTCGATATAGCGATTGCCGTCCACATCTTCCAAGGTCCAGCCCCATTTACGGCGCAGGATGAAGGGCACGTCTTTATCCGTATACCAGGCCGCGAAGAAGAGCCGCTTTTCCTTTTCCATGTATTCGCGGCTTTTCGGCCCGGGCGGCGGGCTGACGATGCGCGGCGTGTCGGAATAATCAAAGGACATAAGGACCTCCGTTAAAAATTACTCCACCAACACCAAGGAGCGTTCGGGTCGCCAATAGACCCAGACCGGATCGTCCCAGGTGATTTGCCACAAATCGTCCTCGCGGCTGATGTTCTGGGCGAAAATGCGCAGGGTCTTGACCGGTGAGACGCGCACGATGAATTCGGTGCTCACGCCCACATAGATCAGGTCTTCCACCACGCCCGCGATCTTGTTGTAGCCGGGACGCTCCGGCTCCTGTCGCGAAATGCGCATTTTCTCGGGACGGATGGACATGGTCACGCTCTGGCCCGGTCGCACATCCGCGCCATCCAGGGGCCGACCCCAAAACTCGCCCAGCTTCGGAACCCGAACCCGAACGTCTTGCCCCTCGACCGCGGCCACCTTGCCCTCGAGCATGTTGGTGTTGCCGATGAAGTGGGCCACGAAGCGGTTTTGGGGCTGTTCGTAGATGGTTTTTGGGTCGCCGATTTGCAAAACGCGGCCTTTGTCCATCACCGCGAGGCGGTCGGCCATGGTCAGCGCCTCGGACTGGTCATGAGTCACATAAATGAAGGTGATGCCGGTCTCCTCCTGGATGTCCACCAGCTCGAGTTGCAGCGACTGGCGGATTTTCAAATCCAGCGCGCCCAAAGGCTCGTCGAGCAGGAGCAGTTGGGGACGGGTGATGAGGGCGCGGATCAGGGCCACGCGCTGCTTTTCGCCGCCCGAAAGCTGGCGAGGATATTTCTGCTCGTATCCGGTCAGATGCACCATCTCCAGCAGGCGGGTGACCTCCTCGCGGATTTTGGCTTCGGGCCAGCGATGACGACGAGGGCCAAACGCGACGTTGTCGTAGACGTTGAGATGGGGAAAAAGCGCGTAGTTCTGAAAAACGATGTTCACATCGCGCTTTTCGGGCGGGTCGAAGGTGATGTCCTTGCCGCCCAAAAACACTTGCCCCTCGTCGGGCGTGAGCAAGCCGCCCACCATGCGCAAGATGGTGGTCTTGCCGCTTCCGCTGGGCCCGAGCAGCGAAAAGAACTCCCCGCGCCGGATCTCGAAGGAGACATGATCCACCGCGACCAATGACCCGAATCGCTTGGTCAGCTCGCGAACTTCGAGTGTGATTTCCCGGTTTGACATGGCGTTTCTCGTTGGCGGTGATGGACGACAAGACGATGGCTTTATCGTCCCATCGTCCATCGTTTTGTATTATCAAGCCTTTATTGCGCCAGCACCTCTTCCCAGGCTTGCAGCCATTCGTCGTAGTTCAGGGGCGTCACCTCGGCATGGGCGTTTTGCACTTCCGCTGGATTATCGAGTCCGACCAGCGCGATTTCCTCCTCGCTGAGCATGTCGAGCACTTTCTGGTTGGCCACGAAATATTCGAAATCGGTGGCCTCGATGTATTGCAGCTCGGGATCGAGATAGTGATTGAGCAACGCGTGCGCGGCGTTGGGCATCTCAGTTCCTTTCAGGATGCTGTAGCCGCAAATCCAGGAGAGCGCGCCCTCTTTGGGCGAGACATATTCCACGGGGATGCCCTCCTCATCCGAGAGGATGTTGGCGTCGGCCGTCCAACCAAAGGAGATCCATACATCGCCCGATTTGAACAGCTCGCGAATCTCGGAATCGGACTCGAAGTAGGTGAGCAGGAGCGGCTTTTGCTCGATGAGCTTCTGCTTGGCGGCCTCCAGTTGTTCGGGTGTGAGGTTGAAGGGGTCTTCGTAGCCCAAAGCCAGCGCGGCGATGGCGATGGCGTTGCGCGCGTAGTCCTCCATGGCGATGTGTCCGGCGTATTCCTCGTTCCAGAGGTCGTTCCATGAGGTGGGCGGCGGATCGATCTTGTCGGTGCGATACATGATGCCCTCCAGCCCCGCGTCCACCGGAACCATCCACACTTTGCCCTCCCCGGCCTGAATCTCGGGCAATTGGCGGAAGAAGGGGAACAGGTCGTCCCAGCGCTCGATTTTGCTCGTGTCCACCGGCTCCAAAAGATCGAGCTTGGTCAGGGTGGGGATGTAATCGACGCAGGGATTGAACACGTCGGCCTTGAACCCGCCTCGCAACTTGGCCAGGGCTTCGTCCAGCTCGCCAAACACCGCGGGTTTCAGGTTCACCTGCGGATATTGCTCGCGGTAGCCGTTGAGAAAATCATCGGTGACGGTCTCCTCGTAGCTATAGACCACCAGATCGCCCGATTCCACTTCCAGTCCGCTCTCGGCCGGGGCCTGGGTTGGCTCAGCGGGTGGGGCGGTTGGCTCGGGCGCGCTCGCGGCGCAGGCCGCTAGCGTCAAGGTCAGCGCAATCATGAGCATCAGGATTACCGAGGCGCGAATTCTCATGCGGGACCTCCTTTTTAAGGTTTAGGTTTAGGGTAAGGTTGAGGTTGGGTGGTGGTTTTAAGCCTTGTCAGGCCACGAGTAGACTTCTTTTACGATTTGCAAGTACATAAATGTCTCGGTTTCGCGCACGCCGTCCACCGCGAAGAGGCTCCGGGTGAGAAACTCCAACAAGTGGGCGTTGTCGCGACAAATCACCTCGGCCAGCAGGTCATAAGCGCCCGCGGCCAGCACGAGGTAGATGACTTCCTCGAACTCTGCAATTTGCTCCGCGATTTCATACAATCGCTTCCCGTCCACCTTGACGCCGATCAACGCCATGGTGGAAAACCCCAACATCATGGGATTCGTCACGGCCACCACTTGCACCACCCCTTCTTTCACCAGGCGCTGATAGCGCTGGCGGATCATGCCTGTGGATACGTCCAACTGTTGCGCGATCTGAGAAAGGGGCGTGCGCCCATCCTTTTTCAGGGCGGTGATGATATAACGGTCGATGTCGTCGAGCTTGGCCGACGGCATGGGCGTGAGTATGGCGTTTGGGGCTGGTGATGACATGGCTTTGAGCTCGTGATGATGAGAACCGTCAGGCGGCGGCGAGTCACCCAATGGTATCACAAAACGTTATAAAAGACAAGGGGAAAGTGCAATATTTACGCGACAACAACGCCACAAATAACGAATTTGCACCCCGCGGCTTTGCGCGGAATCAACCCTGGACCCCTTTATCCCCTCTTCCCGCCCGCTTTTTCGATGGGAGCGCCTTTCACCCGCCCACTATTGGTTCACCGCCATATTGTGGCGGGCCGTCCACATTCAAACAATAACCATGTCCTCGGACGGTGCAAATCAGTTGGGGACGGCTGGGCTCTTCTTCAATCCGTTGTCGTAGCCAACGAATGTGCACATCCAAAGTGCGCGTGTCGCCCACATAGGCCGTGTTCCATACGGCTTCCATCAATTCCCGACGTGAAAGCACCTCTCCCGGATGTTGCATTAAATAGTCGAGCAACTGAAACTGCTTCGGAGGGAGTTTGATAACGTTTTGAGCCGTTCTTACATAGCGCGTGCGGCGATCAAGAGCCAGCGGGCCCGCCTGAATGACATAACCGCGGCGCGATTCCAGCAGATCCCGCACGGTTTCGATCAAGCGCCTTGAAGTGAAGGGGCGCACCAAGCCCCGATCGTATTTCACTTCCTCAGGAAACGTGCGATGATTTGATATGAGCAACACAAATGGCGCGCTTTCGCGACGCATGGCCGCCCGCGTAATGCGCCGCGTCACGATTTCTCCAATATCATTCATATCCACTATCAGAATATGCGGATCGAATTCCGACAGTTTTCTCATCGAGGGTCGAAACCCTTTCGTGCAAGTGATCTCGAATCCCTGCTTTTCCAAATGAGCGCAAGATTCTTGACTGGCGGCGCTTTTGCCTACATAGAGTACGCGAGCGGACATGCCGAGTTCGTTTCCTCCTGGATGAATGAAAAAGAGCCGATATGCACCACAGCAATGTCCCGTGACTACTGCTACGCCTGGATGAAGTTTGTTTGGCTAAACTTCAGTCCATTATAAATGCTTTGCGGTGATCCGGCAAACCGTGCTTCCTGCTTTCTTGATATTTTCGCAATAAGAGATGTAAGACGTCCTCTCAAACATGGAATGAGCGGCCATAACTTCCGCTAACCGAGGGCGACTGGAAAACGATGATATTATAGAGGCAAAGAGAACGCAACTTTTCGATTTGGCTTACTGTTGGCTTGCAATCGAATTACATGCGTCTAATTTGCCGCCTTGTTCTGTGAGCGCGCGTTCATTTCGTGGCGGCCGCGTGCGCCTCACTCTCAATTTTGTCCGTTTTGTGCAAACACAGTATGATCGATGTCATGCATGATTCCCCCAGCCTTGCTGCGAAACGCCCGCGTCCGTCGGCTTGGGCGCTCCGTTTCGCCATAATCACCATTTTGTTGGTGGCGGCCGCCATGCGATGGGTCGCTTTGGACCTGGTCGAATTCAAATATGACGAAGCGCATATCACCATGATGGCTTTGCGCGTGGCGCGCGGTCAGGCATGGCCGTTATTGAGCGGCGGCACGACGTTGGGTTTGCAGCGGCCCGCTCTCGATGTATACTTGCTGGCTCTGCCGCTATGGCTGACGGGAGGACGTCCGGAGGCTGGTGTGTGGCTGGTTGGAGGGCTGGGTGTGGCGGCCACTGCGCTCACATATGCGTTGGGCAAACGCATGAGCGGCGAAGGCGTGGGCCTGGTTGCGGCTTTCTTCATGGCCGCAAACCCCTGGCTCGCGCTTTATGATCGCAAAGTTTGGGCCCATATTCAAGTTGCGCTTTCGGTGTTGTTGCTTTGGCTTGCGTGGGAAGCTGCACTGCGCGGCCGTCGGCGTGCGGCCTTTTGGTTTCCTGTGACCGCCTCCCTACAGCTTCTTACGCACACTCTGGCTCTTGTGCAGGGGCTAAGCTGGCTGGGGGCTATCCTGGCCGCGCCGCGACGTTGGTGGAAGCGCGAATTTGCATGGGGGATGCTTCTGGGCGCATGGCTGCTCGCACCATACCTCGCGGCCCTTGTGCTGTGGTTCATTCATGCCGGACCGCGCGATGTGGGCCCTGCAACCGGCGCGTTCCATTTTTTTGATAATACATCATCCGCGCCTGCTCCCCATCGTTGGTTGGGTTTCATACAGGTGTTCGGCGGGTGGGGACTCCACGCATTGGCGGATCTGCCCGTCAGTGCGCATCTCGCCTGGCGCTGGTTGGGGCCAGTGGCCGCGTTGGTTCTGGCATTCATCCTTTTGGGCGTTGGGCTCACTCTGAGCCGGTTGCGCCATGCTGGCGAGCGGGCGCAGCAAGCGCGGCTGCTGTTAGCCTGGGCCGCAGGGCCCACTCTGGCGTTGATGTTGGCGCCTCTTCCGGTTTATCCTCAGTATTGGACGGTCTTGTTGCCGCTGCCGGCGCTTTTCTTTGGCATGGGCGTGGTCGAGACGACGAGATTGTTGCGGCGCGTGGGCATGGGGCGTTATGGCCGCGCTGTGGCCGCCGCGATGGTGCTGATTATTTTTTGCGGTTGGACGTTGGCTTACGCCAACCTGCTGACCGATGTGGAGGCGGGCGCGGGAGCGAAGTCGTTCGGCGTTCCTTTGCGTCGTTGGCGCGATGCGCTTGTGCAGGCTCGCGTGTGGGCTCAACGGTTGGGGACGGACCAGGTGCGGGTCGCCGTGCATGGGGTCGACCCTGCTCAGGACGGCGACGCCGCGGTGGTCGCGGTCTTGATCGGCAATCCACCCTGGGCTCGTTTTGTTGCGCCTTCATCCCCGCCCGCGCTGCTGCTTTCCGAAACGAGCGAAAGTTTGTATTTCTGGGCCATTTCGGAGCCCGAGGGCGAACAGCGTTTGCAGGAGTTGGGCGAGATGGTGTGGGAAGGACGGCTGGCGGATGGTTTGTCGCCCGTGCGACTCTACCGGCTTCCGCCTGCTTCCACCCAGAGCTTGAACATTATCCCTCTTGAACCGCCCCCCAAATTTGATGTGGGGCTAGAGCTGGTGGGATATGCGTTTCAGCCTCTCGACTCGGGTGGCGTCGAGGCGTTGTTCGTATGGCGGGTTGACTCGCCTCGCGAAGATGTGCGCGTTCGCGATTTCACCGCGTTCAATCATATCTTGCAGGCACAAACCCGCGAGCGCATGGCCCAGACCGATGGCATGGCCGCGCTAAGCCGCGATTGGTGGCCAGGAGATATTTTGGTTCAGCCCTATCGAGCGTCTCTTGAACCGGGAAGCTATGTTTGGAGAACGGGTCTCTATAGCCGCGTTGATGGCGCTCGCTCGCAATTGTTGAGCGGGGGCGACGCGATTGAATTGCCGTTCACCGTCAGATAACGGTTTTACAACTCCCTTGTTTCCATCTCAGAGGCGCAAGGAAGCGTGAATATAAAGGTCGCGCCCTTGCCCTCGCCTTCGCTTTCGGCCCAAATGCGCCCACCGTGACGCGCGATAATCTCTTTGGCCAACGACAACCCCAACCCCAAGCCGCGAAACCGACGCTGCGCGCCGCTTTCGACTTGATAAAAAGGCTCGAACAGCTTGTCCAGACGATCCGGCGGGATGCCAACGCCTTGATCCTTCACCGAAATGTAGATCGCGTCGCTTTCCGGCCATGCGCGTAGCATCACTTCCCCATGATCAGGAGTGAATTTACTGGCGTTATGCAGCAAGTTATTGAGCACGCGGTCCAGGTAATCGCGATCGCCCATCACATATCCCAGCCCTGTGGCCAGATCAAGCCGTAACGTAATATCCTTTTCCAGCATGACCGGCTCCCACACGGCGCTGGCATGGTGCAACCAGGCCGCGACATCGATCACGTCGCGGCGCAGCGACTGCCGCTCCAGTTCATGATACGCCATGAGCTGGTCCACAAGCCGCCGCAACTGTTCGGTTTGCTCCATAATGATGGAGAGCGCCTGTTTGCGCCGTTCCTCCGGTAGTTTGTCCAGCTGCTCGTCCAGCAGTTCTGCATAGCCGTGAATGACGGTGATAGGCGTGCGAAGCTCGTGTGAGACCACGCGAAAGACCCGTTCCCCCGCATAAAGCGCCTGTTGCAAATCCTCATATAATCGCGCGTTCTCGATAGCGATGGCGGCCTGATTGGCGAAGGCGATAATGGTTTCACAAATTTCATCATCATACGCCAGCGGTTTTTGGTTGTCTACATTGAGAATGCCGATCAGACGGTTCTTGATGATAAGAGGCGCGCTCACGCAGGAGCCGGCCAGGCTCTTTCCGCCGGGATGAGTGCAGCGGGGATCGTTCGCGGCGTCGCGCACGAGAAAAACTCGAGGCTCGTCGCACTCTTCAAACGTTCGCATGGCCAGCGAGACCCGTTTCTCGAGAAGACCGGGCATGTACTCCATATCTTCATACCCTCGCGCGGCCGCGAGTTGGGGCTTGCGCTCTTCATCCAACAATTGAATGGACGCGCCATCATACTCGACCACCTGTTTCAACAGGTCCAGAATATGTTCCAACACCTGCTCCAGACCCAATTCCGAGGTGAGCAACGCGCCCACGGCCTGGAAGGTGCGCGCCTGAACCAGGCGCTTCTGCGCCTCCTCGAAAAGCCGGGCATTTTCCAAAGCCACCGCGGCCTGACGAGCAAAGGCCATCATGACCTGTTGCTCCTCCGGTGAAAATTCATGAGGCTGGTGGTAGTAAGAGGCTGTCACCGCAATGACGCGGCCCTCATAAACCAGCGGCCATAAGGCGAGAGAACGATGGCCATAGCGTTCACAGAGCGATTTGAGCAGAGTGGGAACATCGGCCTCCAGCACGTCTGAAATAAACAAGGGCGGGGCTTGGGGTTTGAAAAAGCGTTTTCCTGGCAGCTTGGTGAGGTTTTGGAGCACTTCTTCGATATAGCCCGGGTCAAGATTATGGCTCCAGGCGCAATGGAACGTTTCGCCTTCACGGGTGAAGAGCCCCAGTTTGTCGGCTTCGGAAAGGGCCAACGCAGCGCTGCCAATGGCTTCGATAACCTCTGGCTTGCTCAGAGGACGGTTGAGTGCGTCGCCCAGCTCCACCAGCCGCGCCGAGAGGTCCGCGCGTCGGCGGGCCGACTGATAGAGCCAGATGTTTTCGATGGCGATAGCAGCCTGACCACAAAAAGCGGCCAGACGTTGCGCATGGCGTTGAGTGTAGAAATCGGGGTCGTATTTGTCCAATGAAAGATAGGCGGCCACCTCATCATGGATTACAATGGGCGCTCCCACCCAAGAACGAATCGGGTTGGTGGGCACCGAGAGCCAATCCGGGTCTTTTTCGACATCGGCGATCACCAATGGCTCGCGGGTTTCTCGCATGTGGCGCAGGTTGCGGGTGCTCGAGATGCTCAACTTGACCTTGAGCAAGCGTTCGCGTTCGCTCGCGCCCAGCCGTTCGTATCCGCGAGTGCGAACGATTCGAGCCACATCGCCATCGATCAGCATAATGTTGGCGCCGTCGTACGGCACGACGCGTCGCACTTCGCTGAGAAGAATATCGAACACGGCTTCGATGTTTTGGGTGTGGCTCAAAGCCAGGCTGATATTCTTGAGCGCTTCGGCCAGGCGGCGTTGTTCCTGCTCGGCCTCCAACAAGCGCACGCCCGCGATGGCCGTGGCCGCTTGTTCGGCCAATAATCGCAACATGCGCACCTGGTGCTCGCTGTATGGCCCCGCTTTCTTATCGTTGCCCACCGTAAGCACGCCCAAGAGCTGTTCTCCCACCATGAGAGGCGCTCCCATGGTTTGGTGCAAGCCCATGTCATCATAGGTGGTCAGACGGCCTTCCCATTGTTGATAATCCTCGATCATCATCACGTCTCGCCGGTCTGCTATGCGGCCGGCCAGACCTTCTCCCAAACGCATTTTCGTGCCAGAATAGCGCTGCGGCGAGGCTTCTCCGTGAATGAGCGCCAGCTCCAATGTTTCGTTATCGGGTTGCATGAGATAAAGCGCCGCCACCCGCACGTCTAACAGCGATCGCACCCGCTCCACCAGTTTGGATAACAGATTGGAAAGATTGCGCTGACGATTGATTTCCAACGATATTTCGTAAAGCGCCTCGAGTTCGGTCAGGCGTTTTTCCAGCGTTTCGGCCTTGTCTTGAAGTTGTTCGGCCAAACGAGCGTGGTCCAGCGCCACAGCCAACGAGGTGGCGATCTCCTCGGCTACGCTCAGGGTTTCTTCGTCTGGCGCTGCATGCTCCTCACCCATCAGCAGATTCAACGAGCCGATCACATCGTTGCGGGCCAGCAGAGGAAATGCCGCAATGGAATGAAAACCTTCTTTGCGCAGCCATTGCGTGACAATTTCCGTTCCGGGACCCTGGAGCGAGGTCGCGTCGAGCACCAGAGGTCGTTGTTGAGAGCGGAAGATGAGCTTTCGCCACGGCTCGGGCAAAGAGATCACCTCGCCGATTGGAAAGGGCCCGGGCGAGTCGGCGTGTTCGGCCAGGAAAAGCGCGTTTCTCTTCTCGGGATCAAATAAAAGCACATTGGCCCGTCGCGATGGGATCAGCGTGCGCAGGTAGCGCAGCGCTGTGTTCGCGATCTCTTCGGACGAGCGCGCGGCCAGAATCGCCTGATCAATGTTGCGCAAAACCCGCAATCGCTCTAGATGCGCTCGGTGCTCGCTAATGTCGCGCACGTGGATGATTCGTCCCTGCGTCACGCCGGCGCCGCCAAGCAAAGGAACGATTTTAACCTCGTAATAACGCCGCACGCCCCCTTGCATCGGCAATGAAAACGCATACCAGGCGTTATCTTCAGCATATTGCAATGCCAACAATATTTCCGAGGGAAGCGCCTCATTGGCCTGGGCGCCGATCAGGGCGTCAACCACGTCTGCGCCCACCATGGCCGCCATGGCCGGATTCACATCCAATATGCGATCGTGTTCGTCCAGCACCAGCAAACCATCTTGAATGCCGGTGATGATCTGTTGTCGGGCTACAGGCACCACATCGAGTAGCCGATAACGCAACACCACCCACGCTACAAGCATGCTGGTGAATGCAAATCCCACCGAGGTCAGGTCGAGCCCAGGAAAGGGATTGCTGCCCGAAAGGTAGATCAGGTTGCCCATCCAGGGCAATAGCGCGGCCAAAAGCAAAATCGCGCCTTGGCGTCGATACAATCCCCCATGACGCACAGCCGCCATCAGGATGGCGAGCATTCCCGATAGAATTAGCACGTTGGAATAAGCCCAATGCAACCAAAAGATGGGGCCATAGACGCTTTTGAGTGTGAGAAAGAGACCGGTGAATTCCAGGGTAAGTTCGGACCAGAAAAGACCGTGCCACTCATTGGTCCAGGCGGCCAGAAGCGACATCGCGGGGATGAAGATGAGCAGACCCAGCAATGGCTTGCTCAGCCTCAGGCGATGCCCTGTATATTCCCATGCAAATAAAGCCCATGCCGTTGGAATGGTGACAATGCCAAAATATTGCACTTTTGCCCAGAAGAGCTTGGTGGTCAACTCGGCGCTGGCCAGCTCCACGCCGTAAGCAAAAGTCCACAACGCCGCCGCCGCCAACAGCACCGCCAATGCAAGCCCTCCCGGCGCATAGCGTCGCCGCCATGCGATCCCGGCCAATACGGCTAGAACGAACGCGCCGGTGATAAGCCATATGGTATAAGGGGTGTACTGCCAGGTCATGGGTGGAGTGTTATCCTGTTGACGACGGACGCGCCGAGCGAGACGTCAATGCAATATGGTGAACGCATGGAAGTTGAACCTGCTTTTTCATTCCTGCGTCGCTGCAAATTGTCGCATTTCGCCGAATTATGCCTTACAGAATGTCGTATCGGCAAATCTCGATTTGCGCAAATGAGATGGGGGAAAACGTTCCCCTGCACACCGCGAAGTTAGACGGGGTAAAGGTCAGGATGGAACCGGTGTTTCGGGCAACACTTTGCGCAGGAACTGGCCCGTATAGGATTTGGGATGGCGGGCCACGCGTTCGGGCGTCCCCTCCACCACGATGCGACCGCCTTTGTCGCCCCCTTCAGGCCCCAGGTCGATGATCCAATCGGCCGATTTGATCACGTCCAGGTTGTGCTCGATGACCAGCACCGTGTTGCCGCGATCCACCAGGTCGTGGAGCACCTCCAGCAGTTTCTCCACGTCCGCGAAGTGCAGGCCGGTGGTCGGCTCATCCAGAATATAGAGCGTCTTGCCGGTGGCGCGCTTGGAAAGCTCTTTGGCCAGCTTCACGCGCTGCGCCTCGCCGCCCGAAAGCGTGGTCGCGGGTTGCCCCAGCCGTATATAGCCCAGGCCCACGCGGTAGAGCGTGTCGAGCTTGCGGTGAATGCTGGTGATGTTGGCGAAGAACTCGCGCGCCTCCTCCACCGTCATATCCAGCACATCGGCGATGCTCTTGCCCTTGTATTTGATTTCCAGGGCCTCGCGGTTGTAGCGCCGACCGTGGCACACCTCGCAGGGCACATAGACATCGGGCAGGAATTGCATCTCGATGCGGATGATGCCGTCGCCGCGACAGGCTTCGCAGCGCCCGCCCTTTACATTGAAGGAAAACCGGCCCGGCTTGTAGCCGCGCAATTTCGCTTCGGGCAGGCTGGCGAACAACTGGCGGATGGGCGTGAACACGTCGGTGTAGGTGGCGGGGTTCGAGCGCGGGGTGCGGCCAATGGGCGATTGGTCGATGTCGATGACCTTGTCCAGGTGCTCCAGACCCTCCAGGGCTTCGTAGCGGCCCGGCTTGGCCCGCGCCGAGTACATGCGCTTGGCAATGGCCCGGTAGAGCGTGTCCACCACCAGCGTCGATTTGCCCGATCCGCTCACGCCCGTGACCACGATGAACATGCCCAGGGGAAAGCGCACGGTCAGGTTGCGCAGGTTGTTCTGACTCGCGCCGCGGAGGACAAGGTGTTTGCCGTTGCCCGGACGTCGCGTCTTGGGGACGGGAATCTGGCGGCGACCGGAGAGATAGGCCCCGGTGAGACTGGTTTCGTGGGCCTCGATGGCTTCGGGCGGGCCTTCGGCCACCACCTCGCCGCCGTGCTCGCCCGCGCCCGGACCCAGGTCGATGACCCAATCGGCCGAGCGGATGGTCTCTTCGTCGTGCTCCACCACCAGCACCGTGTTGCCCAGGTCGCGCAGGTCGCACAGCGTGCGGATGAGCCGGGCGTTGTCGCGTTGGTGCAGGCCGATGCTGGGTTCGTCCAGAATGTAGAGCACGCCCATGAGTTGCGAGCCGATTTGGGTGGCCAGGCGAATGCGCTGGGCCTCGCCGCCGCTCAAGGTCCCGGCCTGGCGATTGAGCGTGAGATAGTCCAATCCCACATCGTGCATGAAGCGCAACCGCGCCTGAATCTCCTTCAGCACCTGGCGGGCGATGGTCCATTGGCGCTGGCTCAGGGGCGAGGCCGCGGGCACGGTTTCGGGTAGGGGCGCGTTGTAGGGCGCGTCGATGCTCGTCCCCCGCAAGTAAGACACCCAGGCCAGGGCCTCGGCCACCGACATGCGGGTGATGTCGTCGATGTTCTTGCCGTCGATGGTCACCGCGAGGGCTTCGGGCCGCAGGCGCTTGCCGCCGCACGCGGGACAGGGCCGGTTGGTCATGTATCGTTCGAGATATTCGGTGCGCACATACTCCGAGGTGGTCTCGCGATAGCGTCGCTGCAAGTTGGGGATCACGCCTTCGTAGACGACCTGGAACTCGCGCTGGTAGCCGTGCTGATTGATGTAGCGCACGCGGATTCTTTCGTCGCGCTTGCCGCCGTAGAGGATGATGTCGCGCTGCTTGCGGCTGAGCTCCTTCCAAGGGACGTGGTAGGGGATGCCGTAGTGTCGGGCCGCGGCCTCGATCAGGGCCTGATAGTAGGTGCTGGTCTCGCGCGCCCAGGGATGAATCGCGCCCTCGGCCAGGCTCAGCTCGGGGTCGGGGACGATGAGCTCGGGGTCGAATTCCATCTGCGTGCCCAGACCGGTGCAGGCCGGACACGCGCCGTGGGGCGAGTTGAAGGAGAAGGTGCGCGGTTCGATTTCGGGCAGGCTGACGCCGCAGGCCGCGCAGGCCAGATGCTCGGAGAAAAGCCGGTCATGCGCCCGCGCCGCGTCGGTTACGTCCGAGACGATCATGACGCCGCCGCCCAGGTTGAGCGCGGTCTCCACCGAATCGGCCAGACGACTCATATCCATGCCGCCGCCGTTTTCGCGGCCATGCCGCACGATGAGCCGGTCCACCACGGCCTCGATGGTGTGGGTTTTGTAGCGATCCAGCTCGATTTCTTCGTTGACATCGTAGATTTCGCCGTTCACGCGCACGCGCACGAACCCGGCCTTGCGCACGTCCTCGAATACGGCCTTGTGCTCGCCCTTGCGGTCTTTGATCAGGGGCGCGAGAATAAGCAGGCGGCTGCGTTCGGGGTACGAGGCGATGGCGTCTACAATTTGCTCGGTGGTCTGGCGGCTGATGGGCTGACCGCATTTGGGGCAATGAGGTTGCCCAATGCGCGCGAAGAGCAGGCGCAAATAGTCATAGACCTCGGTGACCGTGCCCACGGTGGAGCGGGGGTTGCGACTGGCGCCCTTTTGGTCGATGGAAATGGCCGGAGAAAGCCCCTCGATCTGGTCTACGTCGGGCTTTTCCATCAGGCCGAGGAATTGCCGCGCGTAGGCCGAGAGCGACTCGACATAACGTCGTTGCCCTTCCGCGTAGATGGTGTCGAAGGCCAGCGACGACTTGCCCGAGCCGGACAGGCCCGTGATGACGACCAGCTTGTCGCGCGGGATTTCGACGTCGATGTTTTTTAGATTATGCTCGCGCGCGCCGCGCACGATGAGTTTGTCTTGAGCCATGTTTTTTGGGTTCTAGGTTCTGAGTTCTAAGTTCTACCACATCTTTTGCCGATGTTGACCAAAATGGACGAAAGTAGACCAATGTGGACCAAGATAGGCCAAGTTCTGTTCCGAAAAAAGCGTCCGATGTCCAATGTCCGATGTCGGTCGCACAGGCCTTGATGAGCGCTCAACCAACATAGACCATAGGACGAACATAGACCAAGAAGCTCCATCGTCTATGTTGGTCTACTTTGGTCTACGTTGGTCGGCGCAAGCGATTTTCATCCGTATCGGAGCGGGCTGGCCCGCGGTTCGACTGCTTCGTCCATCTTCGTCTTATGGTCTATGTTCGTCTGGTTGTATGCCAGGTGAGACGCCGATGCTTTCGCCTCATATCTCAAGCCACTCAAAGTTCAAGTTGCCAATTGCCAAATCGTTCACCATTGAATGAGACCGGAGGGGCGTTTGAGCACGCGTTCGATTTCCGCGGGGTCGCAGGGCGGGTCGTTGGGCGTAATCACCAGGTCGAAGGCGTCGTCGGGGTAGGGTAAGGGGCGGAAAAGATATTGGTAGCGCACATGATTGGCGTTGAGCAAGGCCCGGCGCACTTCGCCCGCTTCGAGCGCCTGCAAGTCCCGGCTCATGACCACGGCCCGACGCGCGCGCAGGCTGACGCGCAAGGGCGTGATGGGATCGGGCGGCTCGATGAATAGCAGACTGTCGGCGCGCCGCGCTTTGTTGGCCAGGAAGGCCAGCCGCGGGTCCATGGGCAAGGCGGTCCATCGCTCCACCAACCCTTCGGGCAAACGCCAGCGGCCCTCTTCGTCCTGTTCGGCTTCGGGCAGCCGGGGATAGTCCTCCGGGTCGAGGTCAAGCAGGTGCTCGCGGGCGTTGATGTAAAAGACCAGCCAGCGCCGCCATTCGGCCCACTCGAACAGACTCACGCCTGTGTTGTAGGTGACCATGTTGGCCAGGGGCAGGCCCAGCATGGCCCCAACCAACACATTCATGGTTCCGCCGTGGCTGACAATGGCGATGCGTTGGCCCGCGTAGGCCTGTAGAATTTCGTTCAGAGCCTGCAACACCCGGTCGCGAAAGCTGATAAAGCCGGACGCCTCGCCGTCGGATGGGTTCCAGCCCTCCCACATGAGCCAGGGCTGGGTGGGATGCCCATGCGGCAATTCGTCGAAGAAGCCGACGCTGAATTCCTCCAGTCCGGGCCAGGAAACCGGCTCCAGGTCTTGGGCCAGAGCAATGGCCAGGGCCGTGCTGTGCGCGCGGCGCAGGGGCGAGGTGACGACGACATCCAGCCGCGCTTTCTGGGCCATCCAGTCGCCCACGCGCAGGGCCTGCGCCCAGCCCCGCGCGGTGAGATTGGGGTCGTAGGCGCTGAGGTTGGCGTAGACATTGGTCATGGATTCGGCGTGGCGCACCAGATAGAGCACCGTGCCCACCCGCCAGGGACGGCCCCGGTCTTGCATGGGCACATCGGGCGGAGCAATGAGTGGAAGCTGTGAGGACATGAATTCAAG
>JAADII010000153.1:36881-44518 GCA_013151415.1 Chloroflexota bacterium
GAGGGGAAAGTGGCCGCAACTTATCATCATACCAGCAAGGGGCGGTTCTGAACAAATGCGGGGCGAACATCGGGGCGCATCCCCAAATTGAAATGGAAACGCACCCGGGTTGAGCGTGGGCTGTACACGCGCCGCCGCCTCTTGATACAATAATTGCTCTCCGAAAAACCTGCATTTCCCTCCCATCCTCATGTCCCGGCTTCCCTTTTCACTATCTAAACTCACCGACGACGCTCCCAGGCTTTTGGTTGCGGCGGCATTGGTCGCGCTGAGCGTGGCGGCGCTTGTTCGCGGCCTTGGGGATGCGCGCGGGTTGTATGCGGTTGCTTTTGGCCTGGTCGCGGCCTTGCTTGTGGGGGGCGTCTGGCTGAGCGCATGGCCGCGCAGCGCGTTGCTGCTGCTGTTCGTCGCGGCCATGCTCACCCGCTATCGTTTTGATGTGGCCGGCGTCTCGGTGCGCGCGGAGCATGTGGCCGTGTTGTTGGTGTTCACCGTGGGCGGAGCGCGCGCGTTTTTCACGCTCGGTCGCGTGCGCATTCCCAGCATTACATGGCTTCTGGCGGGGTGGCTGGCCGCGAACGGCCTCGCGGCCTGGCTGGGGCCGGACCCGCGGCTTGGGTTGCAGAACACCGCGCGGCTGGCTTTGCTCGTCCTCACCTTCCTTCTGGTCTTCAATTTGATTCCGGATCGCGAGTCGTGGCGTTGGGCCGTGGCCGCGTGGCTGGTGGTGGCCGCGCTCGAGGCCGCGTTCGGCATCGTCGCGCGGGCGCTCTATCCCTTGGGTTTGAATCTGGGCGTGCAGGTGGGTTGGAATTTTCCGGTTCCCATTCCCTACGGCACGTTCGAAGAGGGCAACCTGTTCGGAAGTCATGCGGCTTCGTGGGCGCTGGTGGGGTTGGGCGTCCTCTGGCTGGCCCCACGAGGCGCGCTCACCGCGCGTGGCCGGCGTTGGCTGTGGTTGGGCGCGGTTATCTGGGTGACTGCGCTGGCGCTCAGCCTGTCGCGCGGGGCCTGGATCATGTTTTTCGTGGGCGCGGGGCTGCTGTGGGTGTTGCGCGGTCGCGGAGGCGGCGACAAAGCCTATCGTCTGCTTTTGTTGGCGTTGGCTTTGCCCCTAATCGCCTTGTCGTTGCTTGCTTTGGCGCATGCGCTCCCGCCCGATTCGGCCTTTGCGGTGCGTCTCAAATCGTTTCTCGAGCTTGAGCGCGATTACACATTTTCTGCGCGATTGCACGATTGGGCTTTGGCCTGGCAAGACTGGTTGGCGCGGCCCCTCATCGGCTGGGGGCCCGGCTCTTTCTACAGCATTCACGGCCTCATCCGCTTTCGACCGGCCTGGATCAGCAACCTTTCGTTGCGGCTTTTGCAGGAATCGGGTCTGGTGGGCGCGGGCTTTTTCCTCGCTTTTCTGGCGCTTCTGGCTCAGCGCGTCTACGCCGTGAGCCGCCGTCTGCCCCCCTCCCTTGACCGAACCTTGCTCGTCGCCCTGGCCCTAAGCTACTTCGCGCTTCTCGGTCTCGCCTATCAATCGACCGACGGCATCTGGCTGGCCGCGAGCTGGATTCACGCCGCGCTCATCGCGGCCGGCGCGCGCGTGCTTTCTGATGGCGCATAATGGGCTGCGGCGGGTTGTCGCCGTTCTCTTTTCTATGTTACACTTTCTTGCCTCTGAATCGACCCAACGGTTTGTCCCAAGAGGCCGCTGAACTCATATGAGCGCCCAAACTTATTTCAGTGATGAATTCGACTTGCGCAGTTTTGCATCCATCCTCGCTCGGGGCTGGTGGTTGATTGCGCTTTTCGCGGGGGCGTCCGCATTGGCGGCGCTGGTGGTCGTTCTCACGTCTCAAGAAACGTATACGGCTCAGGCCGATGTGGCGTTGTTGAATATCCGCTCCGCGGTGGTGTTCGATCCCGATTTCACCACCGTGCCCGAAGAGGCGCCGCCTTTTGGTTCGGGTTCGGACACGCGTAATCGCGCCTTGATGGCTTTGGCAAAAAACAAATCGCTTTTGCTCATGGTTCAAGCCGAAATGAACGATGCGTTGGGTGAATCGCCCGCCGCGGCCGCTCGTTTGCTTGGCGCCACGCGCGTGGTGCAAATGGGCGATTTGCTCCGTTTCGAGGTGACCTGGGACAACCCTGAAATGGCTGCGGCCATTGCCAACGCCTGGGCTGCGAACTATGTGAAACTGGTGAATCAAGCCTTTGTCGCCACAGGCGATCGCACGCCAGGCGAGGCCCAGGCGGCTGCCCAGGATGCGTTTGTGCGTTATCAACAGGCTCAGGCCGAAATGCAGAGATTCATGGCCCGAAACGCGGAGCCTCGTCTTATCCGCCAGATCGATGAACTCACCGCGACCATCGACGCATTGCAGGCCCAGAAAAACGAGGCCATGCGCCTGGCTCACACCGCGGTTTATTCGGCCACCAACCAACTTGCGCAAACGTCGCTCAATGCGGCTTTGGCTCAAATGGACTATGCTATCGAGCAAGAGGGTGAAGCGCAGCGTCGCGAACTGGACCATTGGCATGCTCGTCGCGCCGACCTAAACGCTCTGCGTTTGCGGCTCAAAGATGTGCGCAGCCAACTGGAGACCTCGGACACAGGCGCGGTCGCCAGCGGCGATGCGCTGGCTCTGCTGCTGTTGCGGGCCGGATTGACTGATTCATCGAGCGCGCCCGAGCTTTTGCTCCAATTCGATCCTGTTCAGTTGGCTCGGCTACGCGATCAGAATCCACTCGATGTCATCGACGCCATGCTTTCTCAGGTGGATGAGGCCTTGATTGAGACCGACGCCATGATTCAGTTATTGTTGCAAGATTTAGCGGCGCCCAGCCCCCCTTCGACCATCTTGTCACAGCTTGACGCATCCGCCATGCAGGCCTTGGTGGATGCGCCTGTGCGATCTTGGCTTTCTCTGGCCGATTCCGCTTCGCAAGAAACAGATCCCTTCGCCTTGGCCGCGTTGGACGCCAGGTTGGATGAGCTGGAGCGTCGACGTAGCGCACTGCAAGCGCAATTGGAGGCGGAGCAAGCGCGTCGTCGAGAACTGACGCGCGAGCGCGACGCGGCCTGGGACCTTTACACCACTCTGGACAATAAAGCCCGCGAGGTGACGGCCCAGTTCGCCACCGGCGCGCCGCAAGCCCGGATCGCCATCGAGGCCGCGCCGCCCTTGTATCGCGACCCTCGCAACACCAAGATCATGGTCCTTTCCGCCGCCGCGCTCGGCGCGTTGTTGGGTGCGGTTTTTGTTCTCACGCGTGAGCGACTGGCTCGCTCGCGCGTCGCCTTGGACGATCCCTCCACCACGCACAATGTGCAATAACTTTCTCCACCATGCCCCAGCAGAACGGCCATCCCACCCCATTCCAGTCAGACGAATCCGTTGAGCTCATCGAGCTCGAACGCATCGCCCAGGCCGCGCGCGTCATGGGCCTGGAATTCGATGAGAATGAACTAACGCTCATGCAGGCGCGCGTGAGCGAGCATCGCGCGGACTACGAGCGGCTGCGGGCCATCTCGCCGGAAAATTCTGCGCCGCCGGCCCTGCATTTCGATCCCATCCCGGCCTCTCATCCCCACCCCGACCGTTTTTTCGCGGCCGACCTGTTCGCCGAACGCTCTCGCTACCCCGCCCCATCCTCCACCGCGGCCCCGACCCGACCGGACGATATCGAGGCGCTCGCGTTTTGGCCCTTGAGCGATCTGGCTCGGCTTATCGCCGCGCGTGAGGTGAGCGCGGTCGAACTCACGGAGATGTATCTGGCGCGGCTGCGCCGTTTCGACCCGCTCTTGAAATGCGTGGTCACCCTGACCGAGGAACTGGCGTTGGAGCAGGCTCGAATGGCCGACCGCGAACTGGCCAACGGCCACTATCGCGGGCCCTTGCACGGCATCCCCTGGGGCGCGAAGGATTTGCTGGCCGCGCGGGGCTATCCCACCACCTGGGGCGCGACGCCCTATCGCGAGCAAGTTATCGACATGGACGCGACCGTGGTTACTCGTCTGGCCGAGGCCGGCGCGGTTCTGGCCGCCAAGCTCACGTTGGGCGCGTTGGCCTGGGGCGATGTGTGGTTCGGCGGCCAAACGAGAACGCCCTGGGACCCGGAAAAAGGGTCGAGCGGGTCGTCGGCCGGGTCCGCGGCCGCGGTCGCGGCCGGGCTGGTGGGTTTCGCCATCGGCAGCGAGACCTACGGCTCCATCGTCTCGCCCTCCACCCAATGCGGAACCACCGGCCTGCGCCCCACCTTCGGTCGCGTCAGCCGCCACGGCGCCATGGCCCTGAGTTGGAGCATGGACAAGCTGGGGCCGATTTGCCGCTCGGTCGAGGACTGCGCCTGGGTGTTCGCGGCCATTCACGGCGCAGACGGCCTGGACCCCACCGCGCTGGACCGGCCTTTCAGTTGGCCGCACGAAGTGCGCCTGGCCGATTTGCGCATCGGCTATGTGGCCGCGGATTTCGAGAAAACCTATCGCGGCTGCGAAAATGATCGGGCCGCGCTGCAAACCTTGCGCGACCTGGGCGCAAACTTGATCCCCATCGAGTTGCCCGATTATCCTGTTGACGCCATGCAGCTCATCCTGGAGGCCGAGGCGGCCGCAGCCTTCGACGAGCTCACGCGCAGCGGCCGCGACGATCTCTTGGTGCGGCAAACCAAAGACGCCTGGCCCAACGTGTTCCGCGCCGCGCGGCTCATCCCCGCGGTCGAATACATCCAGGCCAACCGCATCCGCACCCGGCTCATGCAAGATATGGCCCGGCTCATGGCCGACATCGACCTCTATCTCGCGCCCTCATTGGAGGGGCCGAACCTGCTCCTGACCAACCTCACCGGGCATCCGGCCGTGGTTCTGCCCAACGGCTTCGCCGACGACGGTCTGCCCACCACCATCACCTTCATCGGCCGCCTGTTCGACGAAGCCACCCTGCTGGCCGCGGCCAAAATCTACCAGGACGCCACCGATTTCCACCGCCGCAGGCCAAAGGTTCAGGAGTCAGAGCGTCAGAGGCCAGAGACCAGTAGACCAACCGACTAATCGACTAACCGACTACGCGACCAACAAACCCCCAAATGCAAACGCCAACGGTTGTCTTGAAAAATATCCGCAAGTGGTTTGGCTCGTTGCAGGCCGTGGCCGGGGTCTCGTTCGAGGTGCACCCCGGCGAGATATTCGGTCTGCTCGGGCCCAATGGCGCGGGCAAGACCACCACCATTCGCATCATGCTGGACATCTTCCGGCCCGACGAGGGGGAGGTTCGGGTCTTTGGCGGGCCAATGACCGAGGCCAAGAAGGGGCGCGTGGGGTATTTGCCCGAAGAGCGGGGGCTTTATCGCGACCAGAAACTGGAGACCGTGCTCGTTTATCTGGCCCGGCTCAAGGGGCTGAGCGCGGATGAGGCGCGCGCGAGCGTCCATGCCTGGCTGGAGCGGCTCGACCTTTTCGAGCATCGGCACAAGAAAATCCAGGATCTTAGCCGCGGTATGCAGCAAAAGGCGCAGCTCATCGCCACCCTGGCCCACGATCCCGACCTCATCGTCGTGGACGAGCCGTTTTCCGGCCTGGACCCGGTGAACACGCGGCTGGTGAAGCGCATCATCGAGGAGCAACGTCAGGCCGGCAAGACCATCATCATGTCCACCCACCAGATGCATCAGGTCGAGGCCATGTGCAACCGTATTGTGCTCATCAATCATGGTCGCGTCGTGCTCTACGGCGATGTGGAGGAGATCAAGCGTCGTCATTCGGCTCACGCCATCGAAATCGAAGGCCGGGGCGATTTCCACGACCTGCCCGGCGTGCTCGAGACGCGACGCCAGGACGGCGTCTGGCATCTTTCGCTGGCCGCGGAGACCGACCCGCAAACGGTGTGGCGGGCGTTGGCCGGTCGCGACGATGTCAAGATCGAGCGTTTCGAACTGGCCGAACCCTCGTTGGAAGACATTTTCGTGGCCACGGTTCAGCAAATGGAGGCCTGATGCGCACGCTTTTGCTCATCGCCCAAAGTGAGTATCTGGATCGCATCCGCCGACGAAGTTTTTTGCTGGCCACGGGCGGCGTGGCCTTGATTTTGATTCTGGTCGGCGTTTTTGGGCTTTGGGCTTCGGGTTCGCGGGTGAGCGGCGCGGTGGGCTATGTGGACCGGGCCGGCTTGCTGAAGCCGGACGCGTTGGCGCAAGCGGCCGAAGGTCTTGAGTTTCGGTCTTACGATGATGAGGCCGCGGCCCTGGCCGATCTGGAAGCCGGACGCATCCAGGCGCTTTATTTCATCGCTGCGGATTATCTACTGAGCGGCCGGATGACGTTGCTGTATTGGGACAAGAAACCGTCCAATCGCATTCAGGCCGCTTTTACCGAGGCGTTGCGCGCTTCCTTGCTCGCGGATGCGCCTCCGAGCGTGCGTCGGCGTCTGCTGGACGGGTTTCATGTGGTCATGCGCGCGAGCGAGGGCGAGCGAGAGGCCAGCGAAGAGGATATTCTCAATTTCATCTTGCCTTTTGTGGTGGGCGGGTTCTTCACCTTCGTGGTCATGATGGCCTCGGGGTATTTGTTGCAGGCCGTGACCACCGAAAAGGAGAACCGCATGGTCGAGGTGCTTTTCACCTCGGTTTCGGCGTTTCAATTCATCGGGGGCAAGGCTCTGGGGCTGATCGCTGTGGCCTTCACCCAACTCGGCGTCTGGCTGGCGATTCTGGCCGCGCTGGTGTTCGTTTTTCTGCGCTTCACCGATTTTCTGGCCGGGGTGCGTCCTTCGTGGGATTTCTTCGCCCTGCTTTTGCTTTATTTCATCCCCACCTACGCGCTCCTTTCGGCCATTATGATCATCCTGGGAAGCGTCATGGCCGATTTGCAACAGAGCCAGCAAATCGCGGGCATGGTGAATCTGCTCTTCGTCCTGCCCTTTTTCTTCACCGTGCTCCTTTTCACCGATCCCAACAGCCCCATCCTCGTCGCGCTAACCCTTTTCCCCACCACGGCTTTCATCACCGTGGCCATGCGCTGGGGCGTGACCGACATCCCCGCCTGGCAACTGGTCGCGGCCTGGTTCAGCGTCTCGGGCGCCGCGCTCCTCGGCATTTATCTCGCGGCGCGCGTGTTCCGCGCCGGCATGTTGCACTATGGCCGCAATGTGTCCTTCGCGAGGTTGCTAAAAGCGGGGCGATGAGATAATGACAGCGAATTTGGGGATGGAACGAATTAGGTTCGCCGAGGGGGTGGGTTTGGGCAGGATGGTGGGGGTGGACAGGTGAGTTGCACCTGGCAGGTGCGACTCACCTTTTGGGTGCGCGGCGGAGCGCGGGTTGGTTTACATGGTGAGAAGCGTGTGTTCGCGCGGAGCCGCTGTGTTATAATTGACCATGCAACAATACCACCCCAAAACACCTCCCCTCGTCCCTCGTCCATCATCCCATTATCCGTCCCATCCTCCCAACATCCATCGTCCCATCGTCCATCGTCCCATCGTCCCATCACCCCACCCAACCCCGCTCAAACACCTAAACACCCCAATACCCAATATCTAATATCCATTCCCCATTTCCTCCCTCATGCGCCTCGTCATCCTTCACGAAATTCAAACCACGCTGGGCAAGCGCTCCTTTTGGGTGATGACATTGCTCTTTCCGCTGGT
>JAADII010000034.1 GCA_013151415.1 Chloroflexota bacterium
GATCTCGATTGTTTTGTGGGGGATGATATGGGTTTCGGCGGGATGGCTGGGGGGCGGGGGGACGGGGTTGGCCGCGGGGGAAATGGCGTTGACGCACGATGGCGGTTATCTAGGCCCGGCCGCGGTCTCGCCGGATGGCGCGCGGGTGGCGTATGTCGCGCGCGGTGATCGGTTCGTGAAACTGGCCCCGGGCCTGAGCCGCATGGTGACGCCGCTGAAGGTGCTGGATGTGGCGTCGGGCCGGGTCTGGACGGTGGCCGAGGATGGGCAATGGCCGTCGTGGTCGAGCGATGGCCGACGGATTGCTTTTGTGCGGCAGGTGGGAGCCGAGCAGGCCGTGCAATATGTGGCGGATGTGGAGACGGGACGCGTGGCGCGACGCGGCGCGATCACCCCTTTGCCTGACCCATTTTCCCGAACTTTTCTCTCGCCCGACCGGCGTTATGCGTTGGTTGGCCGGGGATGGACGCTGTGGTGGGAGGATGGGAAGACAGGCGAGACGCGAGAGGTGGGGCGGGAGTTTGTGGGTTCGGTGAACGCCGCGGCCTGGTCGCCCGATGGAGGGCGGGCCGCGTTCGCGACGCGGGAAGGCGTATGGGTGATGGACGCCAAAGCGCAAGAGGTGAAGCGAGTTTGGAGCGGGTACGCGGGCGGGGTGGCGTGGTCGAGAGATGGAGCCTGGCTGGCGTTCGATGGAGCCGGGGTCGGGGGGCCGGGAACCGCGCGCTGGCAAGAGGCGTTCGTCATCCGACCGGATGGTTCAGAATTGCGACGGTTGACGATGAACCATGTGGGGGATGGGGTGGTGGGCTGGGTCGGCGATGGTTTGCTATTGGCGCGTTGGGAAGGGAGCGACCGCGGCGCGAACCTCATCCTGGTTTCCCCCGATGAACCGATTCCCTTTGGCGCGAACGATGCGCGCGCGGCCAATGTCATCCCCCCAGAAGCGAATGCGCGGCCCGAAAGAGGCGCGCGGCATGAACAGGAGCCGGCCGATGTGACCGCGGCCAGGGTGAATGTGTTTCATGATTGCCCGGGCGATCCGTTGAACGGGCTGCGGCATGAGGATGTGCCGCTGGAAAGTTATGTGGCGCAGGTGTTGCCCAATGAGTGGATTCCCTCGTGGGATGAGGCCGCGCTGGATGCGGGCGCGATCGCGGCGCGGTCGTGGGCGTTGGCGCCGGCCCCGCGCAGCAATTGCCTGCTGCTACCCGATGGGCCGGAGGGCGAGTGTTATGTGAATACGTGGAACTGCGGCCAGAATTTCCGGCCCGGCAGCCAGCGACCGCAGACGGACGCAGCCGTGGCGCGCACCGCGTTTCAATATCTGACCTATGAGGCCGCGGACTTTCCACTCGAGGTGGTGAATGCGCAATATCGCCGCGACACGGGGAATCCCACCGAATCGTGGCTGGACGCGGGGTCGGGGTATCCTTATCTGGCCGCGGTGGTCGAGCCGGTGAGCGAGGAGGAGACGCTGGGGCCGGGCATGTCGCAGGTGGGGTCTCAGCGCTGGGCGAGCGGGGAAGGATTGACCACGCGCTGGCGCGACGCGCGGCAGATATTGGCGCATTATTACCGCGGGGTGGAGGTGCGCGGCGGCGACGGTCAGGTGTTGACGCCGCCTTATCGCTGGAATCCGCTGCAAGTCGAGTGGGCCGGGCGAGGCGAGTGGCTTTGTCCGGGCGAGGCGCGGGAGCTGCGGGTGTGGGTGCAGAATACGGGAACCGCGGCCTGGCCGATGGCGGGCGAGGGCGCGGTGAGTTTGCGCTACCGATGGTTGGATGAGGAGGGCATGGTGGCGGCCGAGGGGGAGGGCGCGGCCGGAATGCCGCGCGAGGTTTGGCCGGGCGAGGATGTGAGGCTAAATCTGCGCGTGCAAGCGCCGCCCGCGACCGGTGGGGCGCATGTCCTGGTTTTGGACATGTTTCGCGAGGCCGCGGGGCGGGAGGAAGGCATGTTTTTCTCGCAGCAACAACCGAGCTGGCCCGATTATCGCATCGATGTGCGCCTAAGCGAGGCATGCGCGCTGTTCAAGCCAATGATCTGGGCGGGGAAAGATGGTCGAACGCGTGAAGCGCCTTAATAAAACCGTAAAGACACATCGCATTGATGCAACGATGATGGCAATGATTCGCACCGAACGCGAACGCCCATTCTTGCTTTGTCAGGTGCGCGGGTCGGAAGTATAATCGGTCGCATGGCACTCATTAAGATGAAACGTTTGCGGGAGTGGCGTTACGCCATAGCGGCTTTATTGGCCGTGATTCCGGCGCTTTGGCCATTGTTTCGCGCCGGTTTTTTTGTGTCCGATGATGGACGTTTTCACATCTATCGCGTGGCGGCGTTGGCCGAAGCCTGGTCGCAGGGCGTATTGCATCCACGCCTTTTTCCCGATTTTGGCTTTGGCTATGGACAGGCGGTGCTCAATTTCTATTCGCCCCTAAGTTATTGGCCGGGGGCGTTGTTGGCTTTGCTGGGCATGAGCCCAACTACAGCAGTAGAGATCACCATCGCCCTGGGCTTTGCACTGGCCGCGTTGGCCATGTTTGGTTATGTGCAGAGTTTGTGGGGCCCGCGCGCGGGGCTGGCGGCCGCCGTTGTCTATACTTATTTTCCTTATCATCTGGCCGACGCGTATGTACGCGGGGCCATGCCCGAACACTTCGCCTTCATCTTTCCGCCGCTCATTCTCTGGGCCTTTACCTGGGCTATGCGAAACCCGCGCGGTGCGTCTGGTTTGTTATGGGCGTCTCTGGCTTGGGCGGGGTTGGTGCTTACCCATAATCTCACCGCACTGCTCATGGCGCCGGTTAGCGCAATCTATTTGGCGCTACTGGCGATCGAAACCGGACATTGGCGACGCTTGGGCGCCGCATTTGGCTCGTTATTGCTGGCCGTGGGCATGACCGCGGCGTACTGGCTGCCTGTTTTGGCGGAAAGCAAAAGCGTGGGACTGGCGTTAGGGCCGTCGCGGGGCTACGAAAACCATCTACTGCCGCCAACAGACCTTTTGGCTCGCACGTTTTTTTATGTCTATCGCAACACCGAAGGTTTCGCTCTAACGTATCGCTTGAGTTGGTTGACAATGGGGCTTCTCTTGATAGCGGGAGGGGTTGCTTTTTGGGCCTGGCGCAGCCGTTCTGAATTCAGGAATAAAATCGCGCTTCTCTTCCATTTCCTCCTGGCCCTGAGCGCTATTTTTATGCTCTCCACCACTTCTCTGTTTCTCTGGCATCCACTTACGCCCATACTCGGGCATCTTCAATATCCCTGGCGTTTCTTGATTTTAGCCGCGTTGGGCGTGGCGGTCGTCGCCGGCGGGGTGGTCGCAAGTTTGGAGCAGCATACGCCTCAATCAGGCGCCAGGCCGCGCCCCCCCTTATCCAAACCAAAATGGGCGCTTTTTCTGCTCTTTTCTCTGGCCATATTCGTTTCGATGCCAAAGCTGCCGTTGGAGCCGTTGCCATTGCCTGAAGCTGAGGCGCGCCGACCTGAACGCATGTGGCGCGAAGATGCAGAAGCTGGCCAGGTGGGCGCGACTTGGACGGCCGAGTTTTTGCCGCTGGCTGTTCGTGAACAGCGCTGGGCCTTGGGGCGTCCGCGGGAAGGCGCGAAGGACGGACCATCTTTGCCCCACTCGCTTACAGTTCGCCTGAATGAGGTGCGCTATTTGGGTCTCGCCGCGACCGTGGAAACGCCGATTCCCATCTCTTTACGGTTGCACCAATTCCATTTACCTGGTTGGCAGGCCCGTATCGATGACAAACCCGCAACCACTTACCCCTCCGGAGAAATGGCGCTGGTCACAGTGGATGTTCCACCGGGCCAACACAAAGTGGCGTTCCATTTTGGTCGCACGCCAGCGCGCGCGGTCGGCGCAAGCCTATCGCTGGCGGCCGCGCTATTATGGTGTTTGTGGGCCTGGCGCGAAGGTCGCCATGAACGAAGATTACGCGTGACTGCGGTCATCCTGGCCGCGCTTGTCTTAACGCTGACGCTAAATAGTCTTGGCTTGGGTCAGAAAACGCGCGCGCCTCAACCACTCCAAAGTCGTCTGGACGACGCGGCCTTGCTCATTGGCCGAGAAACCCGATTGGTTCGGGAGGAAAACATGCTGGAAGTGACATTATATTGGTTTGCACTACGCGAAATGGCCGTCAATTACACCGCGTTCGTCCATGTGCTCGCGCCTGATGGAAAGGTCGTGGCTCAACACGATTCCACTCCCGTCGGTGGATTCACGCCCACCACCCGCTGGCTCCCCGGAGAGATCATTGCCGACACCCATCGCCTTCTCTTACCCGAAGGGCTTGCGCCCGGCCAATATGGTTTGCGAGCAGGATTGTACGAGTTTAGCAACGACCAGTTCCGAAATCTCACCACCGATCCAGCCACGCCCGACAATCGCGTGGATTTGGGAAGCATCGAGATTCCCTGAATATGGTTGGGCCCTTCGCACTGTTTGGGCGCGAATGAAGCGGGCTGGCAGAGCGTTCACCTTATCGAGCCCGTATGAACGTGAGTGAATTCGGTTTAGATCTTTCCCACAGCAAGCAAATAGAGCGCGGCTTCCTCTTCGCCGTCGATGCCCAGCAGTTCATTGAGTTGATCATCATGGAAAGCGCCCACTGCACAGGCTCCCAACCCCATGGATGTGGCGGCCAAATAGATGTTTTGGCCAATGTGACCCGCTTCCAACCAAATGTAACGGTACGCTCGTTCCCGGTATTTCCAGCGAGTGCGCTGAAAAATGGCCGACAAGATCAAACAGACATTGGCGTCGGCCAGAAACTCCTGCCACAATCCGGCTTGCATCAATGCGCTGCGAAAGTCGCCCTGTTTGAGCAGATTCAGACTGTGTTCGCGCACCGCATAATGATAGATGCCTGAAGGCAATTGCGTGACGCGATGCGCCGCGACATACACCTCGATGGGATAAAGCGCGCCCGCGGATGGCGCGGCCCGGAATTCCGAACGCGGCTCGGTGATCCCCTGAGCTGCATGGACCAATCGCGAAAGCTCCTCCAAAGAAAGGGGTTCCTGGCGGAAATTTCGATGGGAGCGACGTTGCTCGACGGTCTCCTCGAAGCTCAGACCCCGAAAAGCGCGCGGGTCGGGTAGTTGAATGCGCTCGACATTGGCATAAGTTTTATAACGCGCGGGCCGGCCGCCCCAACGCGGCGCGCGGAAGGGCCAAAAGCGGCCCGGCGAGCTCCAACGATGGTAAAGAACGCTTACATCCGCGCCCTCCAATACAGGCGCAAGCCGCTGCGCGCCGGTGGGCGAGCGGCCCAATATATAACCCCCGACCGCGGCGAAGAGCACATAGAAAAACTCGCGACGACTTAATCGCGCTGGCAAAGAAACCCCGCCTGATCGAGCAGTCGGTGTCCGGCGGGCCTTCATTCGCT
The DNA here is from genome assembly GCA_013151415.1 of Chloroflexota bacterium. GTDB lineage: Bacteria > Chloroflexota > Anaerolineae > J102 > J102 > JAADII01. The sequence goes on from JAADII010000034.1 coordinate 5,415, forward strand.
TCAGCCGCCAGCGCAAATAGGCGCGCACGCGACTCCAATTGAATAGCAGATGCAACGCGGCCAGGGCCGCGGAGAGATATCCCGCGTAGCGGTGAAACGCGAATTGACGCGCCCCCCACGCGTCCATGACCAACCCGGTCAGAAATACATAGAGAGCGCTCAACAACAGACCGCCAATGACCAGATAATCGAAATCAATGCGTCGCATGGTTATTCTCCTCGTCCGTATTGCTCATCGACAAACGCCAACACGCGATTGAAGACGTTCAAAGCTTGCTCGGTGGGCGCGCGAGGGTCGAGGTAGTGGGTTTCCGAATGAAAAAGATACAGTTCGTGGGAGACTCCGGCTTCGGCCAGGGCTTGGGCCAGGCGCTGCGCCTGGTTGTAGGGGATCACCTCATCTTCGTAGGTGTGCATGATGTAGGTGGGGGGATGATGTTTGGCCCAGAACGCCGGTGAATAGGCCAGGAAGAACGCCGGCTCCCGGTCCGGTCGCCCCATGCTGGCGATGGCGAGATCATAGGGCGGCGGGATTTGAAGCGTCTCGCTATAGAGGGCTTGCACGCCGAGAAAGGCGTCGGAAACGCCGCCGATGTTCACGATAGCCAGCAGATGCTGCAAATCGGGGAGGGCGCGATAACCGTAAAGGGAGCCAAAAGAGCCGGTGGCCAGCACGAATTCGGGGCCGACAAAGAAATCGCCCAACAAACCTTCTTGAGCATAACGGATGACCAATTGCATGTCGCGTGCGTGAGCATCTAAATCCAGGCCGCGATCGGGGTCTGGACCAATGGCCAGCACTGCATAGCCAGACGCGGCGAATGGAACCGTGGCTTTTTCCCAATTGGTGGCTATGGTGGGATAGACGATGACCAACATAGGCCAGGGGCCGGACCCTCGCGGCGGCGTGTAGAGAAAATCGCTGTTGACGACCACCGACTCATGGGTGAAGGTGATGGCCCGGCGCACAGCCTGTGATTCGATGGCGAAATCGGAGCTTACCGAAACGGGCGGCCCCACTTGCAACGTCTCCGGTTGAGCTTCTGGTCGCCAGGGCCGCCGCGGGGTGAGCGCGGCGTCGAAGCGTTGGGGCGCGTCACCCAGGCGCATGATAGGTCCGGCCTGAGGTGATAAGCTGGCCGGAGGCAGCTCATATCCCCAGGCCGCGGCAATGGGGCGATAGCTCCCCCTGGGAATGCCGGTGATAGCGTACCAGCCCTTTTCATCGCTGCGCGCGGTGAATGTCTCGCCCTTGACCGTGGACACCAGAACCAGCGCGTCGGCCACGGGCCGGCCTTCTGTATCCGTCACCCAGCCGCTGAGCGCGCCCTGGCCGATGCTTTCGGGCGTGGCCACATGATCCCACCACCAGCGCCTCACTTTGTATTCGGCGATATTATAAAGCGGCCGCGTGCGTTCAATTCGGGGCACCCAAACCGGCGCCAACAGGATGAGAAGGAGCAAGAAAGCGCTCAGCCCCAGAAGCCAGGTTGCGGCTCGCCTTGTGAACATGATTCATGCATGCACATGCGGTGCAACCATAAACAAGTGAACAGGATGCATACCATGTCAGCTTATCATATTTGACGCCCCTTGCCAATTGGCCGCTGTCAAAACCCGATGATGAGATGGATGCAAGGTGAGACGCGGCGCGAGTTGGCATCGTCCTATCGTCCATCGTCCCATCGTCTTGAAGGAAGACGCGAATCATTCCCTGGCGACAAGCAGAGGCAAATACATCACGCCGCAGCCCTCGAGGGGGCGGAGAAGGTAGGTTCGCCAGGGTTGGGCGGGCAATTCGTCGTCGATACGCGTCCAGGTTCCGGCGGACAGGTCTCGCGCGCAGAGCGGCTCATCGAGACGCAGACGAAACGACTCGAACGCGTAAATCACCATCTCGTCCGCATCGTCGTCCTGCCAGGCCACGCCCAGCCAGCGATTGTCCGCGACCAGCAGCTTGCGTTGGTCCATGCGCTCCACGGCCTGGCGATGCTCCAGGTTGACGCGGCGCAACCACTCGCGGTCGTTTTCGCTCAACGCGTCGATCTCGTCGAAATTGGCGATATTCAGCAAGCCGCCCGAAGCCAGCGCGCGATGATAGATGGCCATATCGATGTATGTTCCCGCGCCCATGCGATGGAGCAGATACTCGTGATTGCGCAGGCGCTCCAGCTCGCGCACCTGGGTGGGGTTGGGGTCGGGCGGGTCGGCGTAGCTCTCGTAATCGCCGTACGCGTCCGGCCGGCCTAAGGGGCCAAGCCCCTCGATAAGGATGTGATCGAGACCCAGGTTGGAGTAGGCCTGTTGCAAGGAGATGGCTTCGTCCAGCGTGGGAGCGGGCTGGGGGTCGGCGTAATCGGTGAGCACGGCCAGGCCCGGCCAGGAGTCGAACCACAGGCCGTCGAAGGGAACGCTGTTGTGCAGTGCAGTGATCTTGTCGATGGCGTACTGGCGATAATCGGAGCGCAAGTCCGCGGCCACCACGTCGCGCCAGCCGCCATCCAAAGGCTCGCCCGATATCTCCCACGCCAGCCAATTGGTGTGGGTGACCGCGATGGTGGAGTACATGGAAAAGGAGCTGGGATACCAGAGGGTGATTTGCACGTCATTGGCATGAGCCTCATTCACCAGTCGGGCCAGCGCGTCCTCGCCGCCCCACATGTTGGAGATGGTGAAATCCCGCGGCGCGTGACCCGAATTGAGCGAATCGGGCGGTCGCTCTGCATCGCTTTCCCAGGGCGGCTGGATGATGAGATTGCGCACGCCGGCCGCGACGGCTCGCGGCAGTTGCTCCTCCGCGAAGCGGTCGAACCAGCCCTGGCCGGGGCCGGGATATTGGCCCGTCTCCCGAAAATGCTCGATGGCCGCGGCCATTTCCGCTTCGGACGGCGCGTTCCACACCACCGAAGGAACGGGGCGCGAGATGACCACGCCTGCATCCCGGCTGTAGCCGTCCTTGAGCGCGTCGAATATCTGCGCCCAGATGTCGTTGGCGGCCCAGCGGTTGCTCGCGCCCAAAGGCGCCAACAGCCAAAAGAGTCTGGGCGTCTCGCGCGTCTCGCCCATGCCCAGGGGCAGATCGAATTCGTAAACATGCCGGCCGCTCTCATCGCTGAGACGCACGCGCGCTTCGATGGGCCGGTCGAACAGGGCCAGCGCGGTGCGACCGGGGCCGGAGCGAAAGGCGAAGGATTGGCTCTGCGTGAACCAGTTGGAAACGGGCGCGCGTGCGGGCGACTGAAAGGAATGAGGCGCTTCGGTTAGTTTGCGGAAACGCTGGGCGATGTCCCAATCCCCGCGGTTCATGCGCAGCGGAAAGTTGAGGCGAAAACGTTCGGCTCTATAAAGCGCTTCGCCCGAAACGCTCACCTGTATGCTCACGCCGCCAAAGTTCGTTCCGGCCAGATCCATATTGCCGTTGCTGAGAATTAGGGCCAACTGCCCTGTTTTGCCGCGGTCGGTTATGCGCCAGGTGAGAATGACTTCATTCCCCTCGACGGTCGCGGATTGGAACCCGGCGTCAGCCAGGCTCAGGTTTCGCTGCGTTCGCTCCCAGGTTGTCTTCCAGGAGCCAGTGCTCATGTAATGATCCCGATGGTCGTTCCAATTGTCGTAGGGCGGATGGGGCGCGGGATCGCCGTTGAGCATGGTGAAAGCGCCAATAGGCGTCCAACCCGCGGCGGGCGGGGCTTCGAGCAGGGTTTGCCGGCCCACCACCACACGCTTGATCCCGCCCACTTTGTCCCAGCCCGCGCGGTGAAACTCGATGAGCGTTTGTTGGGGAAAGCGAATGCTCAGTTTGTTCGCGGTCTCGTCGATGACGATGTTTTCCTCATAGGCGATGGATGTTGGAGAATGGGTGATGGCCGGATCATCCCAGAAAAGGATGCCGCGATGAGACGAGGCCGCGTCGTCGGTGAATTGGATGATGCGCTGATCGGGCGTGAAGCGGGTGAAGGTCGCGGCCAGGGCCTGGGCCTCGAATCCCACGGTCAGGTAAAGACTGCGAAAGATGGCCATGTCCTCCCCGCTCTCGAACCGCAGACAGAGGGTTTGCGCGCCTTGAAACGCTTCGGGCAAGTTGACGTCGGGTTGTTGCAGACCCTCTTCGCTTGCCGTCCAGAGGGTTTGCCAGTCGTCGCCGCCCGATGAGATGCGAATGCGAAAGCCGACCGCGGTTTCCAGAGTGGTCTTGCGTTCACCGGTGGGATCGGTGAGCGTGAAAGAGCGCACAGGTCGACCAAAGGGGAAGCAATATTGCGCGGCTCCGCTCCAGTAGAAATGGATCTGCTGCTCCTCGTCCAACACATAGAGCGCGTCGCGCATGAGGCTTAGGTCTGCATCGCGTACGATTTTGGCGGTCACCGCGTCGTCGTCGAGGCGGTCCAGCCGCATGGTTGCGCCGTCGATGATTTCCTCTTTCCATTCCGGCTCGCGCTCGCGCCAGAAGGGGTCGAACAGGTCGGAATAGGTGAACCAGGCGTTTCCGTCGGGCTGAATGACGAAGGCCGATTCGGTGGGCATCTTCGTTATCAACGCGGCGCCGTCTAGTTGCGGGTTGATGAGCGGGTCCACCGCATAGAGTCCCAGCGCGCTTTCGACTTCCGCGCTCACTTCCAGGGTCATGGTCGTGGGCGAGGCCGTGATATCGACGATGCGGTCGCCCCGATAGGGCGTAATCGCGGGGTCGTCCCAGGCAAAGCGCGCGGCTCGCATGTCGATGATGGGCGGGGGCGCGCTTTGCGCGGTGGCCATCGGCCCGGTCGCGGGGCCGCACGAACCAAGGAGGATAAGCAGGAAGGCGGCGAGGAAAAAGAGGGGAAGGCGGGGCTGGGTGATGCGTTGCATGGCGGCGACTCCGATGAAAAGGACGATGGATGAGACCATAGGACGATGGACGATAACAAAAACCAGTCCGCGAAATCCGTGGAATCCGTGTCCTACTTTCAAATCAGTGGTCAATGATTGAGGTTTTCAATTGTTGTACAGCCTCGGCCCCGCTTTTGTCGCGCCTGAACATGAACATTGGGTATTTGGTATTGGGTATTCTTGACCGCAGAACCATGTCCCAATACCTAATATCCCAATATCCAGTATCCCAATATCTCAATACCCCAATGGTGTGCGAATTCAGGTGTGAGCGGAAGCGGAGATGGCGGGCGATGCGCGGCGTGAGACGACGCGACCAACCATAAGCAAGATAA
>JAADII010000135.1 GCA_013151415.1 Chloroflexota bacterium
CACGCCGAAACAGATGAAAATCGCTTCGCCGACCAACGTAGACCAAAGTAGACCAAGATAGACGATGGGCCTTTTGGTCTATGTTGGTCTGGCCGTTCATCACGACATGACCTGTCCGACCAATCTCGGATTGTGGACTTCGGACGTTGGACTATTTACAAAGCATGAAACGCGTGCAAAGAAAAAAAGTCGATCCTGTAACCACAGGACCGACTCTCGAAATATCGATACGGGAGCGACGGGATTTGAACCCGCGACCTCCGGCTTGACAGGCCGGCGTGCTGACCGCTGCACCACGCCCCCAAACTGTATATGCTTATCTGCATCTTACCAGCAAGAAGCCGATTCTGTCAAATTGGAAAAGGGGCGTTAGCGATGACCTTTCACCAGATCGCGGCCGAAGTCAGGGCATTCGCTCTCGGCCATCGATGCAGGCGGCGACAAAAGCGCCCGACCACCGCGTTCGGCCCATGCAATGATCACAAGCCCGCTCAAAATATGCTATACTTCATCGTTCGATCATCCGTTCCTCCTGGCTTCTCTAAAAAATCGGCAGATCTTATCTTGTCGGCCTGCGCTTGAGCATTCGCTTCTGGTTTCATATGTCCCCTCGCGCTCGCGTCGTTCTCGTCATCATTGGGTTGATCGTTTTGGCCACCGTGATCAACCTTCTGCGCACGCGTCGTTTGAAAGAGGAATACGCGTTGCTTTGGCTGGCGGCCGCGCTCACGCTCGTCTTCGGGCCCTTGCTCATCGATCCGCTCGACCGCATTGCGTATTTTTTGGGCGTCGATTATCCTCCCGCGCTTTTTCTTGGTTTGGGCATCGTGGGCTTGTTGCTCATCATTTTTCAGCTATCCCTTAACATATCCCGTTTTAGCGACCATATCCGCGTGCTCACGCAAGAGATCGCCATCTTGCGCGAACGCATTGAGCAGTTGGAAAACAACCGACGGTCAATAGTCCATAGTCCACACTCGAACCTCGAGGGCCGAGAGCGAGATCCGGCTCCCGACTCCTAACATCAGGAACTTAGCACCGTGAACCGTGAATCAACTCCCAAACACCGTTTCCTCCCGCCCCTCATCCTGGTTCTCATCGCCTTTCTGGTGCGGCTGATTTACAGTGGTTTTGAACGCACTGTGTGGGGCGATGAGCCTTTCTATCTCTGGCTAGGACGCAATTGGTTTCGCGGCGATGGCTACACCTTCGCCTTCTCTGGTCATTGGGACTACCATCACACGCCCGGATATCCTTTCATCACGGCTGTGCTCACCTTTGTCACGGGCGACATGCGGCGGGCTTCCGAATGGTCTTACATTCTATTTGGCGCGCTGCTCGTCCTCGTCATCTACGCGCTTGCCACTCGCATCTATGGCTGGCGTAGCGGCTTCGCCGCCGGCTTGATCACGGCCCTGGCTCCGGCCACCGCGCTCATGCCGCTTTATTGGGGCACCATGACCGAACCCCCCTATCTGGCTTTGGCCTTCACGGGCATGCTTTTCGCCCATCGCGCGTATCGGCGTTTTCGCTTTCTCGACATTATTTTCGCGGCCATTTTCCTGGCATTCGCCTATTATGTTCGCCCAGAATCCATCGTTTTTTTGGGCGCGATGGGCCTTGTCCTCGGGCTTCGCGCCTTGGCCACCCCTCCGCGACTGCGCAATCTGGCCTATCCCGCACTTCTCGGTTTTGTCTTTTTCGTTCTCCTCTTTCCCTATCTTTACGAGGTCCGCCAGGCCACAGGCAAATGGACGGTTAGCCAAAAAGTTGGGGCGCACTTCGCCACGGCCAAAGGCTTGGCTACGGGGCGGTTTCAACAATTTGATATCGAAACCTGGGGGCTCGATAGCCAGGGTCGCAACGTTCGCTTTTTTAGCACCGAAACCGCCGATGCCGATGCAGCTTCCTACATTTTGGCCGATCCCATCGGCTATGCCAAAGTCGTTTATGGCAACGCGCTCAAACTTCTCAATCAGATCACTTCTCCCCGGCTTTTTCCTGCATTTGGTCTCCTTTTTCTTGGCCTTGCGCTTTTCACGCGCGCTTGGAACCGTCGCCGCGGTTGGGACGAGCTCTTCCTGGCCGCCACCCTGCTCACAGGCATTAGCTTCATCTTCTTCTTTGTGCAAGAGCGCTATCTCGCGCCTCTCATCCCCACCCTTTTCATCTGGTTCGGTCATGGTTTTGTTTTGATGGGATTATGGCTTGGGCGCACCGCGCGCAATCTGATCAAAGGAGAAGACCGCCCCATCGCCGCGCAGGATGACGCCTGGGAAACGCGCGCGGTTTGGGCGCTGCTCATCTTGCTGGGGGCGTTCATGCTTATCTGGACGCCGCGGCAGATAGCCGGCGCGACCAATCCAGGCTCCACGCGCCCCGCCCACGACCTGGCGGCCCAGGCCCTGGCTCAATACGCGCAGCCCGGCGACATTGTCATGGCTCGCTATGTGTCCATTCCGTTTGAGGCGGGAACCGAGTGGGTTCCCACCCCGGCGGCCGACCTTGAAGCCGTGCTCAAATATGCTCGACTCAAAAACGCTCGCTACTGGGTTGTGGACGCGCTCGAAGCGCGCATTCTTCGCCCCCAATTCCTGCCCCTCATCGAAGACCCCGAAAACCCGCCTCCGGGCCTTCAATATCTCACTCAAGTTGACGATGGCTCCGGTCCGGTCGTCATTTATCGATTGGAATGACAACATCCACCGAGGGCGGGCGCGCCAGCTCTGATACGGATATAACAACGAGAGGCTCGCGCTGTGGCGGCTTGTGCAGGTCTGGCCAGACCTGTGGCCGCGTCCGGCTTTCGGCGTTGGACATTGAATGCTATTTTTCGAAGTGAATGAATTCCGCCATGCCCCTGCTCGTCAACCCACCCTCACCCCCTGAGTTCATCGCCAATCGCGAGGGCACGGCCGGCTTTGGCGCTCAGTCCACCGGTTTCGCCTATCCGCCTCACACCCTGGCCGTTATAGTCTCGGCCTGTCGCGCGGCCGGTTTCGACGCGCATGTTATCGACGCGGTGGCCGAGAAATTGGATATGGCCGCGTTCATCGATCGCGTGCGCGCGGCCAAGCCTGATATCATCGGTTTGTTCGCCAGTTGGCAGACTCTTGACGCGGACAAGCTGGCCTTGCGCGCTCTGCGCAACGCCTTCCCGCATGCGCCCATTATCGCATTGGGCGCGGGCGTTCGCTTCAATGCCGACGAGCCCCTCATAGCCGGCGCGTCGCACATCTTGTTGGGCGATCCTGAATTGGCTTTCCCCGCGCTTATCTCCGGCCCGCTTCCGCAGCCCGGCATTGTGCGCGTGCGCGACCTCCTACCCGAACAACACAACCACGCCGGGCTCATTCGCGACCCCGCCGCGCTGCCTCGTCCGGCATGGGATGCGGTTCCCTGGCGAAATTACGGCTTTCTCACCCTTTTTGGTTCGCGCGGGTGCGACGATCGTTGCAAATATTGCGCCTACGCCACCGTGCAAGGACGGGCGTTTCGCGAGCGTCCCGCTCACGATGTCGTGGACGAAATGCTCTGGTTGGCTCGAACCTTCGGCCCGCGACGCATTCTTGTGCGCGACCCGGTGTTCGCAGCCGGCTGGACTCGCGCCATGACCATTGCTCGCGACCTCGCGGCCGCCGGTTTCAGCACCTCTTGGGAATGTGAATCTCGTCCCGAACATTTCGATCGCGCGCTTCTCAAGCAATTGGCGCGCGGCGGCTGCACCGTCATCAAGCTGGGGCTGGAAACCACAGATCCCGAACTTCTCACCCAGATCGGGCGAATCGAGCATCCGGATGACGCGGCCCACTACCTGGCCTATGTGCGAAAAGTTGTGGCCGACGCGCGACGATATGGCATACGCACCCGCGTTTACACCATGGTGGGTCTTCCTGGTCAGACGCTCGAACATGTCCAGGCTACGGCTCGCTACTTGCGCGACCTGCGTCCAGACTTCTATCATCCGCGTCCCTACGTCGCTTTTCCTCGCCTGCTCCTCGGTTCGGGCCAAACCCCAGAACAAATCCAGGCCTTGCTTCCACCGCTTCAGGCCATTGCCGAGGAGCGCCAGCGAGCGGCCCAACGCTCACTCGGCTTTCTCGGCCGCCTTCGCTATCGTTTTCGTCGCCTTCGGCTCATCGTCTAATCGCGCTTTTCTATTTGGCGCAGCCTTCTGGACGTTTCTCCAAGAGCTTCGCGCTTCCAATGCCATGCTCACCGCATTTGTCACCGGCGTCAACAGCTTTTTGGGCGCGACCCTGGCTCGCGAACTGCTTGCTCAGGGATGGCGCGTTCGAGGCTTGCTGAGGGCTGAATCGAACGACATCCTACTCCAAGGTCTCGCCATCGAGCGCGTAATAGGCGATTTGCTCCAGCCCGAAACCTATCGTTCGGCCCTTCAGGGATGTGACGCCCTTTTTCATGTCGCGGCCATGTACACCCACGCGCCCCAAGACCTGGCCTTGATGAAGGCCGTGAACCAAGAGGGCGTTCGTCTCATCCTGGCGTCAGCGCAGGCTTGCGGCGTCTCGCGTATGATTCACACCAGCACTATTGGCACCATTGGCCAGCCAGAGCGCGGGCTTGCCGATGAGACCATTCCCTTCAATCTGCCTGCTCCCAGCCCTTATGTGCTGAGCAAACTCGCGGGTGAGCGCATTGCCGATGAATTTGCGGCTCGCGGCGCGCATGTGGTCATCGTTCATCCCACAGGCATGCTAGGAGCGGGAGACTGGCGACCTACGGCCAGCGGCAAACTTGTGCTCGCGGCGCTTCGAGGTCGGCGTCTCAACTACCCCGCGGGAGGCGTGAATTGGTGCCCGGTGCAAGATGTGGCCAAGGGCATGATTTTGGCCTTGGAAAAGGGTCGCCCAGGTCGTCATTACATCCTCGGCCATGCTCAGGGCAATCTCGATTACGAAGCATTTGTTGCGCTCGTTCACCGAGCGGCCGATGACCGCCTCTTTTCCAAAACACTGCAAAGCGTCCGCAACCGCATCACCCGCCCATTTCATCGAACCCAATTCAGCGGTGGGCCGCAGCGGCTCACCTGCAATCCGGCTCGCGCCATTCGCGAGTTGAACATGCCTCAATCTGATCTGCTTGCTGCTGCCCGGGCTTCGGTGCGCTGGTATCGCGCCCAGGGGCGCTTGTAGATGGCGTTTCTTATAAGCATGGACTTTCCCAAACGTCCGGTCTATACGCTCGATTGATTTCTCCCAAGCGTTGGCTTCACTGAAAAGGTTCACCGTCGAGCGCGCGGAGGACGCAGAGAGGAAAATGAGGTGAATTGAGCCATGTCTTTCTCTTAAAACTCCCACTTTTTCTCTGCGCGCTCAGCAACCCAGCGGTGGAATAGCTTTTTTCAGGAAATCCAGCGTTGGTTTCATCGCAAAGCGTCATGTCTTTTCGATTCCTCAAACTTCTTCTCGCGCTTTCCGTCTGGCCTGTCATTGGCGATCCGGCGTTGCGCTTGGCCATGCGTCTGGTTGGCCCTTACAAAGCCCGTCGTCGTCTTATTCAGATCAGTGGACGTTCTTTCATATCGCCCCGCGCCGACATTCACTGTCCTGGGCTGGAGATCGGGCGTCGCGTATTCATCGATGATTATGTCACTATTTATGCTCATCGCGATGGCGGTCGCGTGCAGATCGGCGCGGACAGCTCGCTTCAGCGCTTCACCATGCTCGAGCTGATTCGCGGGGGTGAGATCATCATTGGCGAACGAACGCATATTCAAGCGGGGTGTAATCTCACCGCAGCTTTGGGCAATATTCATATTGGCAGCGATGTGCAAATTGCGCCGCGCTGCGCGTTTTATCCTTATCAACACGGCTTTGCCGATCTGGAAACGCCGATGGCCAATCAGCCCATCACCAGCAAAGGCGATATCATTATCGAGGATGATGTATGGCTTGGCGTGGGCGTCGTCGTCATGGATGGCGTCACTATTGGGCGCGGGGCCATCGTTGGCGCTGGCGCTGTGGTTACACAGAGCATTCCGGCTTATGCCATTGCGGCCGGCGTTCCCGCCAAGGTGATGGGTTGGCGAAACGCCTTCTCTGCATAGGCGCTTGGAACTGTATCGTCCTCTACATCGTCTGAGATGGAGTATGATAGAATAGAAACGACGTTCTTTTCAGGCAGACATTCGCCCTTTGGGGCGTTGACATAATATTGGAGTGACTATGTTTGAAAGCTTTCGCATCACCGCCCTGGCCGTTGTGCCGGTCTTGGGTTTTCTTATTTTTGTTCACGAATTAGGACATTTTCTCGCCGCCCGCTGGATGGGCGTGCGCGTGCTGGAGTTTGGTTTTGGTTATCCACCTCGCATGCTCAAACTGTTCGAGCGAGATGGCGTGGAATATACATTGAATTGGCTGCCATTTGGCGGTTTCGTGCGCATGGCCGGCGAGGATGGCGATTTCGAGGCTGAGGGCAGTTTGGCCTCTATTTCGCCGTGGCGTCGCATCGTAGTGTTGGCGGCGGGGCCGTTCATGAATATTTTCACGGCCGTGTTTCTTTTTGCTTTGTTGCTCATGGTGGGGACGCCGCAATTCACCGGCGACCGCGCGCAATTGCCCGTGCTTATCACCGCGGTTGCGCCGGGCAGCCCGGCCGAGCAGGCTGGTTTGCAACCCGGCGATGTGATCGAGAGCGTCAATGGCGAAACCGTGCGCGGGCTCGAAGCCATTAGCGAGGTCATTCGCGCCCACGCCGGCCAAGAGATCGAGATCGTCGTGCTTCGGGATGATGAGCCTGTCGCCTTGCGTTTGCGCCCGCGGCTGCCTGAGGAGATTCCGGCAGGGCAGGGCGCGGCCGGCATTCAGATCCAAGAATTGATCCAGCCCGAGGATCTGGAGATCGTGAGGGCCAACCCCATCGAGGCCATCGTGGGCGGCGCGATCGAAACGGTGGCCGTGACGCAAATGATGGTGGACGCTTTGGCCAGCCTCTTGCGCGCCTTGATTTTGCCCCAAGAATCTGCGCCTGAGGGCGGCGTGGGCGGTCTGGTGGCCATTGGTCGCGTCACGGCTCAGGTGGCCGAACAAGGATGGCGTCAGCTGGTCAATCTTACCGCTTTCCTGAGCATCAATCTGGCCATCATCAACCTTTTGCCCATTCCCGCACTGGATGGCGGCCGCATTCTTTTCGCTTTGGTTGAAATCGCCCGTCGCAAGCGCATTCCCCCTGAAAAAGAGGCGCTCATTCACTTTGCCGGTTACGCTTTGCTCATCGCCCTTATGTTGGCCATCACGTTTGTGGATATCAGCAACTGGGTTGCGGGCAAACCGCCCATCCCCGGTGGATGAGTGTCATCGCCGGGCCATCAAAAAATCGGCGGCGTGACAATGGAAATATAGCGCAGCGCGGAATCGCCCTTTGCCGCAAGGTGGTTGAGCATGGCACCTTCGAAATAGATGGCGTCGCCTTCCTCTAAAATATATATCTGATCGCCAACGCCGATCTCCAATACGCCATCGAGAACGATGATGCATTCCTCGGTGTGTGGATAATGCACCAACGGAATGCTGCCATCTCGCGGGTGCAATTCGGCCATGATCACTTCCATCTTGCGGTTCACGTCTGGCGTAAGCAATTCATAGGTGACATTGGTGGGGAGTATGATCTTGCGGCGTTCGTTGCGCCGCACCACCGGGCTGGGACGGACATCTTCCATCAAAAAATAAAAAACCGGCACATCCAAGGCGCGGCTGATCTTTCGCAATGAGTCTATTGATGGAGAAACCAAACCCCGCTCCACCTGACTGAGAAAACTGGCGGTCAAATCCACCTGCCTGGCCAGATCCCGCAAGCTCATGTCCTGCTCTAGTCGCCTGGCCCGAATACGTTTTCCTAGCTCCATGAGAAATCACTCCGGAGATTGATGTTCAGTCCCGCTATTATGGAGATTTGGGTGAGAGCGGGATGAAAATAGGGTGGCGTTTTCGACTGTTCTAAAGTATAGCCTAACATACAGTCCTGGTCAAGTGAAAATTAACAAATAGTTCATACGTTAACTCATGATTGACAGCAGCGGGCGAATATGGTAATATGGATTTCACTTCATGATGAAAATAGCCGTTCGCCGTTGACATCGAGGATGCCCGATTCATGTCAGTTGCCCACGACCGACGGATTGTTTTATTTCATACAATGTTGCATTTGTGCGCCGGCCATGCGCGGCCGCGCGCGTGGCCCGGCGGGCGATATTGGCGGCGGGGCGGGGTGTGGGCGCAGGGCGAGCGGACCAAGAGCGTGTGCGATTGCATCATCACTTCTCGCGCGGGGCCGGATGCAGAGTTGGGTTGGCGGCGGAATGAAACAATGAAGATGTGGTTGGCGAGGGGGGGTGCTGGTGCGCGGGGTCGAGGTGAAAAAAGTGAAAAGGGCCTAATGCGCTGGGTGGGGAGATATTGGCAAAGGCCGGCCCGCAACGTTTGTAACATTCGTTCAAATCTCAACCTAAACCTTCTCAACCTGGCTTGAGCAAGCAATATTCATACTTTGATATAAGGAGCGTGAACATGGCGCAACGCATGGCCCTCTACATGCAAGACAAACACCCCATCCAATATGAGATCGAAATGGTCAAATACGCCGAGGAAAAGGGTTTCTCGGAGATTTGGCAAGCGGACACTCGCCTGGCTCGCGATTGCGTGGTGATGATGAGCGCGTTTTTGTCCAATACAAAACGCATTCGTTTGGGGTCGGGGGTGCTGCCAATCTGGACGCGCAACCCGGCCGTCATCGCCGCCACCTGGAGCACCATGTGGGAGCTGGGCGGAAAGGTGAATGGCCGGGGTCGAGTTATGTTGGGATTGGGCGCGTGGTGGGAGCCGATCGCCTCACGCGTGGGGGTCGAGCGCAAACGACCGTTGCGGGCCATGCGCGAAAATGTCGAAGCCATTCGCGCGCTGTTCACCATGGAAGAGGTCAGCTACCACGGCGATTTCGTCCATCTCGAAAAAGTGAAGCTCGATGTGGCGTTTGGCGACGCCTCCCCGCGCGATATTCCCATTTACATTGGCGCCACAGGCCCCAAGATGTTGCAGCTGGCGGGTGAAATTTGCGACGGCGTGGTGCTCAATTATGTGGTTTCGGTGGATTATATTCGTCGGGCTGTGGATTTGGTGCGACAGGGCGCCGAAAAAGCCGGAAAAACATTGGACGATGTCGATCGTCCCGAGCTTCTCGTGTGTTGCCTTTCAGACGATGACCCCAAGGCCGCAATGATGGAAGGCAAAGCATTGGTGGCCTATTATTTGGGCACCGAGCCCCATATCATGAAAGCCAGCAACGTGGATGAAGACCTGATCAAGCGCGTGCAAGAGTTTGTGGGTTGGCCCGCGACCGAAGCCGATTACCGACGCGCGGCCGAGATTATCCCCGACGACGTGGTGCGCAATCTCATGGCCGTGGGCACCACCCGCGAATGCCAGGATAAGGTGGCCGAATATATTGATGCAGGCGTTACTTGCCCTATCCTTTATCCCATGATGGACGACATCAAACCGGTCATCGACGCCTTTGCCCATTGGTCCCCTTAGGTGACGTCATGTCATTCATCTTTCACCTTCCCACCAGGCTATATTTTGGCCGGCCGGCCTCTGTGGCCTTGAACCAGGCGCTTTCCATGCATCGCGCGCAACGCGTGTTATTGGTGAGCGATTCCGGTCTGGTTCGCCTGGGCATGGTGGAGGAGATCCGCGCCGGATTGGCGATCAACAATCGCTCGGTTCAGGTATTCGCCAATGTTAGCAGCAACCCCACCACGCAAGAGGTGGCCGAAGGCCTGGACGCGGCGATGGGATTTCGGGCCCAAGCCATCGTCGCTTTGGGTGGGGGCAGCGTCATCGATGTGGGCAAAGCCATCGCCATGCTCATGACCAATGGCGGCGAATATGCCGATTATCTATGGCATGGCAAGCGGATCGTCAAACGCAGCTTGCCCATGGCGGCCGTGCCGACAACCGCAGGCACCGGTAGCGAGGTGAGCCGCGTGGCCGTGATTGTGGACCCCGAAAACCCTTTCAAAAAAGGCGTGCTCAGTCCTTTGATGTTTCCGCACGATGCGGTCATCGATCCAGAATTGACTCTGGGCATGCCTTTATGGTTGACCGCATCCACGGGCATGGACGCCTTCACCCATGCTCTGGAAGCCTATCTGGGCCATCGTTCGCATCCTTTCACCGACAAGCTCGCTCTCGCAGCATTGGAAACGATATGGTGGGCGCTTCCTGCGTCCGCGGCCGATGGACGCAACATCCATGCGCGAGAAGCGATGATGATGGCCGCTTTATGGGCGGGCATTGCCATGGATCACGCCGGGTTGGGCCTGGTTCATGCGCTTTCCGGCCCCATCACCAGCCGTTTTCATCTCCATCATGGCATGACCAACGCCATGCTGCTGCCTCATGTGCTTCGTTTCAACATGATGGCCATTTCTTTGGAGCGGCGTCGCCACTTGAACCGCATTATGGGCCTCTCGGAAAACGCGCCGGGCGAAGCTCTGGTGCGTCACATCGATGACTTCATCCATGATCTGGGCCTTTCCACTGATCCGAAGCATATGGTTCCAGATATGGATGATGGGGTTCTCGACGCCATTGTCAAGGACGCCATGAAGATGGCGATGATGCGCAACAATCCCCGTCCTGTGGACGAAGAAAGCTGTCGCGCTTTATTGCTCGATATGATGCGAGGCGATTGAACGATGACCATATCCTTGTCCCCCGCTGCGCGCGCATTTCTCGCCCGATCCCCTCTCAAGCTGCTCATCGGCGGCGAGTGGGCGCCCGCGTCTTCGGGGCGAACATTCACCAGCTTCAGCCCGTCGGATGGCCGCGGCCTGGCCGAGCTGGCGTTGGCCGGGGCCGACGATGTGGATCGCGCAGTGTCGGCCGCGCGGCGGGCCTATGAAAGCGGTTGGGCGCGGATGCTTCCGGCCGAGCGAGAGGCGCTCATGCGGCGGTTTGGCGATTTGATCCGCAAGCACGCGCGCGAGCTGGCCGAGTTGGAATCTTTGGACAACGGCAAGCCCATTCGACAGACCCAAGCCATCGACGCGCTTGTCGCGGCCAGGCAAGTTTATCATTTCGCGGGTTGGCCAGGAAAAATCCACGGCCTCACCCCCTCGGTTTCCATTCCCGAACATTTTGTCTACACCCGTCGCGAACCGTTGGGCGTGGTGGCCATTATCATTCCCTGGAATTACCCCCTCATTCACAGCATGCAGAAGATGGCGCCCGCGCTGGCCTGTGGCAACGCGGTCATCATCAAGCCGGCGCAGCTGGCCTCGTTGGCCGTATTGCGGCTGGGCGAGTTGGCTCAAGAGGCCGGTTTTCCACCCGGCGTCATCAACATCCTCACCGGCCGCGGCTCGGTGGTGGGACAGGCCCTGGCCGAGCATCCCGGCATCGATAAGATTCAAATCACCGGCTCGACCGAAGTGGGTCGGTCCGTGATTCGAGCTTCGGCCGGCAACCTCAAGCGCCTGGCCCTCGAATTGGGCAACAAAGCCCCTAACATCATCTTTGAAGACGCCGATTTGAAAACCGCCATTCCCGCCGCGTTTTGGGCCGCGTTTGGCGGCAGCGGCCAAAGTTGCGTGGCGGGCGCGCGCTTGTTTGTCCATGCCAGCATCTACGATGAGGTGTTGGCGGGACTGCTGGAGATGACCAAGTCGGTTCGCATTGGTCACGCCCTCGACCCTCTCACCGAGCTAGGCCCCATTGTGGACGAAACGCAAACCAAGACCATTTTGCGTTACATCGAGAGCGGCCTTGAGCAAGGAGCGACCTTGCTCTGCGGCGGCAAACGCATGATGGAGGGCGACTACGCGCGCGGGTTCTTCATCGAACCCACCATATTCACCCATGTGCGCGACGATATGATCATCTCACGCGAGGAAATATTCGGCCCGGTGTTGCCCGTTTATCGCTTCGAGAGTGAAGAGGAGGTCATCGCTCGCGCCAACGACAGCGACTATGGATTGGCCGCGGGCGTGTGGACGCGTGACATTGCTCGCGCGCATCGCGTGGCCGCAGCCATCCGGTCCGGCGTCGTTTGGGTGAACACCTACGACATGTTCGATCCGGCTGCGCCTTTTGGCGGTTTCAAGGGCAGCGGCTACGGACGAGACAACGGTTGGGAGGTCATCGAGGCTTATACAGAAGTCAAATCCGTGTGGATTCATCTTTCCTGAACCGCCATGCGCCATAACGCCATGACATCAAAACGCTTCGAAAATCAGGTCGTTATCGTCACCGGAGCCTCGCAAGGCATTGGCCAGGCCACGGCCATCGCCTTTGCTCGCGAAGGCGCGTTCGTCGTCGTCAACTATCGCCAGAACGCGGAGGGCGCGCGCCAGACCTTGGCGGCGATGGAAACCGTGGGACAAGGCGGCGGCGTCCTTGTTCAGGCCGATGTGGGCGCGCTGGAAGGGTGTCTGGCTCTGATGGAAGCGGCCGATGCGCTGGGGCCGGTGTCGGTGTTGGTCAACAACGCCGCATTCATCGCCCGCTCCTCTTTTCTCGATGCGCCCGTCGAGGAATTAACCCGCTCTTTCGAAGTGAATGTGCGAGGGCCTTATTATCTCAGCCAAATGGCCGCGCGGCGCATGATCAGGCAGGGCCGCGGCGCTATCATCCATATCAGTTCCATTTTGGCGCGACAAGCCATGCCAAATCGTTCGGCATATATTGCCAGCAAAGGCGCTATCGAGGCGCTCACGCGCGCCATGGCCCTGGATCTGGCTCCATACAACATTCGCGTCAACGCGATCGCGCCCGGCTTGGTGGACACAAAAGCCTTGCGAGCGGGTTTTCCTCATCCTGAATTCGAGCGCGTGCTCGCGTCTTACATTCTGGCCAATCGCTTGGGTCGGCCCGAGGAGCTGGCTCGAGCCATTCTCTTTCTGGCGTCTGACGAAGCCTCCTACATCAATGGCATAGTGCTTCCGGTGGATGCGGGCCTCGCCATCACCGAAGCCGGCCCGGCCATTCATGGCGATTCGTGATCGGCTATTAGCGCATAATTACCCTTTTTCTAAAAGCACTTGTAATATCTCTATTTCTGTTGTTTGTGTGCGTTATTTCGTTCTTGGTGCGCCAAATTGCGATATATTGATTTTTGTTCAAATCTCGATTTTTTAACGCTCTCGCTTCCACCCCCATGCTCAACTACGACGCCCTTGTCATTGGCGCAGGTTACATAGGCTGCGCGGTGGCTCACGATTTGAGTGAAGCCGGATTGCGCACGGCCTTGCTCGATCGCGGGCCGGTGGCTGCGGGCGCGTCGCGCGCGAATTATGGCAACGTGCAGGTGCAGGATGCCGAATTGGAGCACAGCCTTTCCATGATCATGGCCGGATTTGAGCGTTTCGCCAACCTGGAAGCGCGCTTAGGACGAGACGTGGGGTTGCGTAAGCTGGGTAGTTTGTTGTTGATCGAAAACGAGGCGCAATGGCGACGCATGGAGGCGCGTTTGCCCGCACTGCATGCGGCCGGCGTCGAGGCCGAGCTGATCCCCGCCAAATATCTGCCAGAGGTGGAGCCTTTGCTCGATCCCGCATCAGCGCTTGGCGCGTGTTATCACCCTCATGAAGCGCAGGTGAATCCTTTCGCCCTGATCTGGGCCTATGTGGCCGCGGGCCAGGAAAAAGGGCTGGATGTGCACCATGGCGTCGAGGTGACCGGCTTCGAAATGCGCGGGGGGCGCGTCAAGGGCGTTCGCACCCATCAGGGAACATTTTCTTGCGACATGGTGGCGCTTTGCACCGGCGCCTGGACCCCGCAGTTGGCGCGTCTGTTGGGCCGCGAGTGGGCCATTTCTCATGTGCGCGGTCAGGCCATTGTCACTGAGCGCTCCCACTTGCGCTTGCAAAATCATGTCGCCTCGGCCGCGTTTTTCGAAGAGGCCCAACCCACCCTCTCGTCCTCTGGCCGCATCGTCGAAACAGAAGCTGCAAGCGAGAAAGCAATTTTGGCCATTTCGCAAACAGCCGAGGGTCATTTCTTGCTAGGCGAGGCCGCTTTGGTCACCGATCGTTTGGATTCGACCGCCACCATCGCAGGGCAATCGGCCATCGCGCGGTTGGTTGAGCGTCATTTCCCGGCTGTACGCGGGCTACGCGTGTTGCGAGGTTGGGCTGCTCCTGTGGCTTACACCGACGACGAATTGCCCTTCTTTGGCCCTGTGGATGGCATCGAGCGGCTGTTCGTGGCCGCGGCCTTCAAGTCCACCGTCATTGTGACGCCCTTGGTGGGCGAGACGGTGGCGCAATGGGCGCTTGATGGTCGCACCGATCTCGATCTCACCCCCTTTTCGCCCGACCGGAGTTTGCGTCATGTCCACTAATGTCTATGACGTGATCATCGTGGGTGGAGGCTTCGCGGGTTTGGCCGCGGCCTATCACCTGGCCGGTCGCGGCGCCAAGACGCTGTTGCTGGAAGCGAAAGGTCTGGCCAGCGGCGCTTCGGGCGCATGTGCGGGGCGCGCTCAGGTGAGCGAAAGCCCGCGCGGTTTGCATCTGAGCATGGCCCTGGCCGGCTTGAAGCGTCTGGAAAGCCTGGAGGAGGAGCTGGAGTTTGAGTTCGAGTGGCGTCGTTTGGGCAATCTCATCCTGATCTATGATGAGGACAAATTGCTCTGGTGGCGCGAGCAGGTGGCCTTGTTGCAGCAAGAGGGCCTCGAAGCGACCATGCTCGAAGCGGATGAACTGGGCGAAGTGGAGCCGCACTTGCAGGCCGAAGGCTGTTTGGCCGCGGCCTGGGCCCTGGAAGGGCATCTCAATCCCTTCAAATTCGCCCGCGCCTATGCTCGCGCCGCACAAGAGCGCGGGGCCGACATTCGCGCTTATTCGTCGGTCACTGGTTTCGAGAGCAACGCGGGCCGGATCGCGGCCGTGCGCGTGGGCGACGAGCGCTTCGCGACCGGGGCCGTCTTGGTGGCCGCAGGCGCATGGACGGGGCGCGTGCTTTCCATGGCGGGGGCCTGGCTTCCCGTGCAGTTTACCCACGCCGAGGCCATGATCAGCGAGCGTCTGCCCCAGACCTTGCACAATCATGTGGGTCTGGCCGATTTCTACGAAACCATTCATGCGCATTCCCGGGCCGTCTCCGTGGGCGCTGCGCAACAAAAATCGGGCGCATTGCTTATCACCGAGGCTGTAGAGCAGAGCGAGACCATCCATCGTCGTAATTCGACATGGGGCATGGCCGGCATGGCCCGCGATTTTCTCGGCCTCTTTCCCGATCTCGCCAATATTCGCATTGTGCGCGGGTGGGCTATCGCCAGCCCTTTCCTGCCCGATGAACAACCCGCGATAGGCCTTATGCCTGGTTTTGAAAATCTCTTTGTCGCCACTTGTTTTCTGTTGACCATCACCACCATTCCTCTGCTTTCAGAATGGATCGCCGCCCTCATCTTGGGCGATCCCGTCCCTCCCGGCTTGCATCTTTACTCTCCCGCTCGCTACGTCAGAGAATCTGGATGACCATGCGCATGGTTGGAGGCTAGCGCGTATTGCGTATGCTTTCATCGGCGCGCGGCGTTTGCTGCGGCGGTGCAGGCAATGCGGAATACGCCATTTCGGAACATGTCACCCCATGCTTCTTCTCCTTCTCCATCCGCTCCCCGCGTGACGATCTTTGTCAACGGGGAGCCGGTCGCGGCTCATGAAGGCCAGTCGGTGGCCGCGGCCCTTTTGTCCGCGGGCCGGCGCATCTTCCGACGCACCCGGCTAGGCGCGGCCCGCGGACTCTTCTGTGGCATAGGCGTCTGTTACGACTGTCTGGTCACCATTGATGGCCTTCCCAACCGTCGCGCCTGCATGGCCTCGGTGCGCGAGGGCATGCGGGTGAAGATTGCCACAGCCAACCATGAACAGTGAGCGCTGAATCGTGAACCATTTACGCGTCGATATCGCCGTTGTCGGAGCCGGACCCGCGGGTTTGCAAGCCGCGCTGGCCGCGGCCGAAGCGCGCGTGCGCGTGGCGCTCATCGATCGTTATCCGCGACCCGGAGGACAATATTTCAGGCAACCTCGCTCCGAACCCGCGCTCGCGAGCGCGGTGGCGCGTCAGCCAAAGGCTCAGGCCCTGTTTCAGCGGGTGCATCGCGCTGAAAATGTGGTTTATTGGCCAGAAACCGGGGTGTGGGCCGCTTTTCCCTCGGATGGTGATGAGTGGCTGCTGGCGCTGGATGGGCCGGACGCGCCTGCGCGCTTGGTTGCTCGCTCGCTTGTTTTGGCCACAGGCGCTTACGACCGGCCTATCGCCTTTCCCGGTTGGACCACTCCCGGCGTATATACGGCCGGAGCCGTGCAAACGTTGTTGAAGAGTGAGGGCGTTCTGCCCGGACGTCGCGTGTTGTTCACGGGGTCGGGCCCTTTGCAGTGGGCTGTGGCCGCGGCTGTAGCGGATGCCGGCGCCGAAGTCATCCTGCTGGAGGCTGTTTCGCGGGCGCGTTTGTTTTCATTGTCTGGCTTGTTGGCTTTGTGGCGGCAAGGTGAGCGTCTCCGCGAAGCGCGGGCTTATTGGCGTTCGTTGCGCAGGGGCGCCGCCGAGATTCGTTTTGGTTGGGCCGTGGTCGAGGTTCGGGGCGAGGCGGAGGTTGAAGAGGTCATAATCGCCCGGCTTGATGACCAGTGGCGCCCCATAGCCGGCACAGAGGCGTCTTGGGCGGCGGATGCGGTCGTCATTGGATACGGGTTCTTGCCCGAAAATCGTTTGGCCCAATTGCTGGGCTGTGCAGAAGATTTTGCGCCTCACTTAGGCGGTTACATTCCTCGTCGTGATGA
The DNA here is from genome assembly GCA_013151415.1 of Chloroflexota bacterium. Classification (GTDB taxonomy): domain Bacteria; phylum Chloroflexota; class Anaerolineae; order J102; family J102; genus JAADII01. Next base: position 16,805 of record JAADII010000135.1, read on the forward strand.
AACCATGCAATGCTCGCTGCCCGGCGTTTATGTTGTGGGCGATGCGGCCGGCATTCGCGGGGCTGATGTCGCCCAACTGGAAGGCCGTATTGCGGGCCTGGCCGCCGCCGCTCGCGTGCAGGCTCGAAGCGCGGTTTCATTGCAAGCCGCGTTGCGCCCATATCAGATTTCGTTGGCGCAAACGCGACGGTTCGCTCATTGGCTTGGCCGAACATTCACGCCAGGGCCGGGGCTTTATCGGCTGGCCCGCGACGACACAACGCTTTGCCGTTGCGAAGAGGTGCGTCTGGCCGACGTGCGCGCCGCGGTCGCGAATGGCGCCGGAAGCCTCGATGAGGTCAAGGCCATGACGCGTGCAGGCATGGGCTATTGTCAGGGCCGCATCTGCGGCGAGATTTTGGTTCATGGCATGATGCGCTCCAACCCGCCAACCTCGACTTATTGGCGAGAATTTCAACGACTTGGGCGTTTTCGCGTGCGCCCGCCCCTGTTCCCGCTCACATTGCAATCCTTGGCTCAAGGATGAAGGAATTCGACCATGATGTAAGGAAGCCGTCGCACGATCTTCATGAACATGGTCGCGTTCCATACGTTATCCACCCAAATTCCAACCTCTCGTTCCAACCAAACCGACTCTCTCTCAGGAGGAGAACATCATGAACCGTAAGCGGATCCTACTCACACTACTTGGCGTTCTGGCCTTGGTGTTCGTGGTGGCGGCTTGCGCTCAGCAACCGGCCGAACAACCAGCCGAGCAGCCGGCCGAACAGCCCGCGGAAAAGCCGGCCGAGCAACCCACCGAAGCGCCGGCTAAAGAAGTGGACTTCGTCACCTGGTATCAATATGACCAGAACAACGAAGACCCGAAGAGTGATGAGCGCGTCGGCAACCAATACCTGCGCGACACCATCCCGCAGTTCAATGAGGCATTCGAAGGCAAGTGGAATTGGGTCAATCAGCCCAAAGCTTTCGACAAAATGACGGCTGAGTTGGTGGCCGCGGTGCAGGCCGGCGGCGATGTGCCCGACCTGTTCGAGATGAGCAACACTCAGGACATGGTTGATTTCTATCGTCATGGAACGGTCCAAGATCTGACGGACTGGGCCATGGCGCAATCCTGGTGGAATGACCTGGACGCCAGCGCCATCGAAGCATGCAAAGGGCCGGACGGCAAGCTGTATTGCATTCCCATTTCCATCCGTCCTCAGGTGGTCTATGTGTGGAGCGATCGCTTCCCCGATGGTTTTTCCAAGACTCCGGAAGCGTTCCTGGAAGATTCCGAACGCCTCAAGGCCGAAGGGTTGTATAGCATGACCTTCTTCGGCTCCACCGATAAAGGCGGCGAGGGTCTCACCCGCGCCATGTGGACCATCATCTCCTCGTATGGCGGTTCGCTGGATGACGGCCAAGGCAATATGAAGCTGGACTGGCCCGAGACCATCGAGGCCATTGAGTTCATTCGCCATATTGTCCAGCAGGGCTACATCCCCGAAATCGCTTTCGCGGGAGGTTTCCAGGAAGAGGAGGCTTTCAAAGATGCGTCGGCGGGCTCCTTCCCCACCGGTTTGTTCGGCTACCGCTATGTGAACCCGCTCACCGCGCCCGATGGCACCAAGTATGACACGGGCTCGGCCGAAGACATGCTCAACGCCATTGCCGACGGCCAGGTGGTCATCACCCATTCTTTCGCTCCTGAAGGAAAGAAACCCGGCTGCGGCATCGATGTGGCGGGCTTCGTCATCCCTGTGGGAGCGAAGAACGTGGAGGCGGCCTATGATTACATCAACTGGATCATGAGCCCCGAGCAAAACCCGGCCTGGGTGCAAGGCCCCGGCGGCGGCTTCCCCGCGCTCAAGGCCACTCAAGAGCATGAGTTGTTCCAGACGCCTTTCTATAAGCAGGCGGCCGAGGCCGTGGGCGCCAGCGCTTGTCGCCCCTGGTTTGGTTCGCTCCAACGCCCCAACGAGGCGCAAGAGATGGTGATGCAGGTCATCTACAAGCTGATCAAAGAAGACCCGACCCTCGACATCGCCACCGAGCTGCAGAAAGTGCAAGAGGAGTACAACGCCAACAATTAAGTTCATGGATGCCGTAAGAGATGGCGGGGCCGCGCCCCGTCCCCGCCATCTCGCTCCTCCCAGCCGAGACATGATTCATCACTTGCTCATACCACCGGAAAACTGCCCATGACCCAATCACAATCATCTTATTCACCATCAAAACCGCATCGCAAGCGCGATTGGTTGCCTTTTTGGTTGATTTTGCCCACCGTTGTTGTGTTATTGGCCATTCAGGTGTATCCCGCGTTGTATACGGTGTGGCTAAGCGTGCATGAGCGCAAACCGGCCGGCTGGACCTATGTGGGCGTGGATAATTTCAGGCGCCTGCTCAACATGGGCTTGTTCAAGGAAAGCATTGGTCACACCATCATTTTTTTGGTGGGCTACGCCAGCCTAACCATGCTCTTGGGCTTTATCGTGGCTATGCTGCTCAATCGCAAGATGCGGCTTTCAGGGTTTTACGTCACCTTGCTTTTCATTCCCTGGATCATCGCGGATTTGCTCACCGGCATTGTCTTTCGTCTGCTGGTGTTTCCCGATTACGGCATTTTTTCGGGCATCTTGCAAAATCCGGCCCTTTTCCCGCCCGATGGCATCTCCATTCTTACGGCGGCTCGACCCAAACCGTGGTTTGGCGATTTCCCCTTTCCGCCATCTCCGGCCATGATCTACCTGATTTTGGCCTCAGCCTGGCGCGCATTGCCCTTTATCACCCTCCTTCTCCTGGCCTCCATGCAGACCATTCCTCAAGAGGTTTTGGAAAGCAGCCGCATTGATGGCGCGAACGGATGGCAGATTGTTCGTCATATCATGATCCCGCTTATGCTGCCCACATTGGTGGTGGCGTTGTTCAGCCTTACGCTTAGCGGCATGAACGGCATTGGCATGGTGTTTAGTCTAACAGGCGGCGGTCCAGGCACATCCACCGAAGTGCTGAGCATGTTGCTTTACGCCATTGGTTGGCGGCAATTGTATTTTGGCCGGGCGGCCGCGCTGGCGTTGCTTATTGCCGTCATCAATTGGTTGCTTATTACAGGCACGCTGCGTTTCACCCGCTTACAAGAAAGGAGCATCTCATGACCACGACGAAATCGACGCGTAAGCGATGGGAAGGCATTGGGGTGAATCTCGCCATGCTCCTGGTGTTGGTCTTCGCGATGGTTCCGATTTTCACCACAGTGTTGATCTCGTTCAAAAGTGAGCAAGATATCATCCGCAAGCCGCCCAATATTTTCCCTTGCGACACGCCCGAAGGGTTCAAATGGAGCGAGTGTCGTTGGTCGGTGGAAGGGTATCAGCGCGTGCTTGCGCCCAAGCCATCTGAAACATCGCCCTTGGGCGTGGCCATCACCGGCAACATTCCTCGCATCTACATTCCCAATTCGGTGCTCTACGCCACTGCCACATCCTTGCTGGTCGTGTTCTTGGCCGGGCTTTCGGGCTATGCGTTCTCACGTTATCGTTTTCGGGGGCACGGTTTGCTCATGACCGGCATTCTGGCCATCACAGGGGTGCCGCTGCTCACCAACCTGTTGGCGTTGTATCAAATGGCCGCTACATTCCGGAAGGCCGATCTGCCGTTTTACGACGATCGCCTTTTCATCATCGCGGTTTACATGGGGTTTTATCTACCGCTCAGCGTGTGGATTGCCAAAGGGTTTTTCGACGCGATCCCGCGCGAGCTAGAGGAGGCCGCGCTCATCGACGGTTGCACGCCTGTAGGCGCTTTGCTACGCGTGACCATGCCGCTGGCGTTGCCTGGTCTGGCCGCGGTGTTTTTGCTCACTTTTGTCAGTGTTTGGAATGAGTTTATCGCCGGCTATCTGATCATCGCCAAGAATCAATACAAACCCGTGATGTTCGGGCTATATGATTTCTTGGGGCAAAACATCATCAATCTACAGGTCATTGCCGCCGCGTGCATCTTAATCGCCTCACCCGTGGTTATTCTTTTCGTGTTCACGCGACGCAGCTTCTTCCGCGCCATGGTTGAGGGCGCGGTCAAAGGTTGAAATCATGAGCACCGTCACCACCCAAACCGTGCGCGAACTCGCCGATCACATCCCTCGTCAGGATCACGCCATGGCGGGCGCGACCATCGCCAGCTCGGCCGCGCTGGCGTGTAGCCTGGGAGAGGTTTGTGTGAGATTGAATATTTCGCAGGCCGAGCCTGAGTGGGCGCGCGAAAAGTTGACTCACTCGAGCCAGCGCTTGCGCGATATTCGCCTGGCCCTTTTAGACCGAGCCGATGAAGATGGCGCAGCCATCGCCAAGTTTGCGGCCCTGCGCTCGGCCGGCAAGACCCTGCAAGGGCAAGAATACCTTTGTCAATTGCCGGTGGAGATGGCCGATTTGGCCATCGAGGCGGCTCTGCTGATGCAAGATGTGCGTTTGCTTATGTGCAGCCAGGAGGACGATCTGGAGATGGCCATCCGGCTTCTCGACGCCGCGGCCCGCGCCGCAACCCTGCTTCTCGACTCCAACCTGCGCATCTGGCCCGAACCCGCTTTGCTCGAGACGTTTGAGCCAAAACTGGCCGAATTAAGAACGCGGCTCGAAGCATTGAAGCCGGTGGCCAGCGTTCGTTAGCCAAAGTGAGACGCCCAATACAGGCTATGACAGCATTGGGCGGAAAGCGGATGGCCTTTGAGGCTTTCGCGATTTGTGTGGTTCTAGAAGCGTCATCGACGCATACGCGTTCATAGTCAATCTTATGCGCACCTACAACACCCTTTTCACCACCGAACGAGGGCGACGGCACCAACAAGCTGCATTGGCGGCCGCGCCCGATATCCTCGATATCACCATGTTGCGCGATCCCGCTCGCGAGACGTTGCTCGAACATTTGCCCAAGGTCGAATATTGGATTTCCGAGCGCGTGGGTCGCATCGACTCGGGTCTCATCGAAGCCGCCCCTCATTTGAAACTGATTCTCAGACTGGGCTCGCTGACTTATGATATCGACGTGGACGCGGCCAGAGCTGCGGGCGTGGTCGTTTGTCGCTGGCCTGTGGCCACAGTGATCCGCGTGGCCGAGCATGTCATTTTGCAAATGTTGGCCCTGAGCAAGAAGTTGGGGCGCTCAGAGCGCATCGCTTTAGAGGCCAGTGATCGATGGGGCGAGAGCAAACGCACCGATGAGGATACATTCGCTTACAATTGGGCCGGCCTGACCGATGTGGACGGCCTGTGGCGCAAGACCATTGGCGTCGTTGGTTTTGGCGAGATCGGCGCAGAGCTGGCGCGGCGTTTGCAGGGTTGGGATGTGCGTCTGCTTTACAATAAACGTCGGCGTTTGCCCGAAAGCGTGGAAACCGAACTCAGTTTGCAATACGCCGACCGCGAGACCGTATTTCGCCAGAGCGATTTTATCGTAAATCTATTGCCCTATTTCCCCGCCACTGATATGAGCATCGGCGAGCGCGAGTTTGACATGATGAAGAAGGGCGCGTGCCTGGTCAGTTGCGGCAGCGGCAGCGTCATCGATGAAGCGGCCCTGGCGAGGGCGGTCGAATCGGGTCGCTTAGGCGGCGCGGCCCTGGATACATATGAATGGGAGCCCATCCGGCCGGACAATCCCCTCATCCCTTTGGCCCGGGCCGGATATAACGTGTTGCTCACCCCTCACATTGCGGCCGGCGCGACCGCCGCGGCCGCGCAACAGCGCCGCGATGATTACAGCAACATCCTCCGCCACATACGCGGGGAGCCTGTTTTGTATCGCGTGGCGTGACCCAACGTCATGACGAGGCGACAGCCGAAGCCATCTCGCTGTCCATGTACGGTAATGAAAGGCCTCTGCGGTTTCGCAACGACGAGATGAGACGCTTGCTATGACCACCATCCTTATCGAAAACGGCGCGGTCATCACGGTGGATGACGCGCAACGGGTGTTGAAGCCCGGTTATGTGTTTGTCGAAAACGACCGGATCGTCGCGGTGGGCGCGGGCGACGCGCCGGCCGCCATGCGCAAAGCCGACACCGTCATCGATGCATCGCTCATGGCGGTCATGCCGGGCATGGTCAATGCGCACACCCACCTTTTCCAGACATTCATTCGCGGTTTGGCCGATGACAAGCCGCTACTCGAATGGCTGAAAGCCGCGATCTGGCCTGTGGCCAAAGCTCTGACCGAGGAGGAGGCTTATGTCGCGGCCATGATCGGCATGATGGAGAATGTGCGCGGAGGCTCCACCGCGGTCATTGATCACCAATATGTGCACACCCAACTCACCAATGACGACGCGGTTTGTCGCGCGGCCGAAGAGGCGGGCCTGCGCTTTTTGCTCGCGCGCGGCTGGGCCGACACCAACTATCACCCCGCGTTCATGGAGACGCCTGAGCAGATCATCGAGGAGACGACGCGTTTGCGCCAGACCTGGCAGGGCCGGGGTGAAGGCCGAATTCGGGTGGAGTTCGGGCCGCTGATCCCCTGGGGTTGCACCGACGCAACCATGAAGCGCACCCACGACATTTCCCGCCAGTGGGGCGCGGGGGTCCATATCCATGTGGCCGAAACCAAAACCGAGGTGGAGATGAACCTGGAATCGCGCGGCAATCGCCATATTGAATGGTTGGCCGATTTGGGCGCGCTTGGCCCAGAGATGCAGCTTGTGCACAGCGTTTGGCTGAGCGATCGCGAGCTCGATCTCATTGCCGAGCACGGCGCGGTGGTTGTGCATTGCCCGGTGAGCAACATGTATTTGGCCTCGGGCGTGGCGCGCGTGCCCGAGATGAGAGCGCGCGGCATCACCGTGGCTTTGGGCACCGACGGCCCCGGCAGCAATAACAGCCAAGACATGATGGAGACATTGAAGACCGCGGCTTTGCTGCATAAGGTGAACACGCTTGACGCCATGGTTCTATTGCCGGAGGATGTCATTTGGATGGCCTGTCGCGGCGGCGCGGTTGCATTTGGCCAGCCCGACGATATTGGTTCATTGGAGGCGGGCAAGAAAGCCGATATGGTTCTCATCGATTTGGATACGCCCCTGGCCATGCCTGTGCATCGAGTCGTTTCGGCCGTGGTTTACAACGCCAGCGCTCGCGATGTGGATACAGTCATCGTAGATGGCAGGCTTCTTATGCGGCGCAAAGAGCTTCTTTTCGTGGATGAGAAGGCCATGTTGGCCCGTTCGCGCGAAGTGTGTCGGCGGCTTTTCGAGCGCGCCGGCGTCACGGTTTGAAAGGAGCGCAGAGCAGCGTTCATCGCAGCCGCAAGGGGTGAACGCATCATCATCTTTTCCGTTCAACGTTCGAATCCCCGCATTTTTGCAAGCATTCATGGATCCAAAAGACAAAGTCGCCCTGATCACCGGCGGCGCGCACCGCGTGGGCAAGGCCATTACATTGGGATTGGCCCGCGCTGGCGCGCATGTGATCATCAACTATCATTCCTCCGCCAAGGCCGCGCTTGTCACTGCACAGGAGGCCAAGGCTTTGGGGGTCGACGCCTTGCCCATCCAGGCCGATATTTCCGATCCCGTTCAGGTTGCGGATATGGTGGAGCAGGCCGTGGCGCGTTTCGGTCACATCGACATTTTGGTGAACAGCGCGTCCATTTTCAAAGAGACGCCTTTTCCTCTGCAGCGGTTAGAGGATTGGCACGAAGTGATGGGCATCGCCTTGCATGGCTCCTTTTATTGCGCCAACGCCATTGCGCCGTTGATGCTGGCCCGCGAGGAGGGGGTCATTGTCAACATTGTTGATCTTTCGGCCTGGGAGCCGTGGCCCAATTTCGCCGCTCACAGTATTAGCAAGGCGGGTTTGCTGGCTCTCACCCGGCAACTGGCCTTGGAGCTGGCGCCCACCGTGCGCGTGAATGCGGTCGCTCCTGGCCCGGTGCTGCCTCCACCCAACTACGATGAAGAGCGCATCGCCCGCACCGCGGACAAGACGCTGTTGAATCGTTGGGGCGCGCCCGAAGACATTGCCGAAGCTGTGCTCTATTTCGTGCGCGCGGATTATGTCACGGCCGAGGTCATCGCAGTGGATGGCGGCGAGCGCTTCGGCCATCGCAAATACGACATTGGCTGAAAAAACCAACCGCTTGCAACCAATGGCGAACGGTGACTTGCACACCGTTAGCTGTTGAATATTCTTACATTTAGTCCATGGAGGAAGAACCATGCGCAACAAAACCACCTTTTTCAGCCTTGTGTTAATCATCGCTTTACTGGCGATGATGTTGGCCGCATGCGCGCCGGCCCAACCGGCCGAGCCGCCTGCGGAGCAACCCCCGGCCGAGCCGCCGGCCCAGCAACCCACCGAAGCGCCCAAAGAGGAGCCGGCCGCGCCCGAAAAGCCCTTCGCCGGAACCGAGCTGGTGCTGGCGTCGATGACCGACCAATACGTCGCGGCTTTCCGCTACCTGATCCCCAAATTCGAAGAGGAAACCGGGATCAAGATCACGTTGGACGAGCTGGGCTATGTCGATCTCTATCAGAAACTGACCGCGGATTTCGTCGGCCACACCGCGAATTATGATCTGATGACGGTCGACATTGTATGGTCGGGCGAGTACGCGCAAAACAAGTACACGCTGCCTCTGGATGATTTCATGGAGCGCGATAAAGATGAATTGCAGCTCGATGATATCATGCCTGTGGCCTGGACTCTGGGCGAATGGGAAGGCCAACACTGGGCCTATCCGCTGGCCGGGTATGCCAATGTGTTGAACTATCGCAAAGATGTGTTTGCGGACGCGGGTTTGGAGCCGCCCAAAACCCAAGAGGAGCTATTGGAATATGCCAAGATGCTGACCAAGCCGGAAGAGGATTTCTACGGAATCGCCCTGTTGGGTGCAAAGGGTCCTGCCGTGGCTCAAGACTACATGGTGTTTGTGCAGCAGCATGGCAGCAGCATTCTGGATGAGCAAGGCAATGTGGCCATCAATACGCCCAAGAATGTGGAAGTTTTGAAGTTCTTTGGCGAGCTCTTCAAGTATGCGCCGCCTGGCGCCACCGATTATTGGTGGGACCAGCGCGAAACCGCGTTCCGTTCGGGCAATGTGGCCATGATGGAGGGCTGGAGCATCGCCCGCGCGGGCTATGAAAATCCCGACATCTCCTCGGTTGTGGGCAAAGTGGATATCGCGCTCGCGCCTGTGGCCGAGGGCATGGAGCCAAAATATGGCTTCGGCGGTTGGGGCATTGGCATCAACGCGGATTCGGAAAACGCGGAGGCGGCCTGGGAGTTCATCAAGTGGCTCACCAGCCCCGAAGTGCAAAAGGATTGGATCCTGAACGACGGCGCGCCCATTCGCCGTAGCACGCTGGAGGACCCGGAACTCAATGAGAAATTCCCCTGGTTCCCGGTGTTGCTGGAATCCTTCGAGAAAGGCGATGGCGACTATCGGCCGCGCATTCCCGAATACAGCATCATTCAGGACGCGCTGGGCACCACTGTAAACGCTTACCTGGTGGGCGAGATGACCGCCGAGGAGGCGCTGGAGCAGGCCCAGGCCCAGGTCGAGGCCGCCCTGAAGTAAGATCGTTTCTCACGTCATTGCGAGGGGCGCTGGCCCCGAAGCAAGCCTTTCGCGAGCGCGTTCTCACGAGGGATTGCTTCGACCCCCTTCGGGGGGTCTCGCAATGACCTCTGCGGCGTCACGTTCATTTCCAGCCATGAGTCATTCCAAAACATTCTGGCGGCGGGCGACGTTTGTCGAGAAGCATTATCTTATGCTTCTATCCCCTTTGTTGATCTTCATCGTCGTCATCGCCATTTACCCGCTCTTCTTCTCGTTTTATATTAGCTTCTTCAAGTATCGGCTGACCGATCCCAACCAAACGCGGACGTTTCTGGGGTTGGCCAATTATATCAACGCGTTCAAAGATCCCCAGGTGACGGGCGCCATCGCCAACACATTGATTTTTGTGGCGGGCACGGTCATTGTGGAGATCGCGCTGGGGTTGGGATTGGCTTTGCTCTTCGCGGCCGAATCGCGACGCACGCAAATGTTGCGCTCTTGGATGTTGATCCCCATGGCTTTGCCGCCCTTGGTGGTGGGGTTGGTGTGGAAGTCGTTATACAATGTCGATTTTGGCGTCATTCCCTATTATCTCAAACAGTTGGGGCTGGATATGGGGCGCGGGCCGTTGGGCGAGCTGCAGTGGGCCATGCCCGCGGTTATTCTCATCGATGTGTGGCAATGGACGCCGCTGATTATGGTCATTTTTTTGGCCGGATTGAAAAGCCTGCCGCATGAACCTTATGAGGCCGCGCGCGTCGATGGCGCGACGCGGTGGCAGAGTTTTTGGTATATCACCCTGCCTATGCTCAAGCCCACGTTTTTGGTGGCTTTGCTTCTGCGCACCATGCAATCGTTCAAAGTGTTCGATATCATCTACGCGACCACGGGCGGCGGGCCGGGCAGCGCCACCACAGTGCTCAACTATCATATCTACACCGTGGGCATGGTCTTCTTTAAGATGGGCTACGCCGCGGCTTTGGCCAATATTTTGCTGATCATCGTCGCGGCCCTGGCCATCCTCTATATCATTGTGCTGGAAAGGCAACAGATATGACCCCATCCCGCACCGAACGAATCATTCGCGTTGCGCTCATGGCCCTGGCCATGTTCTTCTTCATGCTGCCCATTTTTTGGTTGATGACCACGGCCTTCAAGTTTGGCCGCGAGGCGTTTGCCATCCCGCCCAAATGGATTTTCTTCGATTGGACGCTGAAAAATTTCCAGGAGGTGCTGGCCAATTCCAAAACGCCCCGCTACATCATGAACAGCATCATTGTCTCGGCCGGCGCGACCACGTTTTCTCTGCTTCTCGGCGTTCCGGCCGGATACGCCATCGCCCGCAGCCGCTCCCCGCTCATCAACTCCTCCTCCTATTTCTTCTTGCTTCTGCTCATGATCCCGCCCATTGCCATGCTTATTCCCTTCTATCTGGTCATGCGGGATTTGCATTTGCTGGGCACTTACGCCGCGCTCATCACCCTCGACACCGTGTTCGACGCCGCGTTTGTGGTGTGGATGATGCGCAGTTATTTCATGGATGTGCCGCAAGAGATGGAGGAGGCCGCACTGGTGGATGGCGCGTCCCCCTTGCAGGCTTTCACCAAGATCGCTTTGCCTCTTTCCGTTCCGGGCATTGTGGCTTCGGCCCTCTATTGCATCATTTTTTCCTGGAACGACTTTCTCTTCGCGCTCATGCTCACTTCGCCCAAGACCAAGACCATCCCTTTGGGCATTTTGGCCAGCTTCAGCGCGGTGGAGATCAGTTGGGGCCGTATGGCCGTCATGTCCATCTTCGCCATTATTCCCGCGCTTATCATCGCCCTGTTCCTCAACCGTTACTTTGTTCAGGGTCTCACTATGGGCGCGGCAAAAGGCTAACGAGCAGTCAACAATCGATAGTCAATGGTCCACAGCAAATAAAACACGCACTACGCCATTACGAAACACATAACAAACCTCATGAAAAAACAACTCATGCGCCAGATGTGGTGCGAAAAACCCGGCCAGCTAGAACTGCGTTACAACCCCATCTTTGAAGTGGGCGACGATGATGTGCTGGTCAAGGTTGCGTACACGGGCATTTGCCCCTGGGATGTGCGCGCGTTCTCGGGCAAATCATCGGTGGCTTTCCCGCGCGTGCTTGGCCACGAAACATCCGGCCATGTGGCCGCGGTGGGAAAGAACGTGACCCATGTTCAGGTGGGGCAACCGGTGGTCGCGGATTTCATCGTCAAGTGCGGCGTGTGCCGGGCCTGCCGGAGAGGGCGTCCCAATCGTTGTCAAAACCCCACTTACCAACAATTTGGCGGCGGCTATGCCGACTATGTCCGTCTGCCCGCCAAAAATATCTACCCGCTCAAGCCGGAAACGAGCCTGAAGGCCGCGGCCTTTATGGAGCCGTTGGCCTGTGTTTGGCGGGGTCAGCGGATGCTGCAATTGCAGCCTGGTGATGTGGCTTTGGTTGTGGGCGTAGGGCCTATTGGGCTCATGCACGCGCAGGTCGCGCGTCGCTTTGGCGCTCGGGTCATTGCCTCGGATGTGCTGCCCGAACGTTTGCAAAAAGCGCGCGAACTAGGCGCAGACTGGGTGGTCAATCCCCAAGAAACCGATCTCAAAACATTCGTGCAAGAAATCACCGAGGGCTGGGGTTTGGACGCCGCGGTGGTCGCGGTTGGCTCCGCGCGGTTGGTGGAGCAAACGCTGACATTGCTCGCCCCCGGCGGACGGCTGAACATCTTCGCAGGCGTTTACCCGCGCGATGAATTGCGCATCGATCCCAACCTTATCCATTATGGCGAATACGTGCTCACCGGTTCGGCCGACAGCGCGCCCGAGGACATGCAGCGCGCGTTGGATCTCATCGAAGGCGGTCTGGTGAACACCGAAAGTCTCATCAGCCATGTGTTGCCCCTGGAGGAGCTAGGCCGCGGTTTCGAGCTGGTCAAGCATCGCGAAGGTCTCAAAATCATGATCGAGGTGGCATGAGTGGCGTCTGCTGCATCGCATCCCTACGTGATGGCCATCGACGCGGGCACATCCGCTCTGAAGGCGGTGTTGTTCGATGCGAGAGGCCGCGTGTTGGCCAGGGCCGAGCGACGGCTTCATCATCGCTCACCGCGTCCGGGTTGGGCCGAGGCCGATCCCGAAGATTGGTGGCGCGCGCTGGTCAGGGTTGTGGCCGAGCTACGCGAAAAAGGACACCTTTTGAAACATGTAGCGGCGCTGGGGCTCACCGGACAAATGCACGCCGCGGTGCTGCTGGACGAACGCGCCCATCCGGTCCGTCCGGCCATCCTGTGGCTCGACCGTCGCGCCGAAAGCGAGACCGACGAGTTGCAAGCTCGTCTGGGCCTTCCTCCTTACCAGCTCAATTCGACTTACACTTTGCCCAAATTATTGTGGCTGAAACGTCACGAACCCGAAGCCTTGGCTCGCACCTACACCTTGCTTTGGCCCAAGGATTATCTTCGGCATCGTCTGGCCCCTGCTCGCGTGACCGATATGACCGAGGCCGCAGGCGCCGGTTTGCTCGATTGGACGCGCCGCGAGTGGTCTCGCGAACGTTTGACTTTGGTGGGCCTTTCCGCTCATGTGCTACCCAAACTGCGAACGCCTTCAGACATCGTAGGCCCCATACGCCCCGATGCGGCCAGGCGATTAGGCTTGAGCTCTTTGGTGAGGATTATTGTGGGAGCCGGCGATGTCATTGCTTTGCTGGGCGCGGCGCCGCCGCAAGCGGGTCGGCTCACCTGTTCGCTTGGCAGCTCGGCCATGCTCGCCCTGCCTCTCGCTCCGGGTCAGACGATCGTCGATCCCGCCCATCGTCTCTATATCTACCCCTTCCTTGTCCGACCACTTCTCAATGGCGTCCTTTCCAACGGCGGCGCCGCCCTGATGTGGATTTCTCGCACCCTTTTTGGCCAGGATACGCCTTTGGCCGTCGCTGTGCAGGCCGGGCTTGCCACTCTGCCCGGTGCAGAATCGCTGCTCTTTCTTCCGTTTCTGGCAGGAGAGCGTTGCCCCTATTGGAACGACCGCCTGCGCGGCGGGTTCTATGGTCTGACGGCCTCGCACACGCGAGGGCACATGGTGCGCGCAGTCATGGAAGGAGTGGCGTTCAGCGTGCGACGATTGGTGGAAATAGCCGAAGAATTGGGCGCCACCGTGCGCGAGATCGCTCTGGCGGGCGGCGGAGCCGCTGTGGACGGTTGGCCGCAGATATTCGCGGATGTTTGTCAACGCCCTGTGCTCCGCTTCACGACCACGGACACGGTGACGCGCCCGCTCTTCGCCTATTGTATGACCGCTCTGGATGCAAACGTCACCTTTGATGCCGCGTTGACCGCCACTTTCACCAACCCACCCACCTATCTCGAGCCTCGTATTCACATGGCCCCAATCTATGACGCACTTTATCATCGACACCGTCGCATGGCGGATTTTCTGAATGAAATGGAGCGAGGGACTTGAGCCGCGTTGATTGTTCCATGCTTCATCATAGCGCAGAGGAGCCATACAATATGATTGGAAAACAAAGACGCTTGAATCGCCTCTTTGTAGGCGAACAAAAACGTTGTTTGCTTAGCCCGTTGGATCATGGCGGCTGGTTAGGCCCGGTAAAGGGCATCGACAGGCCGCGTGAGATTGTGCAAAAGGTCATTGCCGGCGGAGCCAACGCTTTGCTCATTTCCCCTGGCTTTTATCGCTCAGTGGCCGATGTGGTTCCGCCGTCCGTAGGCGTCGTATTACGCCTGAGCCTCACCGCGGGACTGAGCCAACAAGGAACTCAAGAAACGCCTATCGCTTCCCTGGAAACCGCGTTGGCCCTGGATGCGGACGCGGTCGCGGTTTCGGTTTTCTTTGGCCGCGATGGCGATATCGACATCTATCGCTGGTTGGCGCAGCTCATCGACGCGGCCCGGCCCTACGACATGCCGGTGGTGGCCGAGATGATGCCGCCCGGCGATCGCTATTATCAACCCGAAGCCATCGCCCACGCCGCGCGCATTGGCATGGAAATCGGCGCGGATGTGATCAAAACCAACTATTCGGGCGATGTCGAGTCTTTCAGGCAAATTACTGCTTCGGTTTCCGTTCCCATCATCGTGGCCGGCGGCCCCAGCAAAGGCGATGATAGCAGCACCGTGGATATGGTGCGCGGGGCCGTGGCCGGAGGCGCGGCCGGCGTGGCCATTGGCCGTCGCGTTTGGCAATCTCCGGATCCGCAGGCCGTCACCCGACAAATTTGGGGAGCTTTGCATAAACTTTGATTTCGTCGTCTATGCTCAGAACAGGCGTCACCGGCGGCGGCCCGCCGATACCAATGAAAATCGCTTGCGCCGACCAACGTAGACCAACGTAGACCAAGATAGACGATGGGCCTATTGGTCTATGTTGGTCTGGCCGCTCATCACGACATGACCTATCCGACCGACCTCGGACTTTGGACTTCGGACGCTATTTACAAAGCAAACGCACATCATCATGCCTTCACAGATCATCCTTCCCGACTGGCTTATCATCACCCCGCACGAACCGCCTAAAGCGAACTGGGGCGCGCGCGTGGTCGGCGACCGCATCGACGCGGTCGGCCCCAACGCGGAATTGCAAAGCGCGTATCCCGACGACGATGTCATCGACGCGTCCGGCCATGTGCTCGCGCCCGGCTTTGTCAACGCGCACACCCATCTTTACGGCGTGCTCGCTCATGGCATCCCCCTGGATAAAGCGCCCTCCGATTTTTGGGCCTTCCTGGCCGATTTTTGGTGGCCGTTGGTGGAGGACGCGCTCGACCATGAAATGATCTGCGCGGCCACCGACTGGGCCTGCATCGAGATGCTGCGCAGCGGCGTCACCGGATTTTACGATTGCCTGGAGGCGCCTTACGCCATCCCCGACGCGCTCCTGGCTCAAAAGGAGGTGGTGGACCGCCGCGGCCTGCGCGGCATTCTTTCCTTCGAGGCCACCGAGCGGGTGAGCAAGGCCAACGGGCAGTTGGGTTTGCAAGAGAACGCCCGCTTCATCGACCATTGTCGCCAAGAGGGCGGCCTGGTTCAGGGGCTAATGTGTTTTCACACCACGTTCACCTGCTCGGCCGGATTCATCCAACAGGCGTTCGAGATGGCGGCCGAACGAGATGTTCTCACCCACATGCATTGTAATGAGGGCGTGCACGAACCGAACTACGCGCTGGAGCATTTCGGCATGCGCACGCTGGAATATTACGAACAACTCGGCGTCACCGGCCCGCATATGCTGGCTTCGCAATGCGTGCAGCTTTCCGAACGCGAGCGCGCCATCATTGCCGAGCGCGGGATCAAAGTGACGCACATGCCCCTGAGCAATTGTGAGGTGGGCGGCGGCATCGCGCCCGTGCCCGAACAACTGGCCGCGGGCGTCACCCTGGGCCTGGGGTCGGATGGCTACATCAACGATTTCTTCGAGGTGATGCGCGGCGCGTTTCTCATCCACAAGGCGCACCATCAAAACCCGCAAGTGATGCCCGCGCATGAAGTCTGGCATTTGGCCACCGAGGGCGGCGCGCGGGCGCTGGGCTGGGAAAAGGTGGGGCGCATCGAACCGGGATGGGCCGCAGATCTGCAGATTATTCGCGCGGATTTGCCCACGCCCCTGGCCGAGCACAATCTCTATGAGCAGTTGTTGCTTTGGCGAAACCACGCGCATGTGCGCGATGTGATGGTCGCGGGCCGCTGGCGCGTGCGCGACCACGCGGTTTTGGATGCCGACATCCCCGCCATCCGCGCGCGCGTGCATGAAAACGCCCACCGCATGTGGGCGAAGGCGTAGACATTGCGTAGCCTCCGTTTCAATGTTCAAGAGGCCGGTGACTTTCATGACTTCTCTTAAACATCACCCTCTCGACCAACTCCTCGCGTTCTACCGGCTCATGGTGACGATCCGCGAGTTCGAGCTGCGCGCGGCCGGCGAGCGCAAGGCCGGTTTGGTTCCGGGGTTTTTGCATGCTTGCGTGGGGCAAGAGGCGACCGCGGTGGGCGCGTGCGCGGCCCTGAACGCGGAGGATGTCATCACCAGCACCCATCGCGGGCATGGGCATCTCATCGCCAAAGGCGGCGACCCGCGCTTTATGATGGCCGAGCTGGCGGGCAAGACCAGCGGTTATTGCGGCGGCAAGGGCGGGAGTCTGCACCTGGCCGACTTCGATCTGGGCGTCCTGGGCGCAAACGGCATCGTCGCGGGCGGGATCCCCATGGCCGTGGGCGCGGGGCTGGCCTTTCAGATGCGTCGCGAGCCGCGGGTGGCGCTGGCCTTTTTCGGCGACGGCGCGGTGAACGAGGGCGCGTTTCACGAGGCCGCGAATCTGGCCGGATTGTGGAAGTTGCCGGTGATATTCTTTTGCGAGAACAATCTCTACGGCGAGGGCACGCCCCAACACAAGCAAGCGCCCATTCGCGATTTGTCGTTGCGCGCGGCGGGTTATGGCTTTCCGGGCGTGATCGTGGATGGCAACGATGTCGTGGCCGTGTACGAGATCACCCTGGACGCGGTCGAACGGGCGCGAAAGGGGGATGGCCCCACGTTCATCGAGGCCAAAACCTACCGTCAGCGCGGCCACTATGAAGGCGATCCCATGATCTATCGCACCGAAGAGGAGATGGCCTATTGGCGGGCGCGCGACCCCATCCTCGGTTTTAGAAAACGGTTGGAGGAGGAAATGGAGGTGGAGCCGGCCGCGTTGGACGCGGTCGATGCGGAGGTGAAAGCTCTGCTCGATGAGGCCGTGCAGTTCGCCATCCACAGCCCCGCGCCGCGGCCCGAAGCCGCTCTCGAGGGCGTTTATGCCGATGATCACGGCGGGAGGGTGTTCTGATGAAGCGCGAGATCACGTTTGCTCAGGCCATCAACGAGGCCATGGCCGAAGAAATGCGCCGCGATCCGTCCGTGTTTCTCATGGGCGAGGATGTAGGCGTGTTTGGCGGCGTATTCGGCGTGTCGGAAGGGTTGCTGGCCGAGTTTGGCGAGGAGCGGGTGCGCGACACGCCCATCTCTGAAGCGGCCATCGTGGGCGCGGGTTTGGGCGCGGCCCTGGTGGGCATGAGGCCCATCGTTGAGATCATGTTCGCGGATTTCGTCACCGTGGCCATGGATCAGGTGGTGAATCAAGTCGCGAAGGCGCGCTACATGAGCGGCGGCAAGGCGCGCGTTCCTCTGACCATCCGCATTGCCAACGGCGCGCCGGGCGCGGCCGCGGCCCAACATTCGCAAAGCCCCGAAGCCTGGTTTATGAATGTCCCCGGCCTGAAGATCGCCATCCCCTCCACGCCGGCCGACGCCAAGGGCTTGCTAAAAACGGCCATCCGCGGGGATGATCCGGTGCTCTTTTTCGAGCATAAGATGCTCTATAGCCGCGCCGGCTCGGCGCCGGAGGGGGAATATCTCATCCCCTTTGGTCGGGCCGCGGTGCGCCGCGAGGGCGAAGACGCGACCATCATCGCCATAGGCGGGCCGGTGAACGCGGCTCTGAGCGCGGCCGAGCAATTGGCGCGACAAAGCGTCTCGGTCGAGGTCATCGATCCCCGAACCCTGGTTCCCCTCGACCTGGACGCATTGATTGCTTCGGTGCGGAAGACCGGTCGCGCGGTCATCGTGCACGAAGCGCATCGACGCGCGGGGCCGGGCGCGGAAATCGCGGCCTTGCTGGCCGAAAAGGCCATCGATTACCTCGAAGCTCCCATCCTGCGCGTGGCCGCGGCCAATGTCCCCATCCCCTACAATCCCGACCTCGAACGCTTCGTCCTCCCCACCGCGGAGGATATTGTGGAGGCCGTCATGAAATTGATTCGTTACGAAATATAGCGCGCGGTGGATGCACGCTTATGCAGCTTCGAGCACGCGAGCGTGGAGGATTTCGTTTCGGCCCATCGGTCGGATGTCGCGTTCGGTCAACGTCACCAAGGCCACGGTGCGTCCGCCGCCTTCGACAAATTCCACCTCATAAGCGCGCTTGTCTCGATAAACATGAACGATGGCGCCAATATCTCCACGTTTCAGGCCGTGTTCCGGGATGTCATGTAGGAGGATGACGGTATCGAGTTCGTTCTTTGTGTTCATTGGTTGTTTCTTTTTTGCTAAACTGACTTTGATTTGTTTAGTCTCATTCACCCAATCTTCTTTCTGTTGGAGGCGCGTTATCCATGAACACCAAACTCTTCCAAAAAGACTTCATCACCACCCAGGATTGGTCGGTGGAAGACCTGAACACCATGCTGGACGTGGCCTATCGCTTGAAAGCGGATTTCGCGACGGGCGTCCCTCATGACCACATTTTGCGGGCCAAAACCCTCTACATGCTTTTTTTCGAGGAAAGCACGCGCACGCGCAACTCCTTCGAGACCGGCATGACGCAACTGGGCGGGCACGCGGTCTATCTCACGCCCAAGGCCACGCAGATCGGGCATGGCGAAAACGCCAAAGATACGGGCATTGTACTCAGCAGCTATGGGCATGGCATCGCGATTCGCGATTGCCGCACCAACATCGGCCAAAAATATCTTTACGAAATGGCGAAATGGGCCGACGCGCCCATCTTCAGCATGCAAGACGACGTGGATCATCCCTGTCAGGCCATGGCCGACCTGATGACGCTGACCGAGCTGTTCGGTCGCAATTTGCGGGGCGCGAAGTTCGTCATTTCCTGGACTTACGCGCCCAAATATGTGCGACCTCTCAGCGTGCCGCAGTCGCTGATCATGCTCATGCCCCGCTTTGGCATGGACGTGACCCTGGCCTATCCTGAGGGCTATCAGCTTATGCCCCACATCATGGACATCGCGCGCAAAAACGCGGAGGAAACGGGCGTCAAGTTCGAGGTGGTGCACGACATGGACGCCGCGTTCGAGGGCGCGGATTTCCTCTATCCCAAATCCTGGGGTCCGATCATGGTCACGGAAGAGGAGGCCGAGGTGGAGGCCATGGCCGCGCAGCACAAAGACTGGCGCGTGACGACCGAGCGCATGAAGCTGGCCAAGAAACACGCGGTCTATATGCATTGCATGCCCATCGACCGCGGCCACGAGGCCGACGACGAGGTTATCGACGGCCCGCAGTCGATCATCTACAAGCAGGCCGAGAACCGCCTCCATGTGCAAAAAGCGCTCATGGCCCTGACCATGGCTGGGCGCGCATGAGTGTTGTTGATGAAACGCGGATCATGATGGCCTGACGCATGTCCCCATCATACGTCAGGCCGCCTTTTCCGCTTCCATGGCCAACCGTTCGGCCAGCCACAGGTTGACTAGCGTTTCGGGTAAGAGGCCCCGCGCCCGCGCCTGCGTCTCAAGCTCGGCGTAGAGCTCCGGCGCCAACGTTACTCGTCGCCGACGTCTGGCTCTCACTTCAAATTCAA
>JAADII010000032.1 GCA_013151415.1 Chloroflexota bacterium
CGATATGACGATGGGGTTAAGTTCGGCCATGGTCTCTTCGTCCTATGGTCCCATCGTCCCTTTCATGGGTGTCAGCGAGCCGCCGCCCGTGAAGCCTGCTGCTTCAGAAAGCGCCACAAATCGGGCGTGGGTGCGAATTCGAGACGATAAACTGGGATGCGCGCGGTGAGGTTGGAGACCGCGTGCAACCAATACGCAGCCATATGTGGCCGGTCGATGGCGATCTTTTCGGTGCGTAAAAGCTCGAACGCAACCTCGGCTGGCCGGAGCGGGGTCAGAGCAAAGCCGGGAGCGTGCCGGAGCAGGAATATAGCGTGCAAAGGGCTTTGTCGCAATTGCCTGCGGATGAGCGAAGCCGGGGTGGATTGGCCCCAAAAGGGCGCGGCGGTCATGACCACGCGACGCCGATGAAACCGGATCACCACATTCTCATCGCCCAAAACTTCTCCCCGCCCCTGAGCCAGCCGCGCGATGGTTGTCTTTCCAGCGCCAGATGCGCCGACGAACAGAAAGCCGCAGCCGTCGAGCTGGACGCCGCAGGCGTGGAGGAGCAACGCGTCGCCCCGTCGCGGCAGGATGTGAATGAGGACATAGACCAGGGCGCGTTCAAAGGCGGCGAGCAAGTGTCCGATATTGGGAACGGAGATGACCACGCGACGCCGGTCGAACTGGATACATCCCTGGCCCCGACCGACATGAAATCGGGTCGTCTCGGCTTCATGTTCGAGTCGGGGCGTGGGCCTGAAGGCGATGGCAGGATCACGGTGGAGATCGACGCGCCAATGGCATTCCCGCGCGTCGTCGAGAAACGCGGCATACCGCATCTCGAGCAAATTCGCCCAGGTGGGGAGCGGCGATTGAATGCGAAAGCGCTCTCCAGCGACTGCGAAGGACAGAAAACTGCCGGACGTAGTCATAACAACGAACGCGCCCAGCGCCACGCCACCCCAAGAAGACGCCGCCAGCGCGGGCGTTGGTGCATATGCGCCGGCGTGATCACGGCCAGGATCTGTTCTTCTGCGATGGGCGGATCGGGTTCGGCGACCGAGTCGCCCTGAGTGAGCCAGCCATCGGCCGCGCGGCCCACCAAGCGATGCGCGACCAAACGGTCTTGCTGCAAAAACAGAACGATATCGCCCACACGTAGTGGCCTATGCAAAGGACGCGCCTCGACAGCGCCGCCGGCCGGCAACGTCGGCTCCATGCTCGCACCCCGCACGCGCAGGCGCAAACGACCGGTTTTGACCAGCGCCTCTCGCAACAACGGCGCCAGACGCCTCACATCCAAACCGTCCCCTCCAAGAAATAATTTAGGCTACCACACAATCTCCACAATCGATGGACGATGGGACGATGGAGTGCACTTGGCCATGGTCTCATCCTCCTATGGTCCTATCGTCAATACGACTCAATATATCAACAGGACAGCCTCGCCTTCTTCGACGATTGTGAAAGCGCGTCGCGCTTCGGGTCCGAGGCGCGGTAGATCATATAGGTGCCAAAGCATGCTGTGTGTATCGGTGACATACCGTTGATGATCAGGCATTCTGTAATACTTTTTCTATCTCGCTTGCGGTGCGAACAATTCTTTCACTGGATTCGCGTCGTATTTCGGCAAGGGTGGTGGAGACCCAGTCCTCGTCCTTTTCATGGGTTCTCAGGTGCTCCTTCCAGATGCCGCGCAGATGAAGCAAATTCCGAGAGCTCCGTTGAGCGCGATGAGGTGCGCGTTCGATTTGCAATTTGATCCGTTCGTTCTCCTCCAACGGAACCTCTGTAAGCACTTTGATCACACCGTCCTGAAATATCGCTTCAGCAGTAATCGTTTTCATTGGTTTGCGCCTTCTCAATACGAATTGATCGAGGACACCCTCGCCATTATAGATTAGCAACATGACAATGACAAGACCAGATAAATGCTGGGGCGTTTCAGGACGGGAGCGGCGTCTACAAATCCGTTTGCGTTTTTAGCATTTTTACGATTTGTTGAATGCTATTGACGGAGCAAACTGCGGATGCCGCGTAGCCAGCGGTAGGGATAATAGAACGGGAAGAGCCAGGGAAAAGCCGGTTGGTAACGTTTCTGAAGATAGGCGAGAGAGGGGAAAAGATGAATCCAGGCGAAATGGAGCCGGTCTCGCCAGCCGGAAAGGGTGGCCAGATCAATAAAAAAACGCCTGGCTGTCGCTTCACGAGGAGTGAGCAGCCAGGCGTAGATGCGCCGTTCAGATGAAGATGGCCCCAATTGACAGATTTGGTCGACAATTTGGCCTGGAATTGCGAGTCGCCATCGAGCTATCACCTCGGGCAGCGTCAAACGTAAGGGAATGGTGAGCTCATGGATGCGCGCCCGGGCGAGAATCGCCTCCCAGTCGATTTCGTCTCGATAAACGTGGATCACCTCGGCCATGTCATGCAGGCCCAGCCAGAGAAGCGCGTGGTGATGCAAGAGCATATGCGCGGCGAGATGGAGCAACTGCGCCTCAGGGCCAGGAATGCGAGCGTTGGCCCGGCCAATACGCGTTGTTCGTGAGGTTTCCCAGAACCAATCCAGGGGCCAACGGCGCTGATAATAAGGCGAATCGAGCGCGCTCCAGTGGACTTCGACGATGATGGGCGTGAGATGATGGCGAACCAGGCGAACCTGGCTTTCATAAGTAAGCAAGGTCGAGGGTCGCGGTTCGGCATGGGCGGGTTCGAACCCGCTCTCGATCAGCAAGGTCGCGGCCTGGGCTGCGTAATCGGGCGGAACCAGGATGTCGATATCCATCATGGGACGCAGGGCCGGGTTGCCATAAACCGCATGGGCCAGTCCCGCGCCCTTGAGCAACATGACCGGAATGTCGGCCGCGTTCAAGTGTTCGAGCAGGGCTTCGAGTTCATGAAAAAGCCATGTATTGCGCGCGGCGTTGCGACGATAGAGCGCCTGCAATTGCTTTTCCACCGGCTCGGGAACCAACCCTCTTCCCTGCACCACATCCCACACCAACGGACCCAACGCCCATTGCTCCACCAACGACAACCAGGAATCCCAATTCAGGTCCTCACTGCGGCCAGCGAGCCTTGTTTCAGGATCGAGCCGCGCTCGTAAACAGCATTGCAAAAAACGTTCTTCGGGCGTTGACGGGCGCATTGATGAGAGAAAGTTGAATGGCTAATCCTCGGCGCTAATCTTGACCTGTGGAACCGGCGCGGGCGTGGGGGCGCGGTCTTTGCGCTTGCGCTTACGTTTACGCCGAGAGCCGCGAAAGACGCCAAGCAGACCGCCGCCTTTGCCCTTGTTTCGGTCGTCGGGCGGCGTGTAATATCCATCCTTGGAATAGTAATAATAGTAATAGTAGTAATAATAACCGTCGGGTCGCGGGGGCAGGCGGTTGAGCAGCACGCCCACCACGCGCGCATTGACTTGTTGTAAAGCGTCCAGCGCCCGCCGCGCGACCTCGCGTCGGGTTGCGCCCGAATCGAGCACCAATAGCACGCCATCGGCCTGGGTGGAGAGAATGGCGGCATCTGAGAGAATAGTGGCCGGGGGGCTATCCAGCACCAAAATGTCGGCTCGTTCTTGCAAGCGCTCCAGCAGGCGCTTCATGCGTTCGGAGCCGAGAAGTTCGGCTGGATTAGGGGGCAAGGGGCCAGAGGTGAGAACATGCAGGCCGGGAACGCCTGTTTCCTGCAACAGATCATCGGGTTCGGGGTGTTCGGTAAGCAAAGCAGTGGTCACGCCCACACTATTGGGCAGATTGAAAAGACGATGCTGCCGCGGGCGGTGCAAGTCGGTGTCCACAACGATGACGCGACGACCGGCCTGGGCCATGGCCACGGCCAGATTGGCCACGGTGATGGACTTGCCTTCATCAGGCGAAGGGCTGGTGACAAGTAATGCGCTTAACGCATGATCGACCGACGCGAATTGCAGGTTTGTGCGCAAAATGCGATAAGCTTCAGTCGCCGGAGATTGTTTGCCTTTAAGGACGATCACCTCGTTCTTCTGATCAATGCCGTCGAGTCGCGGCACCGCGCCCAAAGTCGTTAATTCGAGCACTTGCTGCACGTCATCAGGATTCTTGATAGTGTCGTCGAGATATTCCATCAAATAAGCTGCGCCCGCGGCCAGGATGAAGCCAATGATCGCGGCCAGAAGCACGGTGATCGGCTTGTTGGGACCAACCGGTGTGACAGGCAAGGCGGCCGATTCGATGATGTTGATGGTATTGATTGCGCCTTCTTGCGTATTGGAAAGCAGAGCCGCGTAATTGCTTTGCAAGCTGTTTAGCTTGTTTTCCAATCCCTTGATTTGCGCCTGGGTGTCGGCGATCTGCCGGGCGCTGAACAGGGTGGCCAGCTCTTCTTGCTTGCGCGCGATTTCGTCCTTGGTTTCCTGGATGCCGATCTCGAGATCGTTGAGTTGTTGCTGGATGAATTCCTGGCGCTGGCGTCGTTCGGGATCGAAGCCGGTGGGGCTTTGACGAATGAGCTGCTGTGCGAATTGGTCGGCCACAGCCTGGGCGCGCTCGGGGCTGGTGTCGGTGACCGTGATCTCAATGAGTTGCGTGTTGGGCACGACGCGCACCGTGTAGCTGGGCAGCCAATCCAGCCCCAAGGCTTCCATGACCCCGCGACGGATGGGCTCGCGCTTGGCGATATCGGCGTAGGTGTTGGCCAGTTGCTGCGTGAGCCAGAACTCGTTGCCGGTGGGGTTGGGATTGTCGATGGCGCGGCCCACCATCAGCGTGGTGCGAGTCTGATAAGTGGGCGGCTGACGACTGACCGCGATAAAGCTGGCGATGGTGGCCACCAGGGTCGAGGCGAGAAGCAGCCACCACCACTTACGCAACGGGCGAATGTATTCTCTCAGTTCCACAATGGATGCTCCGGGAGGGGGATAATTGGGTATTGGAATATTGGGATTGGGTATTAAACTATCGACCCAGGAGAAAGCCGGCGAGCCAGCCTTCGAGAGGTTCGGCTTCGGGTGGCGCGAAGCGAACGCGCCACCAGATATATTGATCGTCCGGTCGGGGGCCGGCGATGATCTCGACGACCGCGCCCGGTTCCAACAGGCCGACCGTCTCGAACTCGAGGCCGGGGCCGGCGCGCAGATTAACGGCTTGAGCCGCGCTAACCACCGCACGCTCACCGAGACTATACAACTCGGGCACAGGGGTGCCTGCGCCGCCCAAGATGATGGTGTTCGGGGGCAACGGCGTGAATGTGCCGGTGGTTAGCGCGACTGCGGTGGCGTAGAAGCTTTGGGCTGTGGCCGTGGCCGCGCTGGCCGGGGTGGGCGTGGGGGTGATGTACCAGGGAGTGAAGGTGGGGGTGGGAATGAGCGCGTTATAGGGCCAGGGCGTGGGCGTGAAACCGGAACGGGCCTGAGCCGTGGCCGTAAGAACGTAGGCGACCGCGGTGGCCAGGTTGGCCGGAGTGGGCGTGGCCGTGATGTAGACCGGCGTGACTGCATCGGTGGGCACAGGGGTGAAGGTGCCGGTGGTGAGCGCGACCGCGGTGGCGTATTGCGAACGGTAAACGGCCGTAGCTTTGTTTTTGGCCGGAGGCGTGTGCTCGACGACGGGCGGCAATCCCGAAAGAAAGGCAATGGCCTGAACCGTGGCCAGGTTGGCGGGAATGGGCGTAGGCGTGGCGACGTTGGCCGGGGTGGGGGTGAGGGCGCCTATGGTCTTGACAATGGCCGTGGCCGTAAGCAAGTTGGCCGCCACGGTGAGCACGTTGGCCGGAGTGGGGGTGAGGGTGGCCACGACCAAAGGCTGGGTGGGCAAGGGTGGAGGCGTGGCCGGAGGCGGGCCGAGAGCAAGGATCAATTCTGGAGGCGAGCCGCCGCTGGCCGGACCCGCGCCGCTATCCCAACTGAAGAGCGCCCTTTCCCCGCGAATGGGGCCAATGATGCGGACGGTGACGGTGGCGAGGCCGTCCAGGAGTTGCTGTTCGAGCCATTTCAGGGCCGCTTCATCCAGTTCCCAACTGTTGACCCGATGGGGGGCCAGATCCGCGGCCGCAAGACCGGGCGCAAGAGTGACCGCGGCCGGAGCATTCAGGATGCTCTGGAAATCGGCGCGGGTTAGCTCGATGGGTTCGTCATTGGCGAGCAGCGAAAGCGTCCAGACGCCTTCGGCTTCGGGCAGGAAGCGTTCGGCGTCGAGACCGGTGAGGCGCAAAGTGGCGCTGCGCAGAGGCGCGCCGCGGGGGACGCGGGTCAAATCGAGTTGAAAGGCGGATACGAAAACCCGATTCTCAAAGGCCCCGGCATAGAGATAGGAATCGCCCACGCGGGCGCGGCGGGCGTCTGCGCTTTCCCACCAGGCCACCGCAGCGCCAGTCGGCGATAGACGAATGACGCGGCCACCCGGCTCAGGGGTGGGGGTGGCGTAAGGCGTGGGCGGCAATATCGCCGGCGTGGGTGCGACCGAGGGAAAAGGCGTGGCCGTGGTCGGGGTGATCCCGGCAAAAGCCAGTGGGGTGGCGGCGCTTTCCTGAGTGGCGGGAAATAGAAAAGGGCGGGCGTAGATAAATGCAATCGCAAGAAGGGCCACGCCCAAGGCTGCGATATAAAGCAACTGCCAGGGATTGCGACCTTCGAATTCGATATCGTCTTCTAGTTCGATGGCCGAATCTTCAGGCCGCGGTGCGATGTAAAAGGGACAGTTGACGTGCTCCGAACCAAAGCAATAGGCCTGCTGGCGCTCCTGGTCGGGTTCGCCGGGCGGAATTTGCGCGTAGCAGCGATGGGCCTCATCCGGTTCGGTGCGGATAAGGCTGGGGTCGCTGCTCAGACCCAAATGGGGACAAACGGGAAGGAGGGAAGTCAACGCGGCAGGGGAAGGGAGGGAGCGAGTTGGGCGCGATACCAGGCGACGGTTTGGCTCAGACCTTGAACGAAATCGGTGTGAGGACGCCAACCGAGTTCTCGTTGGGCTTTGCGACTGTCGAGATAGAAAAGACGCACATCACCCAGGCGTTTGGGTCCGTAACGAGGTTCGATGTCCAGCCCGAGCACATTGAGCAGGCTACGATAGATGGAATTAACCGAAATGGCCTTGCCCGAACCCAAATTGTAGGCTTCATTGTCCCCCTGCGTCAAGGCCAGAACGTTGGCCTCGACCACATCATCTACATAAAGGTAATCTTTGGCCTGTTCGCCATCCCAGTGGATGACGGGCCGCTCCCCACGCAGCAATTTGGTGGCGAAGACGGTGATGACGTGCTCGCTGGAAACGGTGTCGCGCGGGCCAAAAATGTTGGCGTAGCGCAGGCTGGTGTATTTCAGGCCCCAATTGGCGGCATAATAGCGGAGATAAAACTCACTGGTGACTTTGCTGATGCCGTAGGGACTTTGAGGTGCGAAGGGTTGCTCCTCGGTGATGGGAAGACGGTCACATAGGCCGTAGACCGTGCCGCCGGACGAGGCGAAGATGATCTTCCGCACGCCCGCCTCTTTCGCGGCTTCAAGAAGGTTGATGAGACCCAACACGTTGACATCCGCGTCGAATTGGGGACGTTCGGTGGAGATGCGGACCAGGGTCTGGGCCGCGTGATGGTTGATGACTTCGGGCCGTTCGTATTCGATGAGGTCGGCCAGGTTGGGATCGCGCACGTCCATCTCGACGAAACGGGCCGCGGGGTTGAGATTGGCCGTGTCGCCGGTGGCCAGATTATCGACGACGAGAACGTCGTGGCCGAGTTCGATGTAGCGGTCTACGATGTGGGAGCCGATGAATCCGGCCCCGCCGGTGACGATGATCTTCATGGGTTGTTGGCTCGACGATGGGACGATATGGGGTTCGTCGGGAAGGGGATTATGCGGTATAATCAGTATCTAGACCCTGGCGAAAATCATTTTTGACTACTTCAAAGTCTATTTTTTGACACGAATTAAACACGAATTTGACGAATTTTTTTGTTCCTGTATTCGTATAATTCGTGTTCATTCGTGTCAAGATTGAAAAAACGTCGGTGTCCAATCAGAACGATGAATGCGATGAATTTAGCCGAGAAGCGGCGAATGTATGCGCAGGAACTGGAAGCGACGCTGGCGCGCGTCGTGGAGGAACTGGCGCGGCGGCCGGAAGTTCACCGCATCATTTTGTTCGGATCGTTCCTTCGCGGACGTCGCGATCTGTTCACGGACCTCGATTTGTTGGTGGTGATGGATTCGTCGCAGGACTTTGTGAGTCGCACGGCGCAGCTTTACCAGGAGCTGGATGCGCCTGTGGACATGGATTTGTTCGTCTATACGCCTGATGAGCTAGAGCGCAACCGAAATCGCGGTTGGGTGCGCAAAATACTGGAAGAGGGCAAGGTGTTGTATGAGAAATGAACCGTTGAGCGAGGGCTTGCGATGGCTGAGGCAGGCCGAAGAGGATTTGCGCTGGACCCGGCACCTGGCGAAGGAGGGCGCTTATCATCTTGCCTGTTTTTTGGCCCAGCAAGTGACCGAGAAGACATTGAAAGCTTTCCTGTATGCCCAGGGCGAAGAGATCGTGTTGGGGCATTCGGTGGAGCGTCTAGCTGCGGCCGCGGCTGCGTATGAACCCGAATTCCAGAAACGGAGCCGACGTTGGAGCCTGCTCGATGGATATTATGTTCCCACGCGTTACCCCAACGGTTTGCCGGACGGGATCCCGGCCGATGTATTCACTCAGGAAGCCGCGGCGGAGGCGGTGACGATGGCCGAAGAAGCCTTTGCATTTGTGGCCGAGCTTTTGGGGGCGATGAGGGATTCATGATCGAGCAGCCAATCGACGGCTGCGGGAAGATCGGGGACGAGGTGAAAGTGGTCGATGCCGGCGTTGCGCAGGGCGATGAGCTGATCGCGACCGCGGCCGGTTTGCACGAGGATGGGCTGAATGCCGACCGCATGCGCGGCGAGGATGTCGGTCATGGCGTCGCCCACGAAGTAGCTGTTGGCCAGATCGATGTTCCAGCGACGGGCCGCGGTTAGGAGCAGGCCGGGCCGGGGCTTGCGGCAGGGGCAGCCGTCGTTGGGGTGGTGAGGACAGTAGCAGACATCGGTGATGTGTCCGCCGGCGCGAGTGATGGCGCTCACCATGTTGGCGTGAATGATCTCGATGGTGAGCGGGGTGACCAGGCCGCGACCGACCGCGGATTGGTTGGTGATGACGATGATGGGCCATCCCAACGCGCCTAGTCGTTGCAGCGCGGTGAGCGCGCCGGGAAGAAAGACGAATTCATCCCAGGATTTGACGTAGTCGGCGCGGTTGTGGTTGATCACGCCGTCGCGGTCGAGGAAAATGGCGGGGAGCATAGGGAGGGGGTTGAGGTTGAGGTTGAGGTTAAGGTTGAGGCTGAGGTTGAGGTTGAGGGGTCAGCTCAACCTTAACCTTAGCCTTAATACTCCATTCGCGTTGGGCGCGGCGGTATTTTTCGGGCGTGCCGATGTCGAGGATGTAGGCGTGAGGTGGTGCGACCCAGCCGTAGAGAGGGATGTCTTGCGCCAAAAGTTTGGGGAAGAGGTCGCGGCCGAAATCGCAGAATCCGTCACAGGGGATGTGCTCGATGACGTGCGGCTCGATCACGAGAACGCCGGCGTTGGCCAGGTCGGTGAAGACTTCGTGAGGTTGCGGTTTTTCGATAAAGCGGTGGATGCGACCGCGTTCATCGATGTCCACCAGGCCCACCTCGGTGACGTTGGGCACGCGGTAAAGGCTGAGGGTGGCGCCGGTGTTGGCGTCGTTGGCCGCGTTTTGATGGTGGAAGAGGAGGAGGTCCCGGAGGTTCATGTCGGTGAGCACGTCGCCGTAAACGACGAGGAGGGGGCGGTCATCGTCGAGGAAGCCGTCTAGATTGCGCACCGCACCGGCCGTGCCCAGCAGGGTGGGTTCGTAGGCGTAGTGAATGCGCACGTCGTGGGCCGAGCCGTCGCCGAAGTAGTCGGTGATGACCTGGGGATGATGATGGAGGTTGATGGCGATCTCGCGAATGCCGTATTGTTTGAGCCAGTCGATGGTGTAGGCAAGGAGGGGCCGACCGTTTAGCGGGGCCATGGGCTTGGGACGGTCGTTGAGCACGGTTTGCAAGCGAGTTCCCTTGCCCGCGGCCAGGATCAGGGCCTTGGGTGGGGTTTTCATGCGTTCGGCGATGGATTGCGCCCAGGCCCGCAATGCTCCGGACATGAGATGATCGAGGACGACGTGGATGTCTTCCTGCGCGCCGATGGGCTCGAT
>JAADII010000078.1 GCA_013151415.1 Chloroflexota bacterium
CGCACCGAAGAAAGCCTCAAAGAATTGATCGAAGTGCAAAAGCGCGCTGACCATCGTATGGATCGGTTGGAAGCTTCTGTCCAGGAATTGGCCGAAGCGCAGAGGCGCACGGAGCAGAGCGTCAAAGAACTGGCCCAGGCGCAAAGACGCACCCACCAGGCATTAGAGCGGTTGAGTGAGCGCGTCGGCGTGACGGTAAAGGAGAGAGCCGGCAGCGTCTTGGAAGTGGGGCTCATCTGAATTGCAGGCGGCGCCATACGAACCATGAACCGACATCCCATTCGTCTCTTTTCGGGCACGGCCAATCGACCGTTGGCCGAGGAAATCGCCAGGCATCTGCGCAAACCGTTGGGAAAGTGCACCACGCAACATCTCCCCGACTCGGAAATCCATGTCACCATCGATGAACTGGTGCGCGATGACGACATCTACATCGTGCAGCCGTGCCCCGAGCCGGTGAATGACAATCTCATGGAGCTGTTGCTCTATATCGACGCGTTTCGTCGCGCCTCGGCCTATGCCATCAATGTGGTCATCCCCTATTTCCCTTATGCCCGGCAAGAGCGCATGGCCCGCGGTCGCGAGGCCATCAGCGCCCGCGTCGTGGCCACCATGCTGGAAACCATGGGCGCGACGCGCGTCATCTATATGGACATCCACGCCGAGGCCACGCAAGGTTTTTTCACCATTCCCGTGGACCCGCTTTCGGCCATGACCATCTTCGCCGATTATTTTCGACAACAAAACCTGGAGGACGCGGTCGTGGTCGCTCCGGACGTGGGGCGGGCCAAGCTGGCGGGACGCTTCGCCCGCCTGCTCGATTTGCCCCTGGTGCTCATGCACAAGCGCCGCACCAGCTTCAGCGATGTGGAGACCATGGCCATCGTCGGCGACATCGAAGGCAAAACGCCCATTGTCTTCGACGACATCATTGCCGGGGGCAGCGTGCTCACCCAGGTGGAGGAGTTGGTGAAGCAGGGGGCCAAACCCGAAGTGTGGATGGCCATCACCCATCCCGTGTTACTCCCCTCCGCCCTGGAGCGGTTGGAAGCGCCCTACATCAAGCGTCTTGTGGTCTCCAACACCATTCACGTCCCACCCGAAAAACGCCACCCCAAACTGGAAATCCTCTCGGTCGCGTCCATGTTGGCCGAGGCCATCACCCGCATTCACGGCGGCGAGTCCATGGGCCCGCTGCTGAAACATTTGGGATGATAGTGGATATGTAGATACTGGGTATTGGATATTGGATATTTTAGATGCCAAAAGTTTGATACGCCCCAAGCATCCAATACCCAATATCTCAACACCTAATACCTTGACACCCAACAGGAGTTTCTCTATGTTCCGACGCGTTCGTCGTCCTGAACCTGACCGAATCGAAGTTTCCATTGGCCGCGCGGCCACCGTGCGCGGCGAGATCAAGTGCGACGCGTCCATCCGCATCGACGGCGTGATGGAGGGCGGTCGCATCGAGACCCTGAACAACGTCGTCATCGGCAAGGATGCGCGCGTTCATGCCGACATCAAGGCCGATGTGGTGTCGGTCGCGGGCGCGTACAAAGGCGAATTGAACGCGCGGCGAGTGGAGTTGCTGGAAGGCGGACGCATGTGGGGAACCATCCGCGTGCAATCGTTTTATCTCGACGAGGGCGCTTTCATGCACGGCGAGTTGATCATGCCCCAAACCGACGATGCTGAACCCCCTTTTGCAGAGGAGCAAACGTCGACGGAGGTCTCGGACGAAGAGGAGGCCCCGGAAGAAGCCCTCGAACCCGAATCAGCGAATGATGAACAACCCGCACGTGCGGAGCAATAGCGAACGTTAGCCCGGATTAGCCGCCCTCGAAAGCGCGCTTCACCTCGTCAGAAAGCCCCACCATCTCTGCAAAGAGAAGCTGAACATTTGGATGAGGGTCTTGCCATAGCCAATCGACGCGCAACCAAAACCCGTTCAGCACCGAGGAATGATACGCGCCCGCCTCATCCACCCTAGCAGCCAGATAGCGACCTTGTTCATCCATCACCCAAAAATCGGCCTGTTTGCGACCCGATCGCGGATCGATGACCCAGTACTCGCGAACGCCGGCTTCCATATACTCATTGAACTTGTCCACGCGATCTCTTCGTTCGCTATCATCCGAAATCACCTCCACCACCAGGTCGGCCGGCCCCTCCAACCGAGTCTCAGCAAGGCGTGACAAATGCTCTTGCGCCACGAATAGAATGTCGGGTTCGCGAGCAGAGTGCGATAATCGCATCTCAAAGGGCGCCATCAACACCTTGCCCGCGTGATGATAATCAACGAATGCGCGCAACAATGCGTACAGAAATCCGACCAATTCCTGATGTATGCGTTTGAGGGGCATAAAGACAATGACCTCTCCATCGACCCATTCGGCCATCGCGGTCTCACCCACCCAGGCCCGATACGCTTCGTAGCTCATGAATAGAGACCGATCGACCGATTGGGTTGGCGCTTCGACAACCGTGGACATCGCTCCTGACATGATGTATTTACCCTCCCGCCTTTGTGGACGAGGGCCATGCAAAAAGGTGATTTAACTTCATTTTAGACGTTCATACGCAAAGTTGCAAGCCTTGTGACGGAGGTGCAGTATGAGCCGTGAACCGGTGTTATTCGACCACGACGGCGGGCTGGATGACTATCTGGCCCTGATGCTGCTGCTCACCATGGAGCATATCGATGTGTTGGGCGTGGTGGTGACTCCGGCCGATTGCTACATCGAGCCGGCCGTCGGCGCCACGCGCAAGATCATGGATTTGATGGGCCGTTCGAGCATCCCGGTCGCGCGCAGCACCGTGCGCGGGGTGAACCCATTCCCACGCGCGTTTCGCCGCAGTTCATTCCACGTCAACTATTTTCCCATCCTCAATCGTCGCGACCGCATCGAAACGCCGTTGGCTGCGGAAGCCGGCCAGGAATTCGTGGCCCGCACCCTGGCCGCAGCGGATGAACCAGTCACCATCCTCGAAACCGGGCCATTAACCACCATCGCCGAGGCCCTGCGTCTGGCCCCCCACATCCAATCCAAGATCAAGCGCATTGTGTGGATGGGCGGCGCGCTCAATGTTCCGGGCAATGTCTCGCACTGGATTGATGGCGGCCAAGACATGTCCATGGAATGGAACGTGTATTGGGACCCCTGGGCCGCATACGAGATCTGGCAAACCGACATTCCCATCACGCTTTGTCCGTTGGACATCACCAACACGGTGCAGATCACGCCCGAATTCGTGGAGACGCTGGGCCGACGACCGCAATATCCCCTTTCGGAACTGGCCGGATACTGTTACGCGCTGGTCATGCATCAGGATTATTATTGTTGGGATGTGCTCACCACCGGCTATCTGGGCCGCCCCGATTTGTTCGAGACTCGAGAATGGGAGGTGGTGATCATCCCCTCGGGCCGCAGCCAGGGCCGCACCAAGATCGAGCCGGGCGGCAAACGCATCATCGCCCTCGACAAGGTGGACAAAAAAGCGTTCTTCGATTATCTTTTAGATCAGTGGGCGCGCTGATTTCTCGTCTGGCGCGCCTGAAAACGCCTATCTCAAACCAAAGGATATTCATCAAATGACCCAACAAACCGCTTATCATTGTCTGAACTGCAACCGACCGGAAACCATAGTGCCCTTGGTGGCCTTGCGCCATGATGGCAGAGACGCATGGATCTGTTCACAGTGCCTGCCAATTCTCATTCATCATCCCCAACGTCTCACCGGGAAACTACGAGGGGCCGAAACACTCACGCCCGCGCCGCACGAGCATTGAATGGGGCATGGGCGGCTGCCGCGTCGAGGCCGAGCGAGCGTTTGCGCATCGATATGGGCGCGAGCCGGACGCGGTGGTGCGCGCGCCGGGTCGGGTGAATCTCATCGGCGAGCACACCGACTATAACGATGGCTTTGTGCTGCCCATGAGCATCGACCGCGGGGTGTGCATAGCGTTGCGCTACCGCGCGGATGGCCTGGTGCGCGTGCATTCCCTCGATTTCGACGAGACGGCCCAGTTTTCATTGCATGATTTCGAGCGCGGCCAGGGCTGGATCGAATACATCAAGGGCGTGGTCTGGGCTTTGCAGTCGGTGGGGTGCAAGCTGACGGGTTGGGAGGGCGCGTTGGCCGGGAATGTGCCCGTCGGTTCGGGGCTGTCCTCGTCGGCCGCGCTGGAGTTGGCCGCGGCGCGC
The DNA here is from genome assembly GCA_013151415.1 of Chloroflexota bacterium. Classification (GTDB taxonomy): domain Bacteria; phylum Chloroflexota; class Anaerolineae; order J102; family J102; genus JAADII01. Next base: position 4,212 of record JAADII010000078.1, read on the forward strand.
GCGTTCGCGCTGGTTTCCGATGCGGCCTGGGCGCCGATGGAGGCCGCGCGATTGTGCCAACGGGCCGAAAATGAATGGGTGGGCGTGCAATGCGGGATCATGGACCAATTGGTCTCGGCCTTGGGCCGCGAGAAACACGCGCTTCTCATCGATTGCCGCACCCTCGACATTGACCCCATCCCCATGCCCGATTCGGTGCGCATTGTTGTTTTGGATAGCGCCGCGCCCCGCACTCTGGCCGGCTCGGCCTATAATGAGCGTCGCAGCCAGTGCGAATCCGCGATGCGTAAGTTGCAGGCGGCCTATCCCCATATTCAGGCCCTGCGCGACGTCTCGCCCGCGATGCTGGTCGCGGAAGCGAAGCGTTTGGATGAGGTGGAGCGAAAACGGGCGCGGCATGTGATCAACGAGAACGTGCGCGTGCTCTCGGCCGCGCGGGCCTTGCGCGAAGGCGACATGACCAGGTTGGGCGAGTTGATGGTCGAATCGCACGAAAGCCTGCGCACTGATTACGAAGTGAGCAGTCCGGCGCTGGATGCATTGGTCGAACTGGCGCTACAGACGCCGGGCGTATTGGGTGCGCGACTCACGGGCGCGGGGTTCGGCGGTTGCGTCATTGCTCTGGCGAGAACGTCTTACGCGGAGGACGCGGCGCAAAGCATCATCGCGCAATACCGCCAACGAACCGGCTTACCCGGCTCGGCATTTGTTACGAGAGCCGCGCCGGGAGCGGAGGTTGTGAGTGGGGCAGGCTCATTCGCCGCACATGTGATAAAATAGGGGCGATGCGTAACCTCAATGAGTAGGAGGTGAGATATGAAATCGATCACAATGGACATCCCCGATGAAACTTTAGTCGCTCTGAAAACGCCACCAGATGAGGCTGCCGATCTGTTGCGCATGGCCGCTGCCGTCAAACTCTTTGAATTGGAACGCCTTTCGTCTGGCGCAGCCGCGCGCCTGGCGGGCGTTCCCCGCACTGTCTTCCTGACAAAACTGGCCGAATTCGGTGTAGACACATTCCGTTTGAGCAAAGAAGAACTGCAACGGGAGACCCGCCTTGCCTGACCTCATTTGCGACACCTCACCCATTCAATATTTATATCAGTTAGGATTGCTGCATGTGCTTCCAGCACTGGCTACGAAGGTGTTTGTGCCGCCCTCTGTGGTGGAAGAACTTAGACAAGGTCGCGCTTTAGGGGTTCCGCTGCCGAATGTAAATACATTGAACTGGGTTACTGTGCAACGTCCTACGAGCGAGTCTGCTACAGTCCTTGTAACCGATTTGGGTCCGGGTGAAACTGAGGTGCTGATGCTTGGGCTGGAGTTGAGCAACGCGGTTGTCGTTCTTGATGACGCCTTGGCTCGTCGCATAGCGACTATGTTAGAGCTTCCTTTAACCGGAACCTTGGGACTGTTGCTCGATGCAAAACGAGCCGGTCTCATATCTTCTGTTGCTCCATTCCTGAATCAATTGGAATCACTTCGTTTCCGCCTCGCGCATCACACGCGGGTTGCTGTTCTCGAATTGGCCGGAGAACAGAGTAAATAGTGTTGCAGCGTTTGCCAAATCTTTCCGATAGAGGTTGCAAACCATGAGACAAATCACCACCGACCTCCTCGTCATCGGCGGCGGGGCCACGGGAACGGGTGTGGCCTGGGACGCGGCCCTGCGCGGGTTCCGCGTGGTGTTGGTGGAGAAACGCGATCTCACTCACGGAACCACAGGCCGCTATCATGGTCTGCTGCACAGCGGCGGCCGTTATGTGGTCAAAGACCCCGTCAGCGCCCGCGAATGCATTGCCGAAAACCGCATCTTGCGTGAGATCATCGCCCATTGCATCGAGGACACGGGCGGTTTTTTCGTGGTCACGCCCGAAGACGAGGGCGAGTATCCCGACCGGTTTCTGGCCGCGTGTCGCGAGACGGGCGTGCCCTGCGCGGAGATTTCGGTGGCCGAAGCGCTGCGCCGCGAACCGCTGCTCAACCCGCGCATCAGTCGCGTGTTCGAAGTGCCCGATGCGTCCGCAGACAGCTTTCTGGCCACTCATGCGGTCGCGCAGGCCGCTCAATCGCTGGGCGCGCGCATCCTCACCTATCATGAAGTCGTCGATTTGCTGGTGGTGGGCGGCGAGGGCGAACGCCGGGTGGTGGGCGCGCGGGTGCGAGACATGGTCGCGGGCGAGGATGTGGAAATTCACGCCGACATGGTCATCAACGCGGCCGGGGCCTGGGCCGGGAAGATAGCGGCCCTGGCCGGGGTGCGGGTGGATGTGATTCCGGGCAAAGGAACCATGGTGGCCACGAACCATCGCCTGGTCAACACCGTGATCAACCGCTGCAAGATGCCCTCGGACGGCGATATTCTGGTTCCCGCGCACACGGTGTCCATCATCGGCACCACCGACGAAAAGGTGGCGGACCCGGAAAATCTGCGCATCGAGCCGTGGGAGGTGCGGTTGATGCTCGAGGAGGGGGACAAGCTGGTTCCGGGCCTCAGCCAAGCGCGCATTCTGCGGGCCTGGGCCGGGGTGCGGCCGCTCTATCAGGAGCATTTCGCGGGCGCGAGTCGCGACGCGACGCGACAATTCGCGCTGCTCGACCATCAGGCGCGCGACGGCGTGGCCGGATTTCTCACCATCACCGGCGGCAAGTGGACCACTTTCCGCCTCATGGCCGAAAAGACCGTGGACAAAGCCTGCGAATATTTGGGCCAACGCAAGTCCTGCGCCACCGCGCACACCCCCATCCCGGCCGCGCGGCAAGGCCATCACTGGCTGGGACACCGCCTGCACGAGGTGGAGGCGCAACACAAACAGGGCGAGTTGGTGTGCGAGTGCGAGCTGGTCACCCGCGGCATGTTGGAGGAGGCCGCGGCCAGCAATCCCACCGTGACCTTAGACGACCTGCGCCGCGACGTGCGCCTGGGCATGGGGCCGTGTCAGGGCGGATTCTGCACTTATCGGGCGGTGGGGATTTTGCATGAGAACAGGAGGCGGGGGACGGGGAACGGGGGTCAGAGGTCAGAGGTCAGCGAGCCGCGGGAGGAGGGAGTTGGAGGAGAAATGTTCAATCCCAACTTGCTGTTGCGCGATTTTTTGCAGGAGCGCTGGAAGGGCCTGGCGCCGATTTTATGGGGGCGACAACTCAAGCAGGAGCAGTTGGACAGGCTCATTTACCTCAGCATCATGAGCGCGGACCATCTCCCCGATCCCCATTTGAAAAGCCCGCTCACCGATTTCTACGCCATGGATACCACGCCCGGCTTGGAAAAAGAATCATGACCCAGGAAGCCTCGGCCTCTCATACGGCCCATGATCGTCTTTTCAAGGAATTCTTGCACCGATTCCTGCCCGACTTTCTCGAAGTCTTCTTTCCCGACATCGCCGCGCATCTCGATCTCGGTTCATATAAACCCATCGGAAACGAGCTAATCGCCAATTTGCCCCATGCAAAGATGCGCATCGCCGACTTCGTGGCCGAGGTCGAGACCTTGGACGGCGAGGAGGAGATCATTCTCGTTCACATCGAGGTGGAAGCCCGTCAACTGGTCACGTTGCCGTATCGCATGTTCGAATACTTCACGCTTCTCCGAGCATTGCGCGGCAAACGGGTTCTGCCTCTGGCCTTGACGCTCATCCCGAATAGCGGGGGATTGACATGGAAAACATACGATGAAGACCTCTTCGGCCAACCGTTGATTCGATTTTTATATGGCCAGGTGGGATTGCCCGATCTTCCGGCGTCGGAATATTTCGATGCCGATCATCCGGCCATTGCCGCACTGACGGCCCTGATGGATGCCGGTGACATGCACCCGGCCGAGGTCAAGTTGGAGGGCTATCGTTCGGTTTGGGACAGCGATTTGACAGAGGGCGACAAATTGTTTTTAATCAACTTGATCAGCACGTATCTCCCGATGGAGACTATCCCCGAACCCGGAGGTGAAGTGATGGTGGTTCTACGCGATATCGAAATGACATGGCTCGAGAGAGTCCGCCTGGAAATGGAAGAAGAGATCAAAGACAAAGTGAAAGAAGAAATGGAAAAAGAAATGCGAAAAGCGAAGGAAGAAATGGAAGAAGAAATGCGAAAAGCGCAAGACGAAATACGAGAAGAGATCGAGAAAGAAACGAAATTGGAAATGGCGCGCGGCCTGCTGGGCATTCTCGACGAACCGCTCATCAGTCAGTTGACGGGCTTGCCGCTTGAGGATATTCTGGCCATGAAACGCGACCAGGAGAAGATGGAGCGCGGCAACGGCGACTCAGCAAAGAACTTACCGTAATCGTAGAATCCTATCCATGTTTCTTCCCACCAGTGTCTATTTGCGTTCTCTCCTATTTATGTTTTGGGCAGTGGCATTGTTGGCGCGAGAGGCCTATAAAATATGCTCGATCTACTGATTATCGGCGCGGGATTGTCGGGGTTGATGGCCGCGTATGCAGCCGCGCAGAAAGACTTGCGCGTACGCGTGGTGAGCAAGGGGTTGGGCGCGCTGCATTGGAGCGCGGGAACCATCGACGCGTTGGGCTGCGTCCCCGGCGAAAGCGAGATGGTGCGTCGTCCCCGTGAGCGACTTCCCGATCTGCCGGCCGACCATCCTTACCGGCTTCTGGGCGAGGACGCGGTGTTCTCGGCCCTGAGCGAATTCGCAACCCTGGCCGAGAACATGGGTCTGCCCTATGTGGGAGCGGCTGCAGAGGGTGAAAACCTGCGATTGCCTTCGCCCGCGGGCGCGCCTCGACCCGTCTTTCTGGCCCCCGCGGGCCAAATCGCGGGCGACCTGAGCCGAGATGACCCCATGCTCATCGTGGGTTTTCGCGGCCTGCGCGATTTTTACCCCGCGCTCATCGCCGACAACCTGCGCAAACAGGGTCACGCGGCCCGCGCGGCCTTCCTGCCCCTCAGCCTCATCACCGAACGTCGCGATTTCACCACCGTGCACCTGGCCCAGGCCCTGGACGACCCCGCGCGGCGTCGAGAATTGGGCCGGGCCTTGAAGAAACTGGTCGAGCCGGGTGAACGCGTGGGCCTGCCCGCCATCCTGGGCCTGGACGACCACCCCGCGGTCCTGGCCGAGTTGCAAGACATCCTCGAAGCCGAAGTGTTCGAGATCCCCACGCTGCCGCCCAGTGTTCCCGGTATCCGTCTGTATCGGGCGCTGCGCGATCGGGTGGAAAGTCTGGGCGCGAGAGTCGAGGCCGGGATGGAGGTCATCGGCTTCCAAGCGGAAAAGGGGCGCGTCCTCTGGGTGGAGACCGAAACCGCGGCGCGGCCGCTCAGGCATCGGGCCGAGAATTTTTTGCTGGCCACGGGCGGCATCCTGGGCGGCGGCATCGATAGCGGCCACGCGGGCCGCGTGTGGGAAACCATCTTCGACCTGCCCCTCACTTTGCCTCAACAACGCAGTCAGTGGTTCCGGCCCCGTTTTCTCGACCCCGACGGTCATCCCATCTTCCGCGGGGGCGTGCGCGTGGATGCAAGCTGGCGACCCATCCATGAAAGCGGCGAGCCGGTCTACGAAAACTTGCGCGCCGCGGGGAGCATCCTGGCCGGGTTCGACCCCTTCGCAGAGCGCAGCAAAGAGGGGGTGGATATCGCCACGGGTCTGGCGGCTTTCGCTCGCAGCCATTGACTTCTTTGATCTCCAGATGATAGAATGGGACGACAATTCGCCTGATATGGAGATTCGATTATGCCTACACTCGGCCTCGTTCCCGAAACTGTCACTCTTTCCGATCTGCGTCAACGCCAGAGTGAGATTTTCGCCCAATTGCAACGCGAGCCGCTTGTTCTTGTGCAACGCGGCAAGCCGGTTGCGGTGTTAATCGCGCCTGATCAATGGAATCGACTCATGGAAGAAATCGAAGATTTAGAAGATGCTCTGATCGCTCTCAAAGCTGAACTGGCTTTGGCCACAGGCGCCGATGACCTGGAAGACTGGGAACGAGACTGATCATGTACCGATTGCGGGTTAGCAAAGAAGTCAAACGCCAAGTAATCTGCAAGGTTGATGATATATCGCAGTCCGACGGCGGGCGCGCCCACTCCGATACGGATGAAAATCGCTTGCGCCGACCAACGTAGACCAAAGTAGACGATGGGACCATAGGACGAAGAGACCATGGCCAAACCTAACCTCATCGTCCTATCGTCT
>JAADII010000007.1 GCA_013151415.1 Chloroflexota bacterium
CATCCTTGGCCGCCTTCACCGCCGGCACAATCTGGTCGCCGGCATTGTTGGATATCATGATCGCATCCATCCCTTGCGTGGCCGCCGTCGTTACAATGTCGATCTGCCCCGCCACGCTATTCTCAGGCGTCGGACCAAGAAACTCCAGTTTGCCGGGATTTTGTAATTCAGCGTGCGCTTCCTGAGCGCCTTCATTGGCCTGATCAAACACGAGAATGCCCAGGAACTTGGGCAGCAAGACCATGTTGGCCTCTATGCCAGGCTTGGGCTTGACGACCTCGCCGCCTGGGGTTTCGGGCATTGCTTCTTTGGTTGGCTCCTCCTTGGGCGCTTCCGTGGGCGGTGGAGCCGTTGTAGGTTCTTCCTTTGCCGGGGGTTGTGTTGGCTGCGCAGGAGCCGTTGTGGGCTCGGCCGCGCCGGCGCACGCGGCCAACAGCAGCGCGACCAACAGCAAAACGATCATCGAGCGGAGATGCTTTTTCATTCTTGTCCTCCTTTGAGAAACGATGAAAAAAAGGTTGGAGAGGGTGTGAATTTATGAAACGGGTTTTGTGTGAACCGGATGCTCGCCTTTAGAAAAGCGGCGCCATGAAAGAGAAAAATAAACGCGGCAGGGTTCAGGGCATTTGCACCGCTTCCTCGCCAGATGACGAGCGATACCGTCGCCGCCGCCAGAGTTCTTGCACGCGCTGCGCCAGGTTTGGAAGAAGAACAGAGAGGATGAGCAAAATGCCAATGACGCCGGTTTGAAGATGACCGGTGAGATTGAGCAAAGACATGCCATTCCGAAGATTGAGGATGATCAAAATGGAAAGAAGCACGCCGAAAATCGAGCCGGAGCCGCCAAAAATGCTCACGCCGCCCAATAAAACCATGGTGATAATATCCAGCTCGAAACCCAATGCGGTGTCTCCTCGCACAGCGCCCAAACGAGCGGCAAACAAAATCCCCGCCATGCCGGAAATCAATCCTGAAAAGGTGAATAGTATCAACTTGATGCGACGAACATTAATGCCCGAGTAACGCGCCACCTCTCGATTGTTCCCAATCACATAAACATAGCGCCCAAATCCAGAATATTGCAGGATGATGATGGCGAGCGCGGCGAGAATCACGAACAAAATCAGGGCGAAGGGCAAGGGGCCGATCAGGCCCTGTTGGCCCAAGTTGTTGAACCATTCTGGAAAATCGCCGAAGGATTTATCCTCCATGAACACGCGCGCGCCGCCCCGATACATGATCATGGTGGCCAGGGTCACCACCAACGAGGGCAAGCCCACATAGGCGATCCAGAATCCATTGAATGCTCCGGCCAACGCGCCCATCAGAAACGCCGTGGCCAAGGCCAGGGCAAAGGGATGGCCCGCGTGATTCATCCAGGCCAACACCGCCGCGGTCAGCCCCATGGTCGAAGCCACTGAAAGATCGATCTCCGCGTTGATGATGATGAAGGCCATAATCAGCGCCACGATGATTTTTTCGATGGACAACTCGAAAAGATTGATCCAATTATTCACTTGCAGATACTCGGGCGCCAGTGTGCTATTGAAAATGACAATCATGGTCAGCAGAGCCAGCAAAAAGCCCTCCCATCCCTTCAGAGCCTTGATGATCTTAGCCATGACTCACCCCCTCGATAGGATGCTCGTCCCGGCGTCCGGAGATGGCCATGTCCTTTCTGGCCCACAGGCGCTTCAAACGATTCATCACCACCGCATCCAAAGCCACCGACATCAAGATCAAGAACCCGAGCAAAAAGTCTCGCCAAAACTCACTGATAGCCATCCACCGGATCAGGCTTTGGTCGAGAATATTGATGAGCGTTGCGCCGAGCAAAGCGCCAAGCATGGTGCCCGAGCCGCCAAAAATGTTGACGCCGCCCACAACCACCGCGCCCACAGCCGCAAATTCCAACCCCAATCCTGCAACCACGGTAATGGTGCCAAAACGAGCCAGAAACATGAACCCGGCTAGTCCTGACAACGCGCCCGAAAGCAAAAAGGCCATAAACACGATGCGCTTCGAAGGAATGCCGGCCATTTCCGCCGCTTCTGAATTGGAGCCAATGGCATAAAGCCGCCGACCATACGAAGTGTATTTGAGAATGAAATGAAATAGCAATACGACGGCCAAGGCCAGCGCCACCATCACCCGAAAATCAAGCTTTCCGATGCTAAAAACATTCATACGCGGCAGTTCGAGAATCCATTCGGGCAGATTGGCCGTAAGCACAGTTTGCGCGCCCGAAAACTGAACCAGAGCCGAACGGTAAATGGCCAATGTGCCCAGGGTGACAATAATCGAGGGCACGCCGCCATAAGCCACCAAAGCGCCATTGATAAGCCCCATGATCAAACCCATGCCGATGGCGATAAAGACAATGAGCAGAGGCGGCATGTCGTTGTTATGAGCCAGTATCTGACCGCCAAAATAAGCGGTAAAGCCAACGATGGAGCCAATGGATAGATCGATGTTCGCGGTGAGCACCACCAGCGTCTGAGCCACGGCCAACACGGCAATAATGGCCACGCTGGTGGAGACGCGATTGAAAAAACGGGGGCTGAAATAATTTTGAATCTGGGTGCTGAAGAAAAACATCATCAGCAAAATTAATATGAAGAGCACCAACTCGCGCAGTTGCTCAGGCTGGAAATGGCGCATCAATCGACTCATGACGCCCCCTCCGCAACGGCGTTATTTTGTCCCATGGCCGCGGTCATGATCACCTCTTGGGTGGCCTCATCGCGCGAGAAAACGCCCATTTGCCGCCCTTCGCGCATCACAAGAATGCGATCGCACATAGAAAGCACCTCCGGTAAATCAGAGGAGATGACAATAATGGCCAGCCCTTGCTCCGCCAGCTCATCCACCAACTGGTGAACTTCGGCCTTCGCACCCACATCGATGCCTCTTGTGGGTTCGTCGAGAATAAGCACTTTGGGGCCGGCGTTGAGCCATTTAGCCAGCATAACCTTTTGTTGGTTGCCGCCCGAAAGCTGAGCCACAGGCGCTTCAACGGAAGGCGCGCGGATGCTCAAACGCTCTTTGAACTTCTCGGCCACGCTTTTCTCCTTTTGGCGCTGCACCAAACCCAAGCCGTTGAGATAGCTTCTTAGCGTGGGCAAGGTGATATTTGCCGTAATGGACATGGGCAACACCAGGCCGAGCTGCCGCCGATCTTCGCTCATGTAAGCCACGCCATGTTCGAGAGCCTGTCGCGAGGAGCGTATCTCAACCTCTTGCCCATCGAGAATGATGCGCCCCTCATCGGCCGGCTCAATGCCAAACAACGCCAAACCCACGTCGGTGCGTCGCGAACCCACCAGGCCGGCGAAACCCAACACCTCGCCTCGCCGAACTTGAAAATGAATGCCCGAAAAAACCCCCCGCTTGCCCAAATTTTCCACCGTGAGCGCGATGTCGCCTCGTTCGGCCGTCGTCTTGGCGAAAAATTCCTCCACCTCGCGCCCCACCATTTCTCGAATCACTTGCTCGGCGCTGACCCCTTCAGACGCGAGATGGCTGGCGATCAATTTGCCGTCTCGCAGAATGGTGATGCGGTCCGCGATCTCGAACACCTCCTCCAGGCGGTGTCCGATGAAGAGAACCGCCACCCCCTTCTTTCGCAGCCGCTCCACCAGTAGAAAGAGTTGGCGCACTTCGTGAGCCGAAAGCGAGGCCGTAGGTTCGTCCATAATCAGCACGCGCGCATCCAAAGAAATCGCCTTGGCGATTTCCACAACTTGCTGAGCCGCCAGAGTCAGGCCGCGAGCAGGTTGGCGCACATCCAGCCGAACGTCGAGCTGAGCCAATATCGCTTCGGCCCGGCGGTGCATTTCCTTCCACCGCACCAGAGGCCCAAAATCTCGATGGCTGATAAAAATATTTTCCGCCACGTTCAAATCGGGAAACACCATAGGCTCCTGATAGATGGCGGCAATGCCATACACTTGCGCTTCCTGCGAATTTCTCACCTTGATGGGCCGCCCCTCCAGTCGCATCTCTCCCTGATCCGGCTGATAGATGCCCGTCATAATCTTGATCAGCGTGGATTTCCCGGCGCCATTCTCCCCGATCAGCGCTTGCACCTCCCCGGGATAGATGTCCAGCGACACATCATCCAACGCTTGCGTGGCGCCAAAGCGTTTTGAGATGCGTCGCAATTGCATGATGGGTTGTGAGGCAGGATTCATAGCCGTTCATCCTTTGGTAACGCAGGGCGAATGGCTCCTCTGTTTTCCGTAAATCGGTGACCGTTGCCCACGAGCGGAATCCTGATGAGGGTGCAAAAAGGGGGTGAATATCGTGCTTGCGAGGCGTTCGTAAGGCATTCTACTATAACTTTCTTTTGATGTCAAGCACTTCCGAAAGAAAGTAAAAACATTATATCGGATTTTCTGAACCAAACCCTGCCGCGACGCGGACTTTGGGTGCGCGCGAGGATTTATGCTAAACTAATTGCTTGCGCCCGCATCATGCGCGCGCATCACCCCCTTCATCGCGAAAAAACATCATGCCCCAATGGCTCCTTCGGCTTGCGCCGCTCCCACTAATCGCTTTGTTCATTTTCTTCGCCCCGCGTCTTTTGCACGCGCAGGGCGGGTCTGGCATCAGTTATCCGCCCGAAACCGAAGTTTTGCGCGGGGTTGTGGTTATTCGCGGCACGGCTGTGCATCCGGATTTCTGGAAATATGAACTTGCGGCCGCGCCTTTCGGCACCGAAAACTGGTTCAATATCGGCGTATTTGAAACGCCCGTTCAAAGCGGAGAGCTGGGCCGGTGGGATACGCGCACCGCGCCCGACGGCACCTACACGCTGCGTCTACGCGTGGTGCGTCGCGACGGCAATTTCGATGAATATTTCGTCCGTCGCGTGCTCGTGGGCAACGCGCTTCCCACCGAGACGCCCACGCCCGAACAAACGCCCACTCCCACCGTCACCCCCACGCCCGAACCCCCCACGCCCACGCCTGTCGTAGTCACGCCCGAAATCCCCACGCCCACGCCAGCGCCCAGCCCGACCCCCACCCTGGCCATCGGAGCCGGCCCCGAAGAGCATGACGACAATCAGGAATTGGCGATAGCTCATTTGTTCGAGCGCTCGACGCAGGCGTTCTTCACAGGCGCGAAAGTCGTTTTATTCACCTTTCTTTTCATCGGCGTCTTCTTCGCCATCAAAAACATCCTCACCTGGCTCTACTATCGATTGATCATGCGGTATTGATTAAGATTACTGGTTATTGGTTGTTGGATATTGGATACTGCGTCGCTTAGCGCAGTTGACCGGCAACTCATTGCTCCTCGACCTCCGTTCCTCATGAAGCTCATCGTTGGCCTGGGTAATCCTGGTCTGCGTTATCGTAATAATCGCCACAATGTCGGCTTTCAAATCGTCGATGCGCTGGCCGCTGCGCACGGGCTGGAATTCGGCAAAGTCAAATACAAAGCCCGGCTGGCCGATGGCGTCATCGGCGATCAACGCGCGCTTTTGATCAAACCAATGACCTACATGAATCTCAGCGGCGAGGCCGTGCAGCCGTTGGTTCATTTTTATAAGATCGACCTGGACGACCTCATGGTTGTGTACGACGACCTGGATTTGCCCCTGGGCAAGATTCGGCTGCGGCCCTTTGGCGGCGCAGGCGGCCATAATGGCATGAGGTCCATTATCCAACGTCTGGGCAGCGATCGCTTTCCGCGACTGCGCGTGGGCATCGACCGACCTCCCGGCCGCATGGACCCCGCCGCGTATGTATTACAAGACTTTACACCCGAGGAAGAGGCCATCATGGCGCAGGTGCGCGAGCGCGCGGTGCAGGCCCTGGAATGTTGGCTGACGAATGGCATCGACGCGGCCATGAACGCGTTCAACGCGATGAAAAGCGACTTGAGCGCGGCGAAGAGAGCTTGCAGCGCACGCGCCGAGGAAGACGAACAAGACGCAGCAAACGGCCCAAACGGATAAGAGGGGCGACCGGTGACGCAACCAGAAAATGGCCAACAAATCATCCCACCAAGCGCTGCGCCAATCTCATCATGAGGAACGCGTCGCACCCACGGGGGCGTCGCTTCACCTGGGAGGGCTAGTCGTCCTTTTGCGCGAACGGCCCGAGTTCGCGGCCCTGCTCGAGAGCCTGATCGCGGGCGAAAGACCCGCGCATCCCCTGGGCGTTATCGCCTCGGCGCGCAGTTTTGTGGCCGCGGGCCTGGCGCTGGCGGAATGGCCCATTGCTCTGCTCACCGCGCGCAGCGAAACCGCGCGGCAAATGGCCGAGCAACTGCAAGTGTGGTTGGGGCCTGAAAGCGGCCGCGTGCATCTATTTGCCGAGCCAGACGCCCTGCCCTTTGAACGCATCCATTGGTCGCGAGAGACGCGGCAGGCCCGCCTGGCCGCGTTGGTCGCGCTGGCGTCGTGGCGGCGTCCTGGCATGCAACAAACCACACCGCCTGTGGTGGTGACTTCAGTGCGAGCGCTCATGCAACGCACCGCGCCCCCGCGCGCGTTTCGCCGTTATTTGCGCAGCCTTCGCCGCGGCGACATCATCGATATGCGCGAGCTCATCGAGCGTTGGCTACGCGCGGGCTATCGGCATGAAAGCCTGGTTGAGGCGCCGGGCCAGTTTAGCCGTCGCGGGGGCATCATCGACATCTGGCCGCCCAACGAACCCTATCCGGTGCGCATGGAGCTCTGGGGCGACGAAATCGATAGTCTGCGCCGTTTCGATCCGGCCACACAGCGCACGTTGCCTGGCGGATTCCTCGAACGCATCCTGGTGGGCCCGGGCAGCGAAGCGCTCCTCGACCGCGGCGAGGCCGCAGCCGAAAAACTGAGCCGTCTTGATCTCGGCGGTTGTCATCCGCCCGCGCAACTGGCTTTTGAAACCGCACGCGACCATTTGGCGGCAAAAACCGCGTTTGCGGGCATCGAATTTTATCTCCCCTATCTCTATGAGCAGCCGGCCACGCTATTGGATTATCTGCCCAAGGAGGGCTTGCTGCTCATCGACGCCGCGGCCGACGCGGCCGCGACCGCGCTTGATCTCGAAGGTCAGGCCCATCAAATCGAAGCTGATCTGACGGCAAGCGGCGACATCCCCGCTGGTCTGCAACGGCCTTTTCTCACCTGGGACGAACTGCGCCCTCATATCGAGAAGCGACGGCCCATCGTGCTGGGGCAAGGCAAATTGGATGGCCACATAACCAGCGTTGGTTCGCCTTTGGGCCGGCAGTTTCATGCCGGCCCGCGCTGGGGAGGACAGCTGAAACGAGTGGTCGAACAGGTGGAGGCCATGCGCAAGGCCGGGCAGCGCATCGTATTGGTGACCAGACAGGCCGCGCGGCTCGAAGAGATATTTCACGCCCAAGGCGTCATGGTGCATGTGCAAAGCGAACTGCCCAACCAGCCGCCCGAGGGAAGCATCAGTCTCATTCAGGGCCAGTTCGACGAGGGCTGGCGATTTGCCGACCGTTCGATCACACTCTCTTTTTTGACCGATGCAGAAATATTTGGTTGGGGCAAAGCTCGCCGACGTCGTAGCCGGCGACCGCGCGCGGCCGCGCCCGAATCCTTTTTCGCGGATATCCGCGCCGGAGACTATGTGGTGCACATGGAGCATGGCATCGGCAAATTCGTGGGCCTCACCAAAATCGAAATCGATGGCATCGAGCGGGATTATCTCCTGGTGGAGTATGCGCACAACGATAAGCTCTATGTGCCCGTGCATCAGGCCGACCGACTGGTGCGCTATGTAGGACCGAGCGACATCGCTCCCAAGTTGCATCGCCTGGGCGGGGCCGATTGGGGATTGGTGAAGGCTCGCACCAAAAAAGCCGTGGCCGAAATCGCCGAGGAGCTGCTCGAACTCTACGCGCGACGCGAGATCGCAAGCGGACACGCGTTTTCACCCGACAGTGAATGGCAACGCGAACTCGAGGCCTCCTTTCCCTATGTAGAAACCGACGACCAATTGGTGGCCATTGAGGCCGTGAAAGAGGACATGGAGAAACCGCGGCCCATGGACCGGCTGGTGTGCGGCGATGTGGGCTATGGCAAGACCGAAGTGGCCCTGCGCGCGGCCTTCAAGGCCATTATGGACAACAAACAGGTGGCCTTGCTCGCGCCCACCACTGTGCTTGCGCAGCAACATTTCAAGACATTTCAGGAGCGATTGCGCGCGTTTCCCGTCGAGGTGCACATGCTTTCGCGATTTCGCACGCCCCGACAACAGCGCGAGACCTTGCAGGGCCTGGCCGAAGGAACCGTAGATGTGGTCATCGGCACGCATCGCCTGCTCTCCAAGGATGTGGAATTCAAGGACCTGGGCCTGCTCATCATCGACGAGGAGCAGCGTTTCGGCGTGCGTCATAAGGAGCGCATCAAGCAACTGCGCACTCAAGTGGATGTGCTCACGCTGACGGCCACCCCGATTCCTCGCACCCTCTATATGAGCCTGACCGGCGTGCGCGATCTCAGCACCATCGACACCCCGCCGGCCGAGCGTCTTCCCATCCAGACCACGGTCGCTTTTTACGACGAAACCCTGATTCGCAACGCGATCTTGCGGGAATTGGACCGCAACGGCCAGGTTTTCTTTGTGCACAACCGGGTGCGCGGCATCGAGCAGATGGCCAATCGCATTCGCAAGCTGGTTCCCGAAGCGCGCGTGGCCGTGGGCCACGGACAGATGCCCGAACGCGAGCTCGAGCGCACCATGCTCGAATTCGCGGAAGGGAAATACGATGTGTTGGTGTGCACCACCATCATCGAGAGCGGCCTGGATATTCCCAACGCCAACACCATCATCATCAACCGGGCCGATACGTTCGGCCTGGCCCAGCTCTACCAGCTTCGGGGACGGGTGGGCCGCGCCGCGGTGCGGGCCTACGCTTATTTGCTCTACGATAAGCATAAGCCCCTGACGCTCGAAGCGCGTCGTCGCCTTGAGGCCATCCAGGAGGCCGGGGAGCTGGGCGCAGGCTTCCGCATTGCCATGCGCGATCTGGAAATACGCGGCGCGGGCGAGCTTCTGGGCGCGCGGCAACATGGGCACATCGCCGCGGTGGGCTTTGATCTTTATGTGCGACTGTTGGCGCAGGCCATCGAAGACCTGCGAAACGAGGGGCGTCTTCCTCAGGGCGCGCTGGATGTGGCCGCGCTCATCGAACCCATGGGCCCCACCGTGCATATGGATCTCCCCCTGGACGCAGGCTTGCCCCCCCATTACATTCAGGACGAGGCCCTGCGCTTGCAGTTGTATCGACGCATCGCCGGCCTACACACGCCAGGCGAGATAGACGAGATGGCTCGCGAATTACGCGATCGCTTTGGCCCCCCGCCGGCCGAGGTGGAAAACCTTTTGTATCAGCTTCGGGTGAAGGTGTTGGCTTTGCGAGCGGGCGTCACCAGCATTGGCCGCGACCACGACCAGTTGGTGGTGCGCAGCGACGCGGTCGCGCGCCTCCAGCGCGAGCGTCTGCAATATCAGTTGGGCGAGGGCGTCCATGTGGGACGCACTGCGCTATGGATTCGGCTGGACGAAGAGGGGATATGGCGCGAGAGACTGCTGCGCGGGCTGGATATTTTGAGCGCGGGAACGTGAAGAGACGAAAATCATCCACTCACTTTGGGATGGGGTATTTCCACTTCGATGATGAGCCCGCCATCAATTTGATTGCGCAAATTCAGCTTTCCTCCCATCAAGGTCACGCGTTCACTTATGCCGAGCAGGCCATAGTGGCCCGAACGACTCACCTCGACCAAGTCAAATTCATCGGGAATGCCGATGCCATTGTCGGCGATGGTCATCAATAGTTTCCGGGGCGAGGGATGACACAGGGTGATGCGCACGCAATCAGCGCTGGAGTGCTTCCATACGTTGCTCAGGCTTTCTTGAACAATGCGAAAAATGGATAATTCGATCGACTCTGGCAATCGCCCAACCTGCGCTTCGAGCACCAACTCGACGCGTATGCCGGTGCGCGCGGACCATTCTTGCGTATACGATTGCAAAGCCGCGCCCAGCCCAAGGCTGTCGATGGTGGGCGGTCGCAGGTCTCGGCACACCCGACGCAATGAGTCCACCAATTCTCGAATGCCTTCGCGCACGTCATTCAGGTCATCGCCGATGGGTTGCTTTTTCACGGCCTTATCTCGAATGCCCTCCAATTGATAACTCAGACCCAACAACGCCTGAATCATCTCATCGTGCAATTCGCGGGCCAAGCGCTTGCGCTCGAGCTCTCGTTCGGTCAGCAATCGGCGCTGGGCGTTTTGCAAGGCCAGGTTGGCCGCGTCCAAGGCTTTGACCTGTTCGGCCAGTTGGTCGACCAGGCGACGATTGAGCACATCTTGCGCGGCCAGATTCTGCTCTAGCAGCATCTGATTGTGCCGAAGGATTTCGGCCTGTTTTCGGGCTTGGAAATAACTATCCAGCGCCCATATTGTGGGCGTGCGTTGTTTGCGATCGGCCGCGTCTATCATGGCGCCAACAATATTTTCGCGCGAGGTTTGATCGGTGGGCGTGTCGGCCACGAGTCGGCCCTGCTGCAAAACAATGATTCGATCCGCCACCGCAAATAAATGATCGAGATTGTCACTGGCGAATATGACGCTTGCGCCGGCATTTTGCCAGGAGCGGATAAGGGCCAACAGCTTTTGTTGATAAGGGTAATTCAAAAAAATGCTGGGATCATCCACGAGCACCAGCTCCAAAGGCCGAATCATCGTCTTGGCGATGGCGATAAGATGGCGCTGCTCATTGGATAGATAGCCCACAGGCATGCGCAAATTGTCAAGATATAGGTCGAGTTCGTTTAAGATGCGTCGCGTTTCGACCTCCATCCGACCCCGATTTGGGACCTCCAAGAACGGAATGGGCCAACACAATTCGTGCCCCAAAAAGACATTGCTTGTAATATCGAGAGAATCCACCAACTCGGGTTGGTGATGAATCGCGCCTATGGGGAAATTATGGGCAGGAAATGGCCACTTCTGCGCCACTCCCTGGTAATATATTTTCCCGGTCTCCGGCGTGATCTGGCCGGTGAATATGCGCAAGAGCGTGGTTTTTCCCGCGCCGCTGCTTCCGGCCAAACCAACCACCTCCCCGCGGTTCAAACAAAAGCTCACATCGCGTAATATCTCGAGCGCACCAACTCGATAGGATACGCCTGACACCTCCAACAACGCCCCAGTCTGCTTTTCAGTAGGCGATATCCGCAAGGATTTGGCGAATGGTAATGGCATCGAGATCTCGTTTATCGATAAAGGCGGACGCCCCATGCTCCAGTCCACTGCGATGGAATTCGCGATCGGGATACGCGCTAATAAGAATAATGCGCGTCTGGGGCGAACGTTTTTTCAACAAGGATGTGCATTGAATGCCATTCTCATTACCGAGCAGGACATCGATGAAGGCCAGTTTTGGTTGCACTTGTTCGGAGATGGTCAATGCCTGGCGGACATTTTGCGCTTCGTAAACCACCACGATGGGGGAGATGTTGGCGATCATCTGAGACAATTGCTGCCGATATCGCCCGTTGTCATCCACAATCAAGACCGCGATCTGCGATTTGACGGGCATCTCGATGGTGTATTCTTGCAATTTTGCCTGAGAAACAGGGGCTGTTTCCAAGATGAGGGGGTTATCGTGGACATAACGAACCGCCTCCAAACGACTAAGCACGCCCAGCCGACGATAAAGTCGCGTAAGATGATTTTCCACCGTCTTGACGCTGATGCCCATCTGGTTGGCAATGTTTTGATTATCGTAGCCCAAATACAAGAGCTTCAGTATCTGACGCTGCCGTTCGGTGAGCATGGGGACGCTTGGCTGCTGGTTCGATTTGGAAAGCAACCTATCCAATAAGGGTGGAGAAAGCCAGCGCTCTCCGGCCATGACGCGCTGCACGGCCAGTCGCAGATCGCTCAACGGTTGGTCTTTCAAATGATATCCATCCACACCCACACTGAGCAAGCCCTGAACATAAACATCATCGTCATACGCGCTCACAACCAATATGCGCATATCAGGATATTGGGCGCGTATTTCACGAATGGCCGCAATCGGTTCGAAATCGGGCATGGTGACATCGACCAAAAGGCAATCGGGCCTATATTTGGCCAGCGCCCGAAAAAGCTCCGCTCCGCTGCCCACCTCGGCAACCACCTCTGTCTCCTCAAGTTCGCTGAGCGCGGTGCGCAAACCGTATCGGACCACACTGTGATCATCGGCAAGTAAAATACGATTCATGACTGACGGCTCAATGGGAAGAGGAGTGGGCGGACGCAATCCTTTTCATTGGCGCGCGCGATGGCGTCGATGAGCCTCAATCATACAAAACAGACGCCCGCATCGCAAGAATGCATCTTCCATCCTGGTAGAGATGAAGGGGGTGATCGCGGCGTCGCGGCTATGGTCATTATGAGCATCTCGGTTTTCGACATGCCAGATTATGGCTCCATCTTATGAGTGGCTCCGATGAGCCTCCAGCCCAAGGGAAGCGCGAGAGCGGCCGCCACCATCTTTAGGGCGTCTCCCAGCAGGAAGGGCAGCACGCCCGCCACGATGGCTTGTTCAAGCCCGATCAAAAGGCCAAGCCAAAGCGCGCCAAAGCCATAGATCGCGACATTGCCCATGAACATGGCCGCGATCGTGCTTGAAAAACCGCGATCCCAACCGCGCTCGGCCAACCATCCAACCAGGAAAGCCGCAACAACAAAGCCAAACAGGTAGCCCGCGGTGGGACCGAGCAAAACATAAAAACCGCCCGCGCCGCCGGCGAACACGGGAAAGCCCAAAGCGCCTTCCGCGAGGTAGGTCAACACGGCGGCCGCGCCGCGCACTCGGCCCAAGAGCGCCGCCAATAGAAGAACAGCAAACGTTTGACCGGTGATAGGCACTGGGTTAAAAGGCAAACGAATGGCCACTTGGGCCGAAAGCGCGATCAATATAGAGCCAAACAAAATGAGACTCATGTCGTAAAGAAGCGCATCTCGACGTTTGGCGGGACGAAAAACATCCATATACGTGGGGTGCATCTTTTTTTGCTCCTGAGTGGTGTGAGGTGATGAACCAATCGGCGGGTTCAGGCTGCGAGGGCTTCTCGTAATCTGGCAATACGCTGGTTGCGCTCTTGCCGAGCCGCCAAAGCCTGATCGAGATCAACGGCGATGAAACGGGTTTTGCTGTTGGGCTGGGTCTGAGCGACCGCGTCCATATCCGCGCTAATGACGGTGCCGATCATGGCGTATCCGCCGCCCGAGACTGCGTCGCGATGCAAGATGATCGGCTCCAGCCCGCCGGGCACTTGAATCGAGCCAATGGGATAGGCCGCGTCGACGATGTTGGAAGGATCGCTTCCGGCTCCGAAGGGTTGTTTTCTTTTGATGAAACGCAACTCCGAGCCTTTGTACCGAAATCCAATGCGATCGGCCACCGGCGTTAGCGTCCACGTGGTCTCGAAAAAGTTCTTCAACCCTTCTTCGGTGAGCAAATAATCGTAAAGCCCCATCATCACCCGAATTTCGATGAGCTCGGGAAAGGCGATGCGCAGGTCCTGGGGGACCGAGCGCTCCACAAAGGCGGAGCCATTCGCGCCTATGGGCAACAAATCGCCCTCCTGAAGGTTCCGGCCTTCGAATCCGCCAAACGCGCCCAACCCGTAAAGCGAGCGACTACCCAGGATGATGGGCACATCGATGCCGCCAGACACGGCCACATAAGTGCGCGCGCCGCGTTTGAGAAAGTCAAAAGAGAGTCGATCTCCCGCTCTCACTTCAAACGATGTCCATAGCGGCATCTCTTGACCATTCAAACGCGGGCTCATCTCAGCGCCCGTCACCGCGACGACGGCGTTCTGTTGGAATTCAAGCTCGGGGCCCAGGTAGGTGCATTCGAGGACCGCGGCGTTTTCGTCGTTGCCCACCAACAAATTGGCGGCCAGGAAGGAATATTGGTCCATCGCGCCCGAAGGGGGAATGCCCACATGATAGTAGCCCCATCGTCCTCTGTCTTGAATCGAGGTTGCCAGACCGGGTTTGATTACTTTAATTGCCATTGAGCGCCTCCATTAAACCACGATTGTAGCCGTCGGGATCGGAGAGAAACTCGCTCAATTTGAAATGCACTTCCCTCTTGTGAAAACGGAAAGCGCCATCTTCAACTTGAGCGCGATATTCATCATACTCTTCACGATCGATGGGCCGGAACTTTACAATATCGCCAGGATTGAAAAAAATCATAAAATCTGCAAAGTCGGGCAGCCGTTGCTCCGGATCGAAAATCGGGGCCGGCGTGATGCCAAACATTTGATACCCGCCCGCGCCGCGCACAGAATAAATGCACGAAAAGCAACCGCCATGGCCAATGGTCAGCGCGGGCGTGTCTGTTCGCGGTCGCAAGTATTTTGGCACCTCCAACTGACGTTCGCGAGGCGTCATCTGAAAGAGAAACGGCAACCCGGCCACAAAGCCAACCATGGATGTAAACCAGGGCGAACCGGAGTGCGCCTCAATGAACGCCTCGACCGAATCGAGCCCATTGATGCGCGCCGCGTATTCCAGGTCGGTCGTTTCGGGCGATTGGTGCCGATCTCGAAACCGCATCAGCGTTTCATAGGTCCAGGGATCGTTATAATAGACCGGAACCTCGATAATGCGAGTGGTTAAATCAAAATCCATGGCGTCTCCCACTTCGTTGTCGATAGCCTGCAGCTCTTGCATAAGATCCTGTGGATGGATGACATCGGGATCAAAAAGCACTTGATAAGATGCATTGGCCGGACAGACATCGACGATCCCCGGAATGGCGCGCTGGCGTATGAGTTCAGCAATGGCCATGGCCCGAAAATTGGCTTGTAAGCTCATCTCTTCATCCAATTGAACGAAGATCTGCTCGTCGCCGCCATAACTGTACCGCGCAGTTGAACGAGCGTTTTCTGACATGGCAGCCTCCTTGAAAAATATGGTTTGAAATAGGAATGGTGATGTATGAGATAGAGAGCGCCCGGCGTGATGAGGGCGGCTATGCTTGGCGATATTCGGCGTCGAGCCAACGCTCGAGAAAGTTTGTGTGATATTGACCGCTGGCAAAGCAGGGATTGACAAACAACTGTTCGAGCATGGATTTGGTGGTGCTCACGCCTTCGATGTGCAGTTCATAAAGCGCGCGCCGCATTCGCCGAATGGCTTCTTCTCGCGTCTCACCCCAAACAATGACTTTGGCGATGAGCGAATCGTAAAAGGGTGGAATGGTGTAACCTTCGTACAACGCGGTGTCCACTCGCACCCACGGGCCGCCAGGGAGCCGCAGACGTTGGACCTGGCCCGGATGAGGCATGAAGTTTTGGGAAGGGTTCTCAGCATTGATTCGACATTCGATGGCCCATCCCTGAGGCCGGACATCCTCTTGCCGAAGACGAAGCGACGCGCCGGCCGCGACCCGAATTTGTTCTTGCACCAGGTCCACCCCACAAACCAGTTCCGTGACAGGATGCTCAACCTGAATGCGGGTGTTCATTTCGATGAAGTAAAACGCCTTCGTTTCGGGATCAACCAAAAATTCGAGGGTCCCCGCGCCGCGATATGCCACGGCATTGGCCAGACGCACGGCGGCAAGGGTGATTTGCGACCGTTGTTCGTCGTCGATGCAGGGGGAGAGCGCCTCCTCCACGACCTTTTGTCGCTTACGCTGGATTGAGCACTCCCGTTCAAAAAGGTGAATGCACTGGCGGCCATCTCCGAGAATTTGCACTTCGACATGACGCGCATGAGGAATGAATTTTTCCAAATAGACGGCTTTGTTTCCAAAGGCCGCCTGGGCCTCGTATTGGGCGATGGGCAACGCCTGCTCCAGCTCGTCGCGGTTTTGCGCCACTCGAATGCCGCGGCCGCCGCCCCCGCCAGCGGCCTTTATCATCACCGGATACCCGATCTCATCGGCCCAAGCCCTGGCGTCTTCGACATCGCGAATCGGTTGTGGTGTGCCGGGAACCGTGGACACGCCCGCCAATTCGGCCGTTCGCCGCGCCAATGCTTTATCGCCCATGGAGGCGATGGACTCAGCCAAAGGACCCACAAAGATCAAGCCGGCCTCCGCGCACTTTTTCGCAAATTCGGCGCTCTCCGCCAAAAAACCATAGCCCGGATGAATCGCCTGCGCGCCTGACTGTTTGGCTGCGGCAATGATGGCGTCTGGATTCAAGTAGCTCTTCCCGGCCGGAGGCGGGCCAATGCAAAGGGCTTCATCCGCAAGCCAGGTGTGGAGGGCGTCGCGATCGGCTTCACTATAGATCGCGACTGTGCGGATTCCTAAATCGCGCGCCGCGCGAATGATGCGAACGGCGATCTCGCCACGATTGGCAATAAGGAGTTTGTCAAACGCGTTGCTGTGCATGGGTCGCGGCCACCTCATTGGCTTGAAACGCGTTGTTATTCTATCTCGACGATGGCAATGGGTTGGCCGGCCATGACGGCGTCTTCGTTGGCCACCAGGAATTCCACTAATTTGCCATTCACCCCGGCCTTGACCTCATTGAACTGTTTCATAATCTCTATCAGACAAATGGTTTGGTCCGCGGTGACTGGATCGCCTTCGGTCACATAAGGCTCCGACGTTGGATTGGGACGACGATAGAATGTGCCTGGTAAGGGAGACAAAATTTGCTGACGCGACATGATGGCGCTCCTGGATTAGGTGGAAAAATGAGGATGGATCAATGGTCTTGATTGAAGGCTGTCACAACCTCCTTGACAGCGCGAGCGATGGCTACGGCATTGGGCGTGTCTGAATGCACGCAAATGCTTTCGGCTCTGATGGAAATGTCCACGCCTTCGGCCGAACGAACCTTGCCTTCGGTCAACATGCGATGCACGCGCCTGGCGGCCTCGGCTGGCTCCACCGCATGATGTTCACGCGTGATGATCAACCCGCCATTTTCATTGTATTCGAGATCTGAATAGAACTCGGCCACCAGGGGAACCCCCACCATTTCAGCCATTTGCTGATGAAGCGTGTTCGCCATGCCAAAAATAGGCACGCCAAACAATGCCGCCACTTCACACACCACCCGGGCGACCGATTCATCGCGCGCGGCCATGCCATATAGGGCCCCGTGCGGCTTGATATGATTCAGCTCCATGCCCTCGATATCGAGAAAGGCTTTGAGCGCGCCCACCTGATAAATAAGGAAATCGGTCAGCTCCTCCGCTTCCAAATGCATCACGCGCCGACCAAACCCTTGCCTGTCTGGCAGAGAAGGATGCGCGCCCACTTTCACCCCATGTTTCTTGGCCAGCCTGACCGTTTTGTGCATGATGATCGGATCTGAAGCGTGAAACCCGCAAGCCACGTTGGCCACATCAATATAGGGCATGATGCCGGCGTCATCGCCGATCTTATAAAGTCCGTACCCTTCACCCATATCACTGTTTACGGTGATTGTGGTCATGGTTGCTCCTCCTGCAGCAGATAAATGGCGAATTCAATCATGCAAAACCGCGACATATCGCTGGCGCAGCTGATCGGCGATAACAGCTACAATCAGCAATATGCCCAACACAACAATTTGCAAATAGGATTCGATTCTGGCGAGGTTCATGCCATTCTGAACCAGACCAATGAATATGGCGCCCAGGACAACATTTTCGATGCGTCCCACGCCGCCGCGCAGCGACACGCCGCCTATAACGCATGCCGCGATGGATTCAAGAGGAAATGAGGCCCCGATATTTGCTTCGCCCGTTTCCAGGCGCGCGGTGAGAAGCAAGCCGGCAATGGCGGCCAACGCCGCGCTTAGCACATAAACATGAAATAAAATATATTTGGTGTTGATCCCGGATAACGCTGATGCCTTGATGTTGCCGCCAACCGCATAAAAATATCGGCCTGTTTTTGTCCAATTCAGACGTAAATATGAGATAAGAATAATGCCTAACGTAACCCAAATGGGCGTGGGCACATTCAAGAGATCGCCGAAGCCAAAAATATCACTGTACTGAGGAGGCAACCCATACACCGGAACGCCCCCTGTCATGAACAGCGAGACCCCAAACGCCACCGACGACATGCCCAATGTCATCATGAAGGGCGAGACGTCAAAAAGCGCGACGCCCGCTCCATTGAGCACGCCCACAAACGAGCCAACCACCAGACCCGCCAACACGCCCAACACAATGGCCAGCGCAACCGCATCGTTGTTCGCCCCATACACGGCCGACATAACGGTTGCCGACACCACCGAGGTGAGCGCGATGATAGACCCCACAGAAAGATCGAACCCGCCGGTTAGCAACACAATCATTTGCCCGATGGCGACAATGATGAGATAGGTGGACTGACGAGACACATTGAGCATGTTGCGCCAGGTCAAATAATTATCCGACAAAGTTGTAAAAATAATGATGGCGATCACAAGCAAGAATGGCAATACGCCCACTTTGACAAAAATTCTCTGAACTGATGAAACCACTTTTCTCGGTATTGTCGAGCTAACGGCTTCTACAGGCATAGAAAAACACTCCTTTGCTTATGATGAAGAGGCAAGAAACCACTTATACTTATGATGCAGCTTTATCACGTTGTCGGCCGCGCCGGAGCGCCTTGGGCGGTTGCATGGCCATCGTTGCCCCCAAAGAAATGACGCAACACATTTTCCTCTGTAATATCCGCGTCTTGAAGCTCGGCTTTGAGTCGGCCGCGATGAAAAATGTAAACTCGATTCGCGAGGTGCAAAACCTCGGGCAAGTCTGACGAGATGAGCAGCACAGCGGCCCCCTGTTCACACAATTGGGCAATGAATTCATAAATGGCCACGCGCGCGCCCATATCAACGCCAATGGTGGGCTCATCCAAAATAAATAGGTCGAAATCACGCGTGAGAGAACGCGCCAAAAGCACTTTTTGCTGATTTCCGCCGGAAAAGAACTCCACAGGGCGCTCCATATCCAGCGGCTGCAAACGAAGTTGTTTGGCCAACGCGCGCGTATGACGGCTTTCGGCGTGGCGTCGTAAGAAGCCAAAACGAGAAAACATGCTCAGATCCAGGGCTGGCAATGAGATGTTCTCGCGAGCGCCGCGCTGCATGAGCAAGCCTTCGGAGCGACGGTCGGAAGGGAGGTAAAACGCACCCCGCGCCAACATCTCTTTCGGCGATGACCGGGTTACATCCTCCCCGCGGAAGCGAATCTCGCCCCAACGCGGATGGACCGCGCCAAAGCAGGCGCGGGCCGCGCTCGACTTGCCCGAACCAACCAGGCCAGCAAAACCCACGATCTCCCCGCGTCGGACATAAAACGAAACATGATCGACATCGCGCGTCGATAGATTGTTCACCTCGAGCACCACCTCTTGCGGCCGGTAGTTGATCTGAGGAAACACCTGCTCGATCACGCGGCCGGTCATCAGGCGCAACAGTTCATTTTCATCCACAGCGTCGGCGTCAACGGTGGCGATCACCCGTCCATCGCGCAATACAGTGATTCTATCGGCAATTTGCTTGATCTCGGCCATGCGATGAGTCGTGTAAATAATTCCCACGCCCTCGGCCTTGACTTGTTTGATAAGAGCGAAAAGGCGCGCGGTTTCTTTTTCTGTCAACGATGCCGTAGGTTCATCGAGAATGAGAACAGAAAGCTCCGACCGAAAAGCCTTGGCTATTTCCACCATTTGTTGTTCGGCTCGGCTGAGATGCCCCACAACCTGATTTGGATGCAACGGGAAGGCCAGTTTTTGAATAATGGCGCTGGCTTCATTTTGCATCGCCCGTTTATCCAAGAGCCATCGATTTTCGCGCTCCGCCCCCAAAGCAAGGTTTTCACCCACGGTGAGTTGCGGCACAAGGGAGAATTCTTGAAACACCGCACTGATGCCATGACTGCGCGCGTGATGCACAGATTGGTTTTTTATCTCCTGGCCGCGAAAGAGCATGCGGCCTGAAGTTGGTTGATACGCCCCCGTTATGACGCCGATAAGCGTTGATTTCCCCGCCCCATTTTCGCCAAACAACACATGCACCTCACCGGCGCGCAGGTCAAAATCCACCTGGTCGAGCGCCAAGACGCCCGGGAAACGCTTCGAGATGCCTTGGCAATGCAAAATGATGTTCTCTTCCATAGCGGCTTGCGGTGGTCGCTGGCTCATCGAATGCGTGGCTCTGCACCTAAAATGCAAACAGGATGGATGATGGGTGGCCGGCTTTGATCCGGCCACCCATGCAAAGACGGCAAAGACTTACTCGGCGGTGACCCGGAACACAGGGCTAAATCCATCGGGCGCCAAGGAGGAATCTCGATCAAAGGTGTTGATGTTGTTGGAGTCAACAACATACAGTTTTGGGCCAACATGCTTCAAGTAATCTTTGCCTTCAAGAATGCGCACAGCTTGATCGATGGCGATGCGTCCTTGAATGACGGCTGAATCGGTGGGAGCGGCCAACATGCGACCACTTTGAATGCCCTGGTAGACGCCGGGCGTGAAGTAATAGGAAATCACCTTAATCTTGTCATCAAGACCTCGGTCGCGCAGGATGCTCACAGCGGCTTCGGCCGTCACCGCGGTGCCAGCGATGTAATCAATATCGGGATTGGCCTCGAGTGCGTCTTCGATAAGCTGCGACTGAACTTCTTTGCCGGTGTCGCCATATTTCGTATCCACCACCTCGATAGCTCCTTGAGCCACGGCCTCGAGGAAACCGGCGTTCCCCGCTTCCACCCATCCGGCGCCGGCCGGACCCGGGAACCAGGCCACCTTGACGGAATCCCCTCCCGCGGGGTGCAGCTTGGCCAGGTATTCACCGGCTTTATAGCCCATCTCGCCAAAAGAAACCAGCGACTTGGCGGAAAGTTCGGGGGATGACATGCCATTGATGACATCGATGACCGGAATATTTTGAGAACGAAGTTCTGAAACAAGATTGTTCAATCCATCATACGAAATGGCCCCAATGATCACCGCGTCGGCGCCGGCCGCGACGCAATCTTCAATTTGAGAGATTTGGGTATTGAGTTCGGTGTAGCCTCCCGCTTCGACCAACTGCATATTCACACCCAGTCGACGAGATTCATCCACTACACCGTAGTCAACTGCCAGCCAATAGGCGTCTTTCATATGGGGGAAAGAGACGCATAACTCCCAAGGCTTTTCCGCTTTTTCCAGAGGAACATAATCCACGGTTTTGCGCGGGCTATCCATGTTGAAAGGAGGATCCCACACCTCCACCGGATAGGGATACCACTTATCCCCCTCTTCACCGGCGGTTGATTGCGGTGATTCCTCTTGAGCGGTTTCCCCGGCGCTTACGCTTTCTTGCTCTGACGCCGATGATTGGTCCTGAGCAGCATTGCAAGCGCTCACCGCCAAAGCCAAAGCGATGAGAGCCACCAGTAGGAATGTGAGGCGTTTGATTTGGGAATCCATTCTATCTCTCTCCTTGAGACAACAAACGTGGACGGGTGATAACGATTTCCAGAATAGCATACAGCACTTCGGTTGTACATAAGACCATTCCCCCCTCCCCTATAAGGGAATTCCCCCATGCCTCGCGAGGCTCATGACAAAACCCCTCCCCCCGGCCCCCTTGTCTACGCCGGGCGCGGAACGCCTGCATCCAGCGTTATCAGAAAGAGCTCGGTTGTTATTCCGTTTTTCTCAACCAGGAAAACAGGGGCCCCTGCATCCGCCCTATGGCAGCTCCACCACCGTGCATTTTCGCCGTTCGCGCGCGTCCAGCACCTCCACTTCTTCTGCTTCAAGGGCTGCATACAGGCTTTTCACATCCGCGCCCTCTTCTTTGATGAGCACCTGCTTATGCTTGCCATCTGGCTCGTTGAGGGTGGCGATGGCGATGACGCGGCCGCCATGCTCGTTGACCAGAGCCGTAAGCCTGGAAACCACCCCTTTCTCGCGTTCGACGCGCAACAAGAGCCGCATCCCCGGCTCATTGCCCCCGCTGAGCATGTTCACCAGGGTGCGAAAAATGTCCGTCTCGGTGATGATGCCCACGAGTTTCCCCTCCTCCACCACGGGCAACGAGCCGAACTTCCGCTCCAGCAAAATGCGCGAGGCCTCTTCGATAGGGCAATCGCGCGTCACGGCCAGCACCGGCCTCGACATGACGAATCGGGCCTTGATGCGCGCCATGAACTGACGACGCTCCCACGCGGGCAGGGTGCTGGTGATGGCAGGGCTGGCGGCCAACACATCGCGCTGCGAAACGATGCCCACGAGATGGCCATCGTCGTCCACCACGGGCACGCGACGAAATCGATGCTCTTGCAACAATTCCGAGATTTCCAGGACCGATGCATTGGGCGAAACCGCGACGGGATTGGGCGTCATCGCGTCTTGAACAAACATCTTCCACCTCCGATAAAGTCCAGTGTCCGAAGTCCAACGCCCGAGGTCAATCGTCGATGGGGCGTAGTTCAACCACAACCGTTGCGCTGACGCTACGACAGCCAGCGTTTGCGGCGTTTATAGTGTTTGACATCGCGATAGCTCTTGCGCTGCCCCACCTCGGTGAGACCGAGATAAAATTCTCTTACGTCCGCGTTGTCGCGCAAAGTGGCGGGGTCTCCATCTAGCACAA
This sequence comes from Chloroflexota bacterium, assembly GCA_013151415.1. Classification (GTDB taxonomy): domain Bacteria; phylum Chloroflexota; class Anaerolineae; order J102; family J102; genus JAADII01. The sequence continues at coordinate 22,585 of JAADII010000007.1, forward strand.
TGCGGCCATTTTCCATGATATAAGCATAATCGGCAATTTGCAGGGCGATATTTGCGTTTTGCTCCACCAATAACACGGTTACGCCTTGCTCCTGGTTGATGCGCTGCACAATATGAAATATCTCTCGCACCAGAAGCGGGGCAAGCCCCAAAGAGGGTTCGTCCAACATCATGAGCTTGGGGCGGGCCATAAGCGAGCGGCCAATGGCCAGCATTTGTTGCTCACCCCCCGAAAGATAACCCGCGGTTTGCGTGCGGCGCTCTTTTAGCCGCGGAAAATAACGATACACCATTTCGATGTCATCCGCGATGTGGCGGCGGTCCTTGCGAGTGTATGCGCCCGCGTGCAAATTCTCCTCCACCGTGAGGTGCTCGAACACGCGGCGGCCCTCCATCACCTGAAAGATGCCGCGCTGCACAATATCTTCTGCGTCCAAAACATGAATCGGTTCGCCTTGAAAGAGGATTTCGCCGTCGGTGACCTCGCCATCCTCGGGTTTCAACAGGCCAGAGATGGCCTTGAGGGTGGTCGATTTGCCCGCGCCATTGGACCCGAGCAACGCGACAATTTGGCCCTCCTCCACCTGCAACGACATGCCTTTCAGCACAAGGATGACATGATCGTAAATGACCTCGACGTTGTTGAGAACGAGCATGGCCGCGCTCCTGGACGATAAGGAGGTCGGCGACCGGCGCGCCGGTCGCCGACCAAAACCAACGTTGAACTACTTGTGGGCTTTGGCTTCGATGCGGCTGTGAATGTAATCGCTCACGGCCACCCACTGACCATTCTGAACCTGATACAACTTGGCCGCGTCGTTGCCGCGATGATCGGTGGGGCTGAAGTTGAGAGGCGCGGTCACGTCGCCCGTATCAAAATTCTGAATGCCCTCAAGACTGGTTCTGAGATTGGCGCCGGTGAGCTCCTTCTTCGCATCGAGCGTGCGCTTGACGCCCTCGAGCATCACTTTGACGGTGGTCCACCCCTGCACATAATGCAGACCATAATCTTCCAGCTTTTCGCCCTTCGATTCCAAGAACTTGGCCGCGTCTTGCGCGCCGGGCACGGTTAGATCAGGCGAGAAAGGCATGACGCCCAAAACCCCTTCGGACGCGTCTTCGGCCAGCTTGACAAACAGCTCGTCAGCACACCAGTTCAGGCAGATGATCTGCACGTCCATGCCCAGACTCTTGGCGTTCTTGGCCAATAGAGCCGCGGGGCTGGACACATTTTGAATGACAATGTAGTTTGCGCCGAATTCTTGCGCCTGGGTCAGCTGAGGCGTGAGGTCGGTGGCCCCGCGCGGCATGGCCAGGTTTGTATAGGCGATGCCGTTTGCATCGGCATAAGCCTGACCATCGGGCACAGGGCTCTCGCCAAAGGGGCTATCATGGTGGAACACAACCACCTTTGCATCCACCCCCTTGCTCGCGGCGTCGTCCTTGATCCACTGCAAGGCGATGACCATCTGATCAGAATAACTGGTGCCGGTCAAGAAATTGTAAGGCGCTTCGTTGATGTCGGCCAGGTTGATGGAATAGGAGGCCGACATAAAGGGGATCTCGTCCGCGGCGATTTTGGCGCGCAACGCCTCGGTGTCGCCGGTGCCCCAACCCAAAAATGCGATCACCTTGTCCTGATTCACATATTGCGAATAGAGTTGCTCGGCCTGATCCACCTTATAGGCGTAATCCTGAGCGATTAACTCGACCTTGCGCCCATTGATGCCGCCGTTCTCATTGATCCATTCGACATAGCCCTTTTCACCTTCGGCATATGGCGTGCCCACATCGGATGTGGGGCCGGTGAGATCGAAAATCGCCCCGATCTTGATAGGTTCGGCCTCGCCGCCACCGCCGCACGCCGCCAATAACAACGCGGCCAGCAACGCCAAACCAATGGCTAAAACAGTGCGCTTTTTCATGACTTCTGCCTCCTTTTTTCGGGGAGAGGGGGAGTGAGAAGATAAGAGAAATGGGTGAATGAAAGGGAACGATGTTCAATAACTAAAAGGCCACAGCCTGAAATAGTCCTTGATGTTCCGCCACATTTTGGCAATGCCTTCGGGTTCGAATATCAAGAACACAATGATGACAATGCCGAACACGGCCTGTTGAATGAAGGGGATGATGCGATCCATGAAGGGTATGGCGCTGCCCAAGCTTTGCCCCACATTGAGCAAAAACGCCGGCAACAAAGTCATGAAGATGGCGCCATATATGGAGCCGGAAATCGAGCCGAGACCGCCGATGATGATCATGGCCAGGTAGAGGATCGAGACCTCGATGGTGAACCGCTCCCAAGTCACGATCTGCCGCCAATGCGCAATAAGCGCGCCCGCCAACCCGATCATGAAAGAAGAGGTGGCGAACGCAGCCACCTTGTAGCGAAACACATTCACGCCCATGACCTCGGCCGCGATGTCTTGATCGCGAATGGCGATGAACGCGCGACCGGGTCGCGTGCGGAAAAGATTGACAGCCGCCATCACCACCAGCACGGCCACGGCCATGATGATCCAATAGAATTTGAATTCGTTGAACCGAACTTGTTGGCCATCAAACCAGAGATAATTTTTCACAAACAGGGCGTCCACCCCTCCCGTGACTGTGTCCCAATGCGTCACCACCCAGATGATGATCACCTGAGCGGCCAACGTGGCGATGGCCAAATAGAGACCCTTCAAACGCAGCGATGGAATGCCGAACAATCCGCCCACCAGCGCCGTCATTAGCGCGCCGGCCGGGATGGTGATCCACATAGGCATGTTGAAGCGAATGGCCAGCAACGCGGCCGTATACGCGCCAACAGCCAAAAACGCGCCCGTGCCCAAAGAAATTTGCCCGGTGAAGCCCGTGAGAATGTTCAACCCCACCGCGCCGATGACCGCGATCCCGATCTGGTTGGCCAACGTCAAATAATAATTATCCGCCAAAAACGGAAAAATGAGTAAAAATACAATTATCAACAAAAGACGCACCTTTTGCGCAGGCGTATGGCGCAAAGCCATGTCTTTTTGATAGCTAGAGTGAAAAATTCCGCTTTGCATAATTATCGATTAATGAACTGGTATGGGGTTGACCATGGATCGATTGAGCGAGGGCGCCATGTCGTTGTCGTCGCGTCAGACCCTCTCGATGATTTCTTTGCCAAAGAGTCCGTAGGGTCGGACCATGAGAATGAACACGAGCACAATGTAAGGGATAACCTGGCTAAGGCTGCCATCGCCCACATAGCCGCCGGTGTAGGCTTCGAGCAAGCCAATGATGGCCGCTCCGATGAGCGCGCCGGGAATGCTATCCAACCCACCCAGAATGACCACCGGAAAGACCGTAAGGCCAATGGCCGATAGATTTCCGCTCACCTCGAGCGTGTTGGCCACGACCACGCCGGCGATGGCGGCTGTAATGGCTGAAATGGACCAGGCCATGGCGAAAATGCGCTTGACGCTGATGCCCATGCTCAAGGCCGCTTGTTGATCATCGGCCACGGCCCGCATGGCGATGCCCTCGCGCGTGTAGCGAAAGAAAAGGGTGAATATCAATAAGAACACGCCCGCCACCGCGATCGCGCCCAGTTTTTCGGTGGTGACCACCGCGTTGAAAATGTAGACTTCGTTTTTGGGGAAGAACGCCGGAAACACCTTGGGCTTGGTGCCCCAAATTCCCAGCACCAGGGCGCGCAACAGGCTGGCCAGGCCAATGGTGACCATAATCACCGAGATGATAGGTTCTCCGATGAGCGGGCGCAGCACCAATCGCTCGATGACCACGCCCATGGCCGCAGCAATGATCACCGTGAGCACCGCGCCAATAGGCCAAACCAGGCCCAAATCGCCGATGAGAAACGCGGCCACATACGCGCCCACCAACAAGAACTCCCCTTGAGCGAAGTTGATCACGTCGCTCGCTTTGTAGATGAGCACGAAACCCACGGCCACCAGAGCATAGATGGCCCCATTTGTCAGACCAGTTACGGTGAGTTGCAAGAATTGATCCATAAAAGAGCCTCAAGCGATGAAAAGAGAGATGAAACCCGGGTGTCAGGATGCGCTCACCTTCTCCATGCGCTGGCCGTTAAGGCTTTCGATGTGAAGGCGCGTCTGCAAAGTCGCGGTGCGACCATCCTGATAAGTGATGGTGGTGGTGACGTCGAGATAATCCTTTTCTCCATACAGCGCGGCGATGATCTCTTCATAGCGCTGCGCCACAAACCGGCGGCGCACTTTGCGAGTGCGGGTCAGCTCAGCGTCGTCCGCGTCCAGTTCCTTATGCAAAAGGAGAAAACGCCGGATGCGCGCGGCCGGAGGCAGGTCGGCATTGCTCCGCTCCACATGTTTGCGCACCAGTTCATAAACCTCTGGCTTTTGCGCCAGATCGGTGTAGGTGGTGTAGGCCAGCTGATGGTTTTCGGCCCATTTGCCCACCGTTTCCATGTCGATATTGATCATGGCGGTCACATATGGATGTTCGCCCCCGCCGAACACCACGGCCTCTTTGATATAAGGACTAAACTTGAGCTTGTTTTCGATGAATTGCGGGCTGAACTTGGTGCCATCTTGCAGGGTCATCACATCCTTGGCGCGATCAATGACAATGAGATGGCCATCTTCGTCGAAATAGCCGGCGTCGCCTGTGTGGAGCCAACCATCCACCAGGGTGGAGGTCGTGGCTTCGGGGTTGCGATAATAGCCCCGAAACACGGCCTGGCTTTTGATCAAGATTTCGCCATTCTCGGCAATGCGCACCTCGGTGCCCGGAATGGGAAGCCCCACAGTTTGAAATTTGACATCGCCATCTCGGTGGAGCACCGCAATGCCGCTCACCTCGGTCTGGCCATAAATCTGCTTCAGGTTGACGCCCAACGCATGGAAGAAACGAAAGACGTCGGGACCCAAAGCCGCGCCGCCCGTGTAGGCCCGTTTGATGTGGCGCAATCCGAGTTGGTCTTTGATGTGTTGAAACATGAGCCAATCGGCCAGGAAATATTTGAGTTTCAGGCTCCGACTCGGCTCTCGCTTTTCGAAGCGAACATCGGCCATTTCATAGCCAATGGGCAAGGCCCACTCATACATCTTTTGCTTCAAGCGCGTCGCGTCCTCGATTTTCACCTGAACGCGGCTCACCATATTCTCCCAAATACGCGGGGGCGAAAACATGACTTGCGGCCCGATTTCGCGAATGTTTTCTTGCACGGTCTCCGGCTCTTCGGGGAAGTTGAGGGTGAAACCCACCTGCAAGCCGCAGGCCATAGACATCATCTGCTCGCCGATCCAGGCCAAAGGCAAAAAGCTCACAAACTCGTCGTCGGGCGTCATTGGGTCAACCGCCATAAGATTGGCGCCCATGCTTAGCAGATTGTCGTGCGTCAGGACGGCCAGCTTTGGGTTGCCGGTCGTGCCCGAAGTGGTGGAGAGGATGGCGATATCGTCGCGTTTGCCCTCGGCCACTCGCCGCTCAAACCAGCCCGGATGCTTCTTTTCAAAGGCCCGTCCTAGCTCCTCCACCTCGGGAAAGAACATGAGATAGGGTTCGGTGTAGTTTCGCAGCCCTTTGGGATCGTAGTAGATCACCTTTTCCACGCCATGGAGCTGAGGCCAAATCTCGATGATCTTGTCCACCTGCTCCTGATCCTCCACCACCACGAACTTGCAATCGCTGTGGGTGATAATGTAGGTGACCTCGCGCACAATGCTATCCTGATAAATGCCAATAGATTGCCCATGCGCGGCCTGCGCCGCCAATTCGGCATAAACCCATTCGGGGCGGTTGTCGCCAATGATGGCCACCGTATCGCCCGGTTCGAAGCCCAGGCTCACCAGCCCCAGGCAAAAATATTTGACATGCTCCAAATACTCGGCCCAGGTGACCGGCTGCCAGATGCCATATTCTTTCTCGCGCAAGGCGACCTTATTATGGCCATACTGTTTCGCTTTTTCGACCAGTAGTTGGGGAAAGGTTTCCGCAGGCATGGTTCATCCTTTACTCAGAGCCAATTCTTCGCCCAAATAGGCCTCGATGACTTCAGGGTTTTCGCGCACTTCATCGGGGCGGCCATCGCCAATGACCTCCCCAAAATTGAGCACGACCACGCGATCGGAGATGTCCATGACCACGCCCATGTCGTGTTCGATGAGCAAGATCGTCACGCCGTGCTCTTCGTTTACATCCAGGATGAAACGGGCCATGTCCTCCTTCTCCTCTGCGTTCATCCCGGCCATGGGTTCGTCGAGCAACAGTAGCGCGGGGCGCATGGCCAGCGCGCGAGCCAGCTCCACTCGCTTTTGCAATCCATAAGAAAGCGAGCCCACCATTTGCTTGCGAATGGACTCGATCTCCAACAAGTCGATGATCTCCTCTGCATACGCGCGATATTTGATCTCCTCTTGCTGAGCCTTGCCCCAATACAATGCGCCCGAAAGCACGCCGGTTTTCATATGGACATGAAAGCCCGACATGATATTGTCGAGCACGGTCATGTGCTTAAATAATTCAATGTTTTGAAAGGAACGAGCCACACCGATCGCCGCGATCTTGTAAGGCGCCAGCCGCGTGAGATCATAGCTCTGACCATCATTATAGAAGCGAATGCTCCCACGCTGAGGCCGATAAAGACCGCTGATGCAATTGAGTAACGACGTCTTGCCCGCGCCATTTGGCCCAATAATGGCCATAATCTCCCCCTGGCGCGTTTGGCAGCTCACACCGGCCAGAGCGGTCACTCCACCAAAACGCAAGACGACATTTTCGACCTCCAGTTGGAGATCGCCGGGATTCAAGGCGCTACCGTTGAGCTGGTATTCCATCACATGGGTGGACATGCAAGCTCCTTCGTATTGCGTGTTGCGTATGACGTATGGATTTTGTCGTCTTCTCAACATCGACCAATAGCTTGATCGACGGCCCACTTTTGAGCTTTGCAAACCCCATGCGCTACAAGAAGCGCTTCGACACAAATTTTTTTTGCAGGATAATCAGGTCAGCCGCGCACCCAAAAGGGTTCGTCAGCCCGAACGGATGAAAAGTATACCAGGTTACGTTGGCAACGCAAAATCCGAGCGGGTGAGTTGACTCCCCTCTCGCTTATCCCACACCGGTTGTGGGATAATGTGGGATATTGTGGGAAAATGTGGGATATTGTGTGATAACAAGGGACCTGCCGGTCATCGCGCCCGGCAGGTCTGGACCACCAAAGATTCATCCCACAGTGGGGAAAGCGCAACGGCCGCGTTCGCGCACATCCAAAACCTCGACATCCGCATCTTCCAAAGCCGCGCGCACGCTCTCGGCATCCGCGCCCTCTTCTTTCACCAGAACGCGCTTGTGTTTGCCGTCCGGCTCGTTCAACGTTGCCATACTGATAATGGACCCCCCGTTGTCGTTGACAATATGGGCCAGCTGCGAAAGAATGCCCCGATGACGCTCCACCCGCAACTCGAACCGCAAACCGGGAATATCTCCACCGCTCAACATGTCGACAAAGGCGCGAAAGATGTCGCTCTCCGTCACAATGCCCACCAACCGATCCCCTTCCATTACCGGCATGGCGCCGATCTTTCTATCTCGCAAAAACCGCGCCACCTCTTCCAACGGACAATCGGGCGAGGTGACATAGACGGGACTGGTCATGAATTCCTTGGCTTCCAGTTGGTCCAACAACGTGTTCATTTCCCACTTGCTCAAGGTCGTGGCCGGAGAAGGCAAAGCCGTCATGACGTCGTGGTCGGAAATGATGCCAACCAATTGGCCGTTTTCGCGAACCACCGGCACGCGGCGAATGTTGTGCTCTTTCATGAGATCCCGAATTTCCGGCAAGGTCGTCGTGGGACGAACAACAATGGGGTCTGTAGTCATTGCATCTTTGACGAGCATGGCTCCCTCCTGGCGACAGGCGAGTGTGAGAGAAATAACGAGAACGCGTTCTTTGCCAAGTATAACAGCACGTTGCACGGATGACAATCTTTCATCATTTGGAAATTTGATGACATCTATTCACCAACGATAAGCCAGACTTGACGACTCGACCACTTCTTTTTTATCCTCCGCCAGCATCTTACCATGGCTAAAAACGATTGCGCCGCTCGATGAGAATAAAAAACGCGCAAATTCGAACCATGAAAACCCCGCTCTCAACTCAATCCTTTCATACACCCTTGACATTATCCATGAAATCCATTGATTTTGGCCCCTTGGCGCGTCGTGAAATGCGTTTGGCCGAACTGGCCAAGGCCCAGAACGTAGACCGCGAAAAATTGATCGAAGCCACCAACGAGATGATCGACCTCATGCTCCAGCTGATCCAAGACGCTGTGGACGAAGATGTGGTGTTCACGCCGGAAGATCCCGAAGCCGAGGACCCTTTTGCGGAAAATCCCGAAGATGTGCATGTGGGATGGACTTTGGGCCATATTATTGCCCATGTCACCGCATCGAGCGAGGAAACATGCGCGCAGGCCGCCGAACTGGCGCGGGGGGTTGAAGTGTGTGGTCGTAGCCGCTATGAAGTCCCCTGGCGCGAGATTCGCACCGTGGATGACGTGGTGCACCGCTTAGAAGAGAGTCGTCGCATTCGCCTGGCTTACCTGAACGCCTGGCCCGACCAACCGCATTTAGAGAGGGTTTACACGCCATATCGCAGCCCACACAATTGCATCACCCGCGTTTTGGCCGGTCTTTTTCACGATTATAGTCATCTGGAGCAGATCAAGGACGTGATGCAACAAGCGCGCGCGGCGCGGTCATAATGCAAGGCGCGATTCAGGCCGCCTCGGACCTTTCGTCTGCATCGCCCATATGCTCGAATCCCACGGCTTCATCAACAATATACAAAGGACGATGCTTCACCTCATCGTAAATGCGTCCCAAATATTCGCCAATGATGCCCAAGGAGATGAGCTGAATACCGCCCAAAAAGAGCACCGTGACCAATGTGCTGGCCTGGCCATAAAAGGCCCGGCTGCCCGACAAACGCAGCCCAATCGTGATGAGAATGGCCACCACGCTAAGCCCAGCAATGAAGAACCCCATATAAGTGGCGAGCTGCAAAGGAAAGTAGGAAAAAGAGGTGATGCCATCTAAGGCGAAACGGATCATTTTACGCAGCGGATATTTGGTCTCGCCTGCGTAGCGCTCTTCGCGCACATACTCCACGCCCGTTTGCTTGAACCCCACCCACACCGACATGCCGCGCATAAAACGGTGATGCTCTCTCATACGACGCAACGCGTTCACAGCCTTGCGGTCGAGCAACCTGAAATCGCCCGTATCGCGCGGGATGTTCACGCCGGTGATTTTGTCGATGAGTCGGTAAAAGAGGCTGGCCGTCCATAGTTTGAATTTGCTCTCACCTTTGCGCTCTTTGCGCACCGCGTAAACCACTTCATAGCCCTCGCGCCATTTCTTCACCAATTCGGCGATGACGCTGGGCGGATCTTGCAAATCGGCATCAATAATGATGACCGCGTCGCCCTGAGCGTAATCCATGCCCGCGGTGATCGCGATCTGGTGGCCAAAATTGCGAGAAAAGCTCACAATGCGCACGCGCGGGTCTTGTTCATGCAATTCATGCATGATTTCCAGTGAACGATCATAGCTGCCATCATTAACCAGCACCAACTCCCAACTCTCGCCCAATGCGTCCATGGTCTCGGCGACGCGGCGATAGAGCTCTGGCAGGATGGCCTCTTCATTGTAAACTGGCGCGACAATGGAAATGGTGGGGCGGGGGGAGGGAGAAGATGAGGGCATGGTTCGTCTGGGTATTGGGTATATTGAGATATTGGGTATTGGGGTACTGGGGTATTGAGGTATTGGGATACTGGGGTATTGGGATATTGAGGTATTGGGGTAATTGGGAGTTTCGCACAGGGTTTTGGTCGTCAGCATTCAATGTCCAGTATCCAATATCCCAATATCCGCTAGAGAATTAACATCGCATCGCCAAAGGAATAAAACCGATAACCGGTGGCAATGGCCTCGGCATAGGCTCTGTCGATGAGTTCCTTTCCCGCAAACGCGGCTACGAGCATGAGCAGGGTGGAGCGCGGCAAGTGAAAGTTGGTGAGCATCGCATCGACCGCGCGGAAAGTGTGTCCGGGCAGGATGAAAAGATCGGTTTCGCCCGTCCATGCCGCGATGGTTTGCCAACCGCACGCCGCGCCTTCAGGCGCGGGATCGCACGGAGCCAGCCCCAACGCAATTTTGGCTGCGGTTTCCAGGGCGCGCACGCAAGTGGTGCCAACGGCCACGATGCGATGGCCGCGCAATCGGGCTTCGTTGACCAACCGCGCGCTCTCTGGGCTAATGGAGACCCACTCGCGATGCATTTTGTGTTCGTGAGGGTCTTCCTCGGTTACGGGTTTGAAGGTGTCTAGGCCCACATGCAGCGTGACATACGCGAACTGCACGCCTTTTTCGCGCAGGGCCAAAAGCAGCTCCGGCGTGAAGTGCAATCCGGCCGTGGGCGCAGCAACCGAACCGGCGCGCCGGCCAAACACCGTTTGATAGCGTTCGGGATCAGGCAATGGTTCATGGATGTATGGCGGCAGGGGAACCTCGCCCAAATCATCGAGCAGGTCTTCAATAGGCGGCTCGAAGCGCACCACCCGCACCGGGCCCTCCTTCACTTGCTCAATGGTCGCCCACGCGTGCGCGGCGTTTTCTTCACCCACCAAAACGCGCTTGCCTTCGTTGAGGTTTCGGCCTCGCACCAAAACCTGCCATGCGCCATTCGCCAATCGTTTCAGCAAGAAAATTTCGGCCCGACCGCCGGTCTCCTTGCGGCCAGGCAAACGAGCATGGATAACGCGAGTGTCGTTGAGCACCAATACATCGCCTGCGCGCAAATACTCGGGCAAATCATACACGCGGCGGTGTTCGATGACGCCCGTCGCGCGATGAAGCGCCATCATCCGCGCATGATCGCGCGGCTCGATGGGGGTTTGAGCAATGCGCTCGGGCGGTAGATGATAATCAAAATCAGCGGTCTTCATATCCAAATCTTCAATGATTCGGCTGAGCGGCCGCCACAAAGGCCTCGAACAGCCGCCTGTGTTCAGGGCCAAGTTCGTAAAGACGCTCAGGATGCCACTGGACGCCCAAAAACCACGGATGGGTGGGCATTTCCACCACCTCGACTGTGCCATCGGCCGCAAAACCAGTGGCCACCAAACCCGGGGCCAAGCCATCGACGCACAGCGCCTGGTGATGATAAGAGTTGGTCAGAACTTCTGAGCCATTGGCCATCACGCGCTCGATCAAGCTGCCCGACTGCAAATGCACCATATGCGATCGCGGTTGTTCAAACGTGTTGTTCTTGCCGGTATGCCCCTCGATATGTTGAATGAGGCATCCGCCCAACGCCACGTTCATCACCTGGATGCCGCGACAGATGCCGAAAATGGGCAGACCGCGCTCAACGGCCGCGCGAGCCAGGCCTATCTCCATGCGATCGCGTTCTGGATAGATGGTGCTGGGGTCGGTTCCATTCAAAGTCTGGCCATAGAGTTGGGGGGCAATGTCGCCGCCGCCGGTGAGTAAGAGGCCATCGAGCCCCTCCAAAGCGGCATGATAATCGTGCACGGCTTCAGGATAAAGCCGCACCGGCTCGGCTCCGGCCAATTGCAGGCAAAACCAATAGTCGCGCTGCCACTGCATGAAATATTCGATGTTTTTCTCGCGAGAAGTGAATCCGATTCGGGGCATAAGAAACGCGTTGTTATTGCATGGGATGTGAAAAAATGGCCAAGATAAGACGTTGACAATCAAAGAAAGAACACCGTTAGTATACTTGGAATCCCGCCGGGATGTCCAGCATCCTTCATCCTATTTGCCTCACTTTTCTCAGCGCTTTACAATGTCTGGCGGCTCCCTCGCGTCCTCCTTCCACAAGCAGAGCGTTTCATCTTCATTGCATGTCCATGTCTTCACCAGCCAACGCGATTCTCGGCGAAAATTGCCTCATCCAGCCCGGGGCCATTGTTGGGCTCGTCTATCGGCCCGGTTGCGAGCCCGCGCGCATTGGGCGAGATGCAGTCATCCGTAGCCAAACCATTGTTTACGGCGACGTGCGCATTGGCGATTCGTTTCGCACCGGTCACCATGCCTTGATTCGCGAACACACCACCATTGGGAATCATGTGCTGGTCGGCTCCGCGGTTATTATCGATGGGCATGTAACCATTGGCGATTACGTCAGTTTGCAAAGCCGAGTCTACATTCCCACGCATACGGTTATCGGCAGTTATGTGTTTATCGGTCCGGCCGCCGCGCTAACCAACGATAAATATCCCCTTCGTCAACGCGAGTCCTACCAACCTCTCGGCCCCATCCTCGAAGACCACGCGACCATTGGCGCCAACGCCACTTTGTTGCCGGGCGTGCGCATCGGCCAAGGGGCCATGGTGGCCGCGGGCGCAGTGGTCACGACGGATGTGCCTGCATGGAGTTTGGCCGTGGGCGTCCCCGCCCGCATTCTGCCGTTGCCCGAACATCTTCGCGAGCGCAATCGGTTTTAACCGGGGAGAGAGAATATAGGCTTTGGCGGAAAATGGCGGGGGCATTGGTTCATATGCGCACGCGCACAATCGCATTGTAGGGGCATTCGTGCAGGCAAACCCAACATTGCTGACAACGCGCTGCGTCCACATAGGGCGCTTCATCGCGCTCGAAACGGAGGATCGCCCGGCCTTTACACGCGTTCATGGCCGGGCAACGGCGACACAACGCGCAGAGCGTTTCGTCGATCAGGGGATAACCGGCTTCGGGATTGCGAGACATGATCAAACTTGCTATTCGATCTGCACACGGCGATATGCGTTGAGACGACCCAGCAGAGAAGCGGGCACGCGCCCCGCGATAAGAATGCCATTGGGTTCATGACTCTGCCGGCTCACCACGCCCAAACGATGAATCACATCGACCAATTCGCCCGCCTCATAGGGGATGAGCACCTGGATGGGGACCATGGCCTCGGTCAAGGCCAATTCGAGCCGTTCGAGAAGCTCGTCCAGGCCTTGGCCGGTAAGCGCGGAGACGGGCGCTGCATCGGCAAACGCATCAACGCGCTCCAGACGAGCCAAATCGCGGCTGGGCAGCAAGTCGATTTTATTCAGAGCCACCAACGCCGGGATATGCGACGCGTTCAGCTCGTCCAGCACTTCGCGCACGATAGCGGCCTGCTCCGCGGCGTTGGGATGCGATGCATCCACAACATGCAGCAACAAATCGGCCTCGCGAATTTCCTCCAACGTCGCTCGAAAGGCGGCCACCAGTTGGGTGGGCAGTTTTTGAATAAAGCCCACCGTGTCGGTCATCAACGCCTCGCGCCCTGAAGGCAGCGCAAAACGCCGCGTGGTGGGATCGAGCGTTGCGAAAAGCTGGTCCTCCGCTCGCACATTGGCATGAGTGAGCGCATTGAGCAGGGTCGATTTTCCGGCGTTGGTGTAGCCCACCAAGGCGATGAGTGGAAGGTGGGATTTACGACGTCTGGCCCGATATTGCTGGCGGTGGGTGCGCACATGTTCGAGTTCTCGGCGCAAGAAGGCCATGCGTCGCCCGATCTCGCGGCGGTCGATCTCGAGCTGGGTTTCGCCCGGCCCGCGCACGCCCACGCCGCCGGTTGCTCCGCCCGCGCGGCCGCCGGCTTGCC
>JAADII010000027.1 GCA_013151415.1 Chloroflexota bacterium
GTTGCGCAGGTAGATGCCCACGCCTGTCGCGTCGGGGAGTGCGGCTGCGGAGCGGGCCAGTGCAGACGTGCCGTTGGAGCGAATGCGGTTGCGCGTGATCTGGGTCTCCCACGCGTCGTCCACCACTACACCCGCGCCGTTCTCGCTGATGGTGTTGTCCTTGATGGTTACCCAGGCGCCATCCGCGGTGCGGTTAGGTCCCACGTAGATCCCATAGGACGCGTTTTGCAAGATCCGGTTTTGCAGCACCTGGCTGTTGTTCCACGTGGCGGAAGAAGATGCCGTAGAAGTTGTTGTTTATCTGCGTGTACTGAATCGTGATGTTGGTGAGGGGACGGAGGGCACTCTCACCCGCGGCGAGGATGCCCGCGGCGCCGTTGCCCGTGGCACCGGTGATGATCAGATTCTCTATCGTTGTGTTGCTGCGGGTGAGGGTGAAGGTGGGCTGGTCGGACTTTGCGGCCCGCACAGTAGCGCCCCCCCTGATGGTGATCACCCGCACGTTCTCCACAAATTCGCCGGGGCACAGTTCCAGGGTGTTGCCGTCCTGGGTCACGATCGCGTCCACCGCCGCCTGGATGGTGCCAAAGCCCTGTCGGGGGAACGAGGTAATGTTCCACACGCGGGCAATGTAATGCATCGGCCCCAGGATAGGTTCGGGCGGAAGCATCTTGTACTGGGTGGCGCCGTTCAGGGGCAGCGCCGAAAGGTTGTCTATCCCCGTCGTCGTCCGGTAGGTCTTGGCCAGTCTGTTGGCCTCGTTGTCCCACTCCATCTTATCCGGGTCCAGCACGTAGCGCAGTTCCAGGCTGACGCTGCTCCCCGCGGGGATGGCGATGTCCACGTTGAAGGAGACGGTGCCGTTGTCCCGGTCGTAGGTGGCCCTGCCCAGGAGGGTGGCGCCCCGGTAGAGTCGGGCCTCCTTGACGTGCCGCGCCTCGTCCCCCGTGCCCGAGGCGTCGAAACTGATGCGCGTGACCTTCCAGTCGGACACCTCGTTCACGGCGATGGTCACACTTTGGACACTCAATTCCTGTTCCTCGCCATCGTCCCCGCGCCTGACAGGCGGACAATCACGCGATTCATTCCCCCCGCCGCTCATGGTGAGGACGGGAATGGCGGGCGTGGGGGTAGGCGTGGGGGTAGGCGTGGCGGTCTGGTAACGGATGATCAATTTAGGTTCGTATGTCGTTCCGCTTTCTTTGCTATACCATTCCTGGCTGTCCTCACCGGGTTGTTTGGCCCGAATCTGGATGGGCAGTGTGGCAGTGACAGTCTGCCGGCTCGATAGCGTCTTGCTTTGCTGACCAAGCGCATATTGGACCAATGGCGTGACATCCCATTCATCACTGGCTCCTTGCGCGTAATGTTCAAAAGAGATATCCACTTGCGGCGCGTCGGGGTCCACGTCGGGCTTGGTGTACCATGTCACCGAGTTTTCATCCCAGTTTGCATGCTCCAGCATCGATATCTGGCCCGTCTTGCCACCCAGATGGCTGTTGGGATGAATGCTCAGCGAAAGCGTGGCGGAGATAATCTGGGCGTTGGGTGGGAGCTGGTCCAGGGGAAACTGCAACAGCGCGTAGGAGGCGTCATAGACCACCCAAAATGTCGATTCGCCGCCCATGGCGATATCAGGAAACCAGGAACTGACAAAGGTGTCGTCACTGGGAGCGATTTCGATGGTTTGTGTGTTCGATGAGACGGCGTCGGCTGCGACTTGAGAAGCGCCTATCAGGCCGACGAATTCCACCCATAGCAAGATTGTTAGCGCAGAGAGCATGACAAGCAGACTTGTTGGGGGACGTTGACCGCTCATGACGATTCTCCTCCTTGAATTGTTGTGAAGCCTGGGAAGTTCTATGCAGGTGGAAGTTGTATTGGCGTGGCCAGGAAATTGTCGGTAGGGATAGGCGTGAGTATATCCGTCACCTCATTATCGACGGACATCTTCGAGCGCTAGGGTGCGAGGATACTCAGTTCACATGGGAATCATAAGCTCCAAGTGTTGAACAATCGTTGAAAACAACTTGAGAGAAGGGGGGAACAAGGAGTATAATCGCGGTGTGAGCTTGCGCCGCGAGGGAGATCACGTCGCTGGAAACAACTCTCGGTCGCTACGCTGCCCCGCTGTGTCGTTTTTGCATTTGATGTCAGAGAAACCCATGCTACAGATTCGTTTGCTAGGCGGACCCGAGATCGCGCTCGACGGCCATCCCATCCATCTGGAGACCATCAAAACCCTGGCCCTGTTGGCCTATCTAATTGTCCGTCCGGGAGCTCACCAGCGCGACATGCTGGCCGACCTTCTGTGGGGCGACCAGGGGAAATCTCGGGCCGCGCGCAGCCTTCGCCGCGCGCTTTGGAATCTCCGCCAAACTTTGTGTTCCGGCGGGGAAGAGGCCTCTTGCCCTTTTCTCGAAATCACCCGGCGCACCGTGGCATTCCGCCGCGAAAGCCCATATACGCTGGATCTGAATGAGTTCACCCGGCGCTTGCAAGCGGCTCGCCATCTTTTGGCTTCCAAAAACGAGGCAGCATCCTCGCAACTCCTTGAGCATCTGCAGGCGTGCCACACCCTCTATCGGGGTGAGTTTCTGGAGGGGATTCAGATCGACGACGCGCCCGCTTTTGAATCCTGGCTTCTGGGCGAGCGGGCGTATTATCGGGAACAGGTTTTGCAGGCGTTGTCCCTCCTGAGTGAACAGTACATTGCGCAGGGAGCTTATGATGACGCCATGCTGGCGTTGAGACGGTTTCTCGCCTTGGACCCCTGGTCGGAGTGGGGATACCGTCAACTCATGTTCTGCTATGCTTTGGCCGGACGTCGTTCCGAAGCCCTGGCTTTGTATGACGAATGTCGTCGGGCGCTGAAAGAAAAGTTGGGCGTAGAACCCTTGCCCGAAACCCGCCACCTGGCCGAGCAGCTCCAAGATCCTGTTCGATATCATGCCCTGTTTCACTCCCGACGCGTGAGCGGAGACGAAAACACAGCCAGGATGCCCACGCCTTTTGTAGGTCGGTCTCGGGAACATGCCTGGCTTCTGGACCAGTGGCGAAGAGGTGACGGCACCATCACCGCCATCGAGGGGGAAATGGGCGTGGGCAAAACCCGGTTGGCCGAAGAGGCGCTGCGCCATCTCGCAGCCCGAGGCTTCACTGTGCTCAAAGGTCGAAGCCACCAGTTCGGGGACACAGCCCCTTTTCAGCCCCTGGCCGAAGCCCTGCGCTCCGCGCTTCTTTCCGGCGCCCACAAGTCCCTCCTCGCCTCGCTGGAGCCGGTCTGGATTCAGGAGCTGGCGCGGTTGGTGCCCGAACTGCGCTCACAGACCCCATCCACCGACGATGCACGCGCGCTCCAGGAGCACAGTGCGCGTTTTAGCCTCCTGGAAGCCATGGCGCGTTTGTTGGAGGCGCTGCCCATGCCGGTGGTCATTTTTCTGGATGATTTGCACTGGGCCGACAAGCACACCCTGGACGCCGTGCGATATCTCGCGCCCCGGTTGGCCTCCCTGCCCATCTGGTGGCTCGTCGCTTACCGCGCGGAAGATATCGCGGCGGGTTCGCCCCTTTCCCTGTGGTTGCGGGAATTCATTCGGGATGGCCGTCTTCAGACGCTCCATCTGGCCCCCATCTCCCGACATGCCGCGCGTCAATATCTGGAAGCTTTCACCGGCTTGCAAAGGGATGTTCAGCGGCGCCTGGCCGACGCCTTGTTCGAGGAATCCAGCGGGAATGCCTTCATGCTGGTGGAGCGAATTCGGGATTGGGTGGAAAGGGGCATGCTGGTGGAGCGCAATGGCGCGTGGGAGATGGATTCCCAACTGATGGCATGGGCCCACGCCTATGAGCGAACTGGGGGGGAAACGGAGGATCATGACGCGGCCGCTCCTGTTCCTCCGCGAATTCGGGCCATGATCCTCATCCGGGTCGATCGCGTTTCGGACCCTGCACGGAACTGGTTGGATCTGGCCGCGGTCATGGTGGGAAATTTTTCGCCACAGCTTTTGGCCCGGGCCGCCGCGGCGCCGGAGGACGAGATGATGCGCGCGGTGGATGAATGGGTGCGGCGAGGGTTGGTCCTGGTGCAGCCTGCATCCCGCCAACTCCAATATGATTTCAGCCATCCCCTGCTGCGTCAGGTGATCTATGAGGCCCTCCCTCCCGCCACCCGTCGGCATTTGCACGGCCGCATTGCCCGCGCGCTGGAGGCCGAAATCGGCTGGCAGCCTCCCGACGCCCAGACCGCAAAGACCCTGGCCTATCATTATTTGCAAAGCGGCCAACCCCGGATGGCCTTGCGGTGGTTGGTCGAGGCCGGTGAATTGATGCTCGCGCGCCATGCGCCGGAGCCCGCCATCCGGCTATTCACCCAGGCGTTGCGTTTCGCACCCGCAGACGCCACCGCGTTTCGGTTTCGGGCGCTGAAAGGCAGGGAAAGAGCCTATCACCAATTGGCCCGACGAGAAGAACAAAAGGCGGATCTGGCCGCGATGATGGCTCTGGCGCGGCAGGAAGGGAACCCCGAATGGGAGGCCGAAACCTTGCAACGACGTGCGGAATGGGCCATGCGGGTGGCGCGATTTCAGCAGGGCTTAGAAGATGCGCGACGGGCCTATGCCCTGGCCCGACGACAGGATGCATATGGCCTCATGGCCCGGGCGCTTGGCGTCGAGGCCATGTGTCTCTTGCGCACCGGAGAGGCGGAAGCCGCGGTCCAGCGATGCGCCCAGGCCCTTCCCTT
The DNA here is from genome assembly GCA_013151415.1 of Chloroflexota bacterium. Lineage (GTDB taxonomy): Bacteria > Chloroflexota > Anaerolineae > J102 > J102 > JAADII01. Next base: position 4,745 of record JAADII010000027.1, read on the forward strand.
GAGCGAACAGGCCGGCGATCCCGCCCTGCGGGCGCTGATTTTGGGGATTTGGGGCGTGGCCGAGCTCGACTGTTGGCGCATTGAGTTCGCGCGGGAGCGTATGGAAGAAGCCCTGGCCTATTGGCGGCAGGTCCAAAACCTGTGGCGAGAGGCGATCCTCTGCAACAACCTTTCGATGGCCTACCGTGCATTGGGAGAGCTGGATCGGGCCTTGGTTTTGCAACAACGCGCCCGCGAGCTCGTCCCCCAGATCCGCGACGTGGCATTCGACGCCCACAGCCTGACCTCATTGGGGTTGTTGTATTTCGACAAGCGGCAATATGAAGAAGCGTTGAATGCCTTCGATCAGGCCCTGGCCTTGAGTTCGGACATTCAGGACAAAGCATTCGAGGGATATACGCGGTCGTGTCGCGGGGATGCGCTTTTGGCCGCGGGGCGGCTGTCGGAAGCCCAGGAGGAATATATTCGCGGCCGAACCCTGGTCATAGAAGTCGGGGCTATCAGCTATCTACCCGCCATTCAAATGGGGCTGGCCCGTCATGCGTTGGCCGTGGGCAAGCCCCATCAGGCGCTGGCTTATCTGACAGAGTTTGAGGATGCTTTTCAGCAAGCCACCATCGAGGAGAAGGCGGGCGCCTTGCTCATCAAAGCCTGCGCGCTCGCCAGGCTGGGGCGAAGCGGGGAAGCGCGACAAGCCTGGGAAGCATATCTGGCCCAAAGAACGAAAATTCATTTCATCGACGCCTGGCTGCCGGATATGGAGCAGGCCGTGACCGCCATGTTGTCACTGCCCGCGTCACACAGAGCCGCATGAAGCCGACATGTCATGTCTTTCCATCATCCCGTCAGGAAACGGCGACTGGACGCGACAAGTTGGACGGAATTATGGATTCGCATCAAACGGCCATGACGCGCGCCAGTGACTCGATGCGCAGCGCGCGCAAACGTTCGCGAATCACCTGGGCCACCCGCTGCATCATGAGGAAGCCGAACCGGCAATCTTTTTGGAACGCTTCTTTCAGCTCGTCGCAGTCAAAGGCGATGACGCGGCTGGCCGCCAGCGCCTTGGCCCCGGCCACGGCCTGATGCGGCGGCACCAAACCCGACCAGCCAAACACTTCGCCCGGCCCCACCGCGCTGACCACGACCTCCTCGGTCTGGTATGTGCGCGTGAGCTGGTCGGAAAGCGAATGCTCCACATTTTGCGCGGGCGCCTCCACCACAATGCCGATGGCGCCTTCCACCACAATGTAGATATGATGCAACTCATCGCCTTCGCGGAAGAAGACATAGCCTGCTTCCACGGTCATATCCTCCCCCGCGTTGGCCAGGGTGAGCAGGTTGTCTTCGGTGAGTCCGGCAAAGAATGGGTAGCGGCGAATCAGTTCGGGTGAGATCATCGTTTCTCTCCGTAAAATCAAATGGGATTGATCGGCGTGGGGTTTGGCCGCAGGTCGAACCGCGGAACAATGGGTGGGGTCGATGACTCGTGAGAAGAACGCAATCATGTTGTTTGATTGGCGAGGGGGCTCATTCTCGAACCCGGGGCCTTTCCGGCCAAGAATTGACCATAAGACGATAGGACGATGGGACGATAGCTAACGCCAACCTCATCGTCCTATGGTCCATCGTCTTATCGTCTGTCTCCAGAACGGTGAATCTAGAACTACGAACTGTGAACTATTTCATTTATCACAGCCTCGACCGCGCGTGGGATGGCCTGAGCGACCGCGGGTGTGGGCTGTTCGCCGAAATCCACGACGTTTTCGGCCGCGATCGCGTAGATGACGATGTCATCGGGCAAGGGCAAGCCCATGCGGCGGCCCGCTTCCAGTGCGGTGATGAGACTGGCGTCATGCGCGGAGGCCGAGTGTTGGGTGGGGCTGATGGTCTCCAGTTCGGGCAGGGTCAGGCGACGCAGGGTTCCGGCCGGGTCGGGACCGAGCATGGCGTCGATGAGAATGACGCGGCGATAGCCGGCCATCATTTCCATCAGGCGCAGGCCGCCCACCGCGGCCTCGGTCACGCGCACCTCATCGCGCAGGTGCGGGGGCAGTGCGTCTTCCACCGCGCGCGCGACTTGCACCCCCACGCCATCATCCGTGAGGATGGGATTTCCGAGACCGATGATGAGGGTGTGCGACATGAGTTAGTCGTAAAGTCGCGAATCCACGTATTGCGTCAAACGTTGGACAACCGCGCCTTCGGCGTCGCGAATCACCACCTCCAGCGGCATTTGGCCGGGGAGCGAGTGGGTGGCGCACGACATGCAGGGGTCGTAAAGGCGAAAAGCCATCTCGATGCGGTTGAGCAGCCCATCGGTGATGACCGCGCCCTTGTGGATCAGCGATTGTGCGGCTTTTTTCACCGACATGGCGATGGGCGCGTAGTTGTTGGTGGTGCCCACGATGAGGTTGACCTTTGTCAACATGCCGTTTTCGTCGGTCTGATAATGGTGCGTGAGCGTGCCGCGCGGGGCCTCCACCGAACCGACGCCTTCATCGGGCGCGTTCTTCACCACGACGCGCACATTGGGATCCGTGATTTCGGGGTCTTGAGCCAGCTCCAACATGCGCTCGGCCGCGAAGAGCAACTCGATGAGCCGCGCCCAATGGGTGGCCAAACGATAATGCACCGGTTCGTAACGACCGTTGATTTTCTTCGCGCCCAGGGTCTCGTAGAATTTCTCGAAAGCCTCCTGCGCGCGCGGGGTGGCCATGCCGTCGGCCGCGTTCAGCCTGGACAGAGGCGTCGCGCAATAGACGCCGCTCTCGCGACCGTCCACAAAGCCTTTCCAACCCACCACTTTCAGATAGGGGAACTTCAGGTAGGTCCAGGGTTCGACGCGTTCCGCGATGTGTTGCGCGTAATCCCTGGGGTGATACTTCACGAACTCCTTGCCGTCGGGATCCACGACGCGGATCATGCCATCGTAGAAATTGACATGGTTGTTCGCGTCCACCGTGCCCATGTAGTAGGTGCGATGGGTGAACGCGTCCGAAAGCACCATGTCTACATATTGCTTGTTGGCCAACACGATGTCATCGAACACCTTGAGGCTGAAGAGCGCGAAGTCCACATTCTGGCGGGCGATGGCCTCGATTTCTTGCCGCTCCTCCTCGCCGACGGCCTTGGCCCAGCCGCCCGGCAGGCCGGCCACAGGATGAATGCCGCGGCCGCCCAACATCTGGATCACATGATGGTTGCGCATTCGGCAATCGATGACCTGCTTGCCCACCTCGACGCCGACTTTATGAATCACGCCCAGGATGTTGCGCTCGGCTTTGGGCGCGTCCGGCCCCACCACGAAATCCGGCCCGCCCAGCGCGTAGAAGTGGGTGGTGTGATCGGTGACATAAAAGGCCATGTAGAACATCTCCCGCAGTTTCTTCACCGCGGACGACGGCTCGACATGGTAAAGCGCGTCCAGGGCTTTGGTCGCGGCCATGTGGTGAGCTTCGGGGCACACGCCGCAGATGCGGTTGGTGATGCGGGGCATCTCTTCGGCCGGTCGACCCAGGCAAAATTGCTCAAACCCGCGCAATTCAGGAATCTGGAAGTAGGCGTTGGCGACCTCGCCTTCCTCATCCAGGAAGATCTCGATCTTGCCGTGCCCTTCCAGGCGGGTGATGGGATCAATGGTGATGCGTTTCATGGTTAAATCGCTCCAGAGTCGAACTGAAGTCGTTTTGTTGCTTGAGAAGAACCGGGTTTGATCGGATTGACAAGCGTTCCTCAATAGACTACACTGTTCATATCATCTGAAATGGATCTCAATCATGGACAAGCAAACGGTAGTTCTCGACATTCCAGAGAAGGTTTTACTGGCGGAAAAGGTGGATGCAGAAACCTTTGCACGCGAACTCCGCATGCTTGCCGCGGTCAAGCTTTACGAAATGGAAAGATTGTCTTCCGGTCGGGCGGCGGAATTGGCGGGAATGCCACGCGTGGAATTTCTGTTGAATTTGGGACGATATCGCGTGTTCCCTCTAGAAGCCGAACTTCAAGAGTTGGAGAGGGAATATGAACAAGGCGATTAGTAACACCTCTCAAGGCTGTGTCCTTCGTAATGACGGTAAGAATCGAGCCATGAACGTGATGTTCGAGAGCATTAAACAGGGGCTGATCGAGGCCATCAGATTCGCTCAAGGTGAACGATCACAGGCCGTTGAGCACAAATTCGCCTCTCCAATACAACAGGATCAGACTTTGTCCGACTGAGAGTCATTCGCGCGGCGTAGGATCGAGTGCGCCATGCTGAAGCGATAGAACGTCCCGGCCGGGTCGGGGATGGTGGCGACGGCCTCCTCGATGACGCGATCCAGTTCGGCCTCCTCCATGCCCGCCTCGCCCGCGTCGATAACCGAAGCAATGGCCGAGAGCATCTTCGCGCCCTGGTCTTCCACGCCGGGCAAGGGGCCATAACACCCGCGGCAGCCCATGCCCACTTGCGGACAGAGCGCGCCGCATCCGCTGCGCGTGGCAGGACCCAGGCACACGAGGCCCTGTTCCAGCAGGCAAAGGCCGGGCTGAGGCGTGATTTCATAGGGCCGGTAGAAGCGGGTGATGGTCTTTTCGCGCTTCTCCAGCGGGCACTCCTCGCACACGGCCACATCGCCCGCGCCCACAATCGAGCCTTTGGGCGGCAAGGGCGCGCCATCGAGCAGCGCGGCCACCACCACCTGCAACACGGCCCACACCTGATGCGGCTCGGGCGGACAGCCGGGGATGTAATAATCCACATCCACAACCTGATCCAGCGCCTTCACCGTATGATAGAATTCGGGGATTTCCAGTTCGCCTTCGGGGACCGAGTAAGCGGGTTGGGGCAGGACGCGGTCGGGATTGTCGATGGTGGGATTGTTCAGAAACACGGTCTCGAGGGTGGCTTCCTTCGAGGTGAGGTTGGCCAGGGCGGGGATGCAGCCTTCATAGGCGCAAGACCCATAAGCCACGAGAATTTTCGACTTCTTCCGCAGCAAACGGGCCATCTCCTCGTTTTCCGAATTGCGGATCGCGCCGTTGAACAGGCACACGTCGATATAGCCGTCGGGATAGCCTCTAACATCGACGGTTTTGAAATCGGCGATGCAGGGGAAAAAGGCCAGGTCGAAGACCTCATCCACTGTCAGAATATGCTCACCGATATTGAGCACCGATATTTCACAGCCGCCGCAGGCCGCGGCCCAATACATGGCCAGTTTGGGTTTGCCGTTGACGCTCATGCCGCCACCTCCTCGCGCGGTTCGATGGCCGAGACGAACGCCTCATGGCCGTTGGCCCCGCGTCCATCCTCGCCGAGCACGCGTTCGGGCCAGCGCAGCGGCCCCAATGCCCGCAACTGCTCGGTCATGCGGTCCACGGCCTCGGCCAATTGTTTGCCTTCGGAGGCCGACGCCCACACCAACTGCACCCGCTCCTCTTCGACGCCCAATTGCTTGAGCATCCGTTTGAGCAGGTGATAACGACGCAGGGTTTTGATGTTGCCGTTCACATAATGACACTCGCCGGGATGACAACCGGCTATCATCACACCGTCGGCGCCCTCGCGCAGGGCTTTGAGCACGAACTGCGGGTCCACGCGACCGCTGCACATGACCCGAATAGGGCGCATGTTGGGCGCATAATGGATGCGCGCGGTGCCCGCCAGATCGGCCGCTCGATACGAGCACCAGTTGCAAAGGAAACCGACGATGACGGGTTCGAATGATTCGGTCATGGTTCCGACTCCTGGTGATTCACGGTTCACGGTTCGCAGTTCACGGTTCGTTGACCGTTGGTTGTTGAACGTTGGCTGTTGACTGTTGAATGTTGACCGTTGGCTGTTTCCCGTTGCCGTTGCGCCGCACATCCCAGAGCACGCCTTCGATCTGCGACATGATCTGCTCATTGGTGAAGTGCGCGCCACTGATGACGCCGCTGGGACAGGCCGCCACACAGGTGCCGCAGCCCTGGCACAACGCGGTGATCACCTCGGAAACCTGACGGTCTTCATGGAACACGATGGCGTTATAGGGGCAGAGCGTGTTGCAGATGCGGCAGCCCGAGCAAAGCTCCTCGTGGATATAGGCGCGCACCGGCTCCATCATCACCGTGCCCAGATGAATGAGCCCGGCCACGCGCGCGGCCGCGGCCGCGCCCTGCGCCACCGTGTCGGGGATGTCTTTGGGCCCTTGCGCGCAGCCGGCGATGAATATGCCCTCGGTCATGGTCGCGACCGGGTCCAGCTTGGGATGACGCTCCACGAAAAATCCGTCGAAATCGCAACCCATCTTGAAAAGCTGTGAGACTTCCCTGGAATCGTGGCGCGCCTCCAACCCCGCGCTGAGGATGACCATATCCACGGGGATGCGGCGCTGCTTGCCGATGAGCGTGTCCTCCACCTGCACGATGAGCTTGCCCTCCTCGCCCGGTTGCCGCGCGGCGTCGGTCACCTCGGCCACGCGGCCGCGGATGAAGTGCGTCCCCTCGTGCAGCAGGCGGTGGTAGAACTCCTCATATCCCTTGCCCGGCGCGCGGATGTCGATATAGAAATTATAGACCTCCGCGTCGGGCAGGCGTTCGTGAACCAGGTGCGCGAACTTCAGTGAATACATGCAGCACACCTTGGAGCAATACTCGTGATAATTTTTATCGCGCGAGCCGACGCAATGGATGATGGCCACGCTCTTGGGTTCGGTCACGCCATCGCGCAGCACGATCTTGCCGCCGGTCGGCCCGGCCGCATTGACCATGCGCTCGAACTCCATGCTCGTAAACACATTGGCCAGCCGGCCATAACCGTATTGCGGGATGCGTCGCGCGTCGAACAGATCATAGCCCGTGGCCAGCACAATATTGCCCACCTGAAAGGTGATGATCTCATCCTCTTGCTCGAAATCGATGGCCTTGGTGGGGCAGAAAATCTGGCAGGCCCGGCATTTGCCGCGCAAGAAATAGGTGCAATTTTCGCGGTCGATGACCGGATACTTGGGCACGGCTTGCGGAAATGGTCGATAGACCACCTTGCGATAGCCCAACCCGGCCTCGAACACATGATCCACCACCCTTTTAGGGCATTTTTCCTCACAAATGCCGCAGCCCGTGCACAGCTCCTCGTTGATATAACGCGCCTTCTTGCGCACGGTGATGGTGAAATTGCCGATATAGCCTTCGACCTTCTCCACCTCGCTGTAACTGAGCAGGGTGATGTTAGGATGTTGGCCCACCTCCACCATCTTGGGGGTGAGAATGCAGGCCGAGCAGTCGAGGGTGGGGAAAGTCTTGTCCAGTTGGGCCATGTGGCCGCCGATGGAGGGCTCTCGCTCCACCAGATAGACATGATATCCGGCGTTGGCCAGCTCCAGCGCGGTGGTGATGCCGGCAATGCCGCCGCCCACCACCAGCGTGTTGGGGTTGATCTCCACGGGCAGCGGCTCCAGGGGCGTGTGATGCGCGACGCGACGCACCGCGCCCTCGACCAGGGCCTTGGCCTTTTGCGTGGCCGCGGCGCGATCATCGGTGGCCCAGGAATCGTGCTCGCGGATGTTGGCCATCTCGAACATATAAGGGTTCAAACCCGCGCGCTGGCACGCGCCGCGGAACGTTTTTTCGTGCATATGCGGCGAGCACGCGGCCACCACGATCCGCGTCAGCCCGCGCTCCTTGATATCGCTTTCGATCAAGTCTTGGCCCAGGCTCGAACACATGAATTTGTAATCGCGGGCCACGACCACATTTTCCTGCTCGCCAACCCAACGAGCGACCTCGGCCACGTCCACGGTTTTGGCGATATTGGTGCCGCAGTGGCATACATACACGCCGATGCGGGCTTCTTCCATCGGTTTGTGATTCATTGTCCACCCCCTTTGTGATGAGACAACATCGAGGGCATGGGAAGCGCGCCTTTGGGCGGCCGCGAACGTTTCTGTTTGGCGTTTTGGGGCGGCTCCTCTTGAATTTTGGCCAGGGCCGGTCGAGCGTCCACAAACTCTTTGCCAATGCCCACTTCCTTGGGCGAAGCGCCAAAGGCCAGGCCCATGAGCTGCGTGAAGTAAAGCACGGGGATGTGATAATCGGCGCCGAAATGCTTGTTCACCTGTTCTTGATACGCATCCAAATTAAGCTGGCACATAGGGCACAGGGTGACGATGACATCGGCGCGGTAATCGGCCGCGCTTTTGAGCAGTCGTCGGATCATCTCCAACGCAGTCTCTTCGCTGATTTGGGTCATATGCCCGCCGCAGCAATGCGTTTTCACCGGATAATCCACCACTTCCGCGCCCAACACTTTTAACAAACCATCCATGCAAAGGGGATATTCCGGTTCGTCGTGAATATGCTGGTAATCAGGACGAACGACCAGGCATCCGTAATAAGGCGCCACGCGTAAGCCATAAAGGGGTTTTCGCACCTGTTCGGCCACGGTCATATAACCGATGTCGTCCACTATGACATCCAGAAGATGTCGCACGCGCACACTGCCGGGTTCGTAGCTCAGGCCGCCCGCGGCCAAGGCCGAATTCACCTTCTCGGCCAGTTCGGGCGATTCGGCCATGTAATGGTCGGTCTTGCTAAGGTTGAGGAAGCAGGCGCTGCACGGAGCCACCAATTGATTGCCTTGACCGTTGAGCTTTTGCCGCGCAGCCAGCGCCAGATTGCGCCCAACCAGCGCATATCCGGCCAATGCATTGATGGCGAAATATTCGGTCGCGCCGCAGCAGTTCCAATCGGGCGTCTCCTCGAACTCGATGCCCAGACGTTTTGCCACGACCAACGCCGACTCATGATAAGCGCGAGCGTTTTTTTCCAACGAACAGCCGGGATAATAACCGTATTTCATGACGCGCCTCCCGGCTCGAATGAGCCATTGCTGAGTTCTTTGGCTTTGGTCAAAATTGCTTGAAGCTGGTCGATGTTTTGGATTTTGGTCGGTCTCAAATCCATGCGGCCGCGGGCGAGCATCCCCAGGCCAAATCCGGCCATTTTAATGGCGCTGAGGGGATGATGCTTGAGATGATATCGGGTTGCCAGCCCCAACTCGAAGCTGCGTCCGTAGTTTTCCACGAAGTCGATAAACGTCTCCGAGAAATCGGGCGCGTCCGCGGCCGTGGATTCTTGGTAATACCCCTCCTTGATGGCCATGCGTTTGAGGGTGTACATGATGTCGGTGATGTGAATCTCTTGCGGACAGCGCACCATGCAGTAATAACAAGAGACGCAGTACCAGGGCGTATTGCTTTTTAGCACCTCATCGCGCATCCCCGCTGCGATCATGGCGAATAACTGGCGTGGGGTGTGCTCCATGTCGCGGCCAGAAGGACAAGAGCCGCCGCATGTGCCGCATTGAAGACATAATTCGAGATGTGTGTCGCCTCCGGGCGTCGCCGCGACGACTTCTTGCATGAAGGTTTGCGGCGAGGCGCGAGACGCGCGGGTTAATGCGTTCATCGGTTTTCCTCCTCTGTGAGAACGCAAGAAGGCCCAATACAATCTTATCTTCATCATAGTCGCCTCTTGAATGCGCGACTATGATCTTGATCAGTTTTGGTGAACATATTCACGACATTGTTGTTCATTTGAGACGGGTGGCACAATTGGCCGCGCAGATGGTGCAGCCGATGCATTCCGCTGCACACTTACTCATGTTCTATTCATTTTTCTCGAAAAAAAGTCCGAATTTTTATCCCATCTTTATCTGATCCAGATCATAGTAAGCGACCTTTAATCCTGGTATCATGTAAGCATACTGACAATTGTGGCGGCAAGTGGAGATGCAATTAGATAGACTTGATGCATCCTCTGCGCGTGTCCGCTCATCAAGAAGGAGGCGCCCATGAGATAGATGAGAAGCAAACAATGGATTTCGAACCTGCCGTTTTGTGCGGCATTGTCGTGCGCGTAGTTCGTACGACGTTTTGAATGAGGAGGAAGGATGATGCAGAAACGCATATCCATATCTATTGTCACCCTACTCTTGCTCAGCCTGCTTCTGGTCTTGGCTGTGGGAAGCGTTTCAACGGCCGCACCGGTGGACCCCCCCGCCCAAACGGCGCCCGATCAGGGCAAGGCCGGATACGTTGGATCAGGAGTTTGTAAAGGCTGTCATAACAATCAACACACTTCCTTTGTGGAGACGCTCCACCCCTGGAAAGTGCGCCCCAAGGAGGAGGCCACCATTGTTGGCCAGTTTCCGGTCACCGATGTGAATGGCCAGGTATGGACGTTGGACGATGTGGATTGGGTCATTGGCGCCAAGCCCAAATGGAAACAACGTTATATCAAGATCATGGATGATGGCGCCTGGCGCATTTTGCCCGTGCAGTGGAACATCGCCACTCAGGAATGGGTGCCGTATCATGCAGACACCTGGCAAGAGCGCGATTATCGCGATAGCTGCGCGGGCTGTCACACCACTGGCTATGACGTCAACACCAAGACATGGAAAGAGCCGGGCGTGTGGTGCGAGGCCTGCCACGGTCCGGGGCAAGAGCATATCAGCGGCGGATTCTCTCAGCCGCCCGGACAGCGCAAGATTTATGCCAAGCCCGACGCCGAAGTTTGCGGCGCCTGTCATACGCGGGGCAAGACCAAAGATGGGAAATGGAGTTGGCCTGAAGGCTATGTGCCGGGAGGGGATGTGCACATCGAAGACATCTACGACGTGACCACCGCCGCTTCGAAATGGTGGTATGACAACCCCGACGATCCCGATGATCCTTATCATGCCAAAGGCCACCATCAACAATATCCGGAGTGGCAAGCCTCGCGGCATAGCCAGGCTTTGGCCAATATTCAGAATCTCCCGTTCACCCAAGATTTTTGCCTTGGATGCCATTCGCAAGATTATCGCGAGGACCCCAACAACGTAACCGTGGCCACGGCCGAGTTTGGCGTCACCTGCCAGACCTGTCACACCAATCACGATAAAGGGGCGGCCGAGGGGCAATTGCGCAAGCCGGCATATCAGCTTTGCGTCGAGTGCCACAATGGCGGTTTGAATGCAGGACAGGATTTCACGCCAGGCGAGAAGGTCCACCATCCCATGCGAGAAGTGTTCGAAGGCTGGGGCTTCCCTGGCATCGACGACATCCCCTCGCCACATTTCCAGGCTGATGGCGGCGCGACTTGCAAGAGCTGCCATATGCCCAAGACCGCGAAGTCGGCTCTGCCCGGCGACATCACCAGTCATCGCATGACGGTGGTCATGCCTGGCGATGCAAAAGAAGGACAGCCCGACTCCTGCACCGGTTGTCACACCCAAGCCGATAAAGCTGGGCTGCAAAAGCTCATTGATGATCGGCAGGGCGAGGTGAAGGCCCTGTTGATGGAGTTGAAACAGGTCGGTGCGGATAGCGGCTGCGGCGACTTCGACGGTAATCTGGCCGAAGATGCGTCGGACGCTTGTAAACTGGCGTACACCGGTTACAAGATGGTGAAGGAGGAGGGTAGCTTTGGCATTCATAACTACTTCTATGTCAAGGCCGTCCTCAAGGCCAGCTTTGAAGCGTTTGGCGGCCAGATTTACTCCAAACCCTATGTGGGTTCGGCCACATGCGCGGCCTGCCACGGCGCCAAGTACGCCAGCACATTGACAACCCTTCACCCCTGGAAAGTGCGCCCCAAGGAGGAGGCCACCATTGTTGGCCGGTTCCCGGTCACCGATGTGAATGGCCAGGTGTGGACGCTAGACGATGTGGATTGGGTCATTGGCGCCAAGCCCAAGTGGAAGCAACGCTATATCAAGATCATGGAGGACGGCGCCTGGCGCATCCTGCCTGTGCAATGGAACATCGAAACCCAGGAATGGGTCCCCTACCATGCAGACAACTGGCAGGAGCGAGACTATCGCGACAAGTGCGCGGGCTGTCACACCACGGGTTATGATGTCGATCTGCAAGAGTGGAAAGAGCCGGGCGTGACTTGTGAATCGTGCCATGGCCCTGGCCAGGATCACGTGCTCGCGTCCGATAAAGCCAATGATCCCAAGATCTACGCATCCATTGATTCGGAGGTGTGCGGCGCGTGTCATACGCGTGGCAAGACCAAGGACGGCCAATGGGGTTGGCCTGAAGGCTATGTGCCGGGTGGCGATGTCCATGTGAAGGACATCTTCGACTACGATCTTTCCAGCAAACGCTGGTGGTTCGATAACCCCAACGATCCCAATGATCCCGGTCATGCCAAGTCGCATCGCCAGCAATACATCGAATGGGAGCGCAGTAAACACTCGATGGCGTTGGACAGCATCAAGAGCAACGAGCATGCTCGCGACTTCTGTCTGGCTTGCCATTCGGAGGACTATCGCCGCGATCCCAGCAACGTGACTGTGGAGACCGCACAGTTCACCATCGAGTGCGTCACCTGCCATGCCACCCATGATCCGGGAGCCGAGGGCACGTCGCAGCTGGTGAAGCCGCAATACGATCTGTGTGTGCAGTGCCACAATGGCACGGGCGGCGGCGCGCGGCCCATCCAGCCTGGCGACACCGTGCATCATCCCATGCAGGAGATGTACGAAGGCGTGGGTTTCCCTGGCGTGGCCGACAATCCCAGCACGCACTTCCAAGAAATGGATGCGGAAGGCGGTCCGGTCTGCTCGAGCTGTCACTTCGCTCGCACCGCCAAGAGCGGGACCTGGGTTAAGTGGGACAACGGTTTGATCAAGAAGGGCGACATCGCCACTCACTTGCTCAAGCCTCCGCTGCCCGGCGATGTGAAAGACGACGAGCCCAGCGCTTGCAGCACCTGCCACGATTGGGGCAACGATCCGCTCCAATTGATCATCGACACCCGTCAGAACAGCACCGAGCAGAAGCTGCTGACGCTGCATAGCTGGCTGAAGCGCCTGGAGGGCGTGGACAACGACGACACCAAGTACGCGTACACGGCTGCTAGCTTCGTCGAAAGCGACGGCAGCATGGGCTTCCATAACTTCCCATACGCCAGCGCGATCCTCGATGCGGGCATCGACCGCGTGAACGACTACAAGTTCATCTACTTGCCAAGCTATCTCCACTGATCCCCTTGCGTGGGGTCTAATACGAAGTGCGCTCTCGACGACCAGCCGAGAGCGCACTTTACTAACCCGCCTTTCCCATGCATGGATTCCGGCATCGACGACGAACGGGTTGGCTTTTTCTTTGGATGAGCCTGCTGCTGGCGGGGCTTGCCCTGGTTGCATGCGGGCGTTTTCGCGTACAACCCACTCCCACCCCCACCCCCTCGCCCACCCCCTTCGTCGCTCCCACCCCTCCGCCTGTGGCGTCTGATGTTGGTCTGGGGCCGGCGCCTATCGAAAGTTTAAATTTCATTCACCGACCCTTTGACGAAGGCGCGTGCGGCGCTTGCCATGATCTTGATGGCAAAGACCCAAAGCAGTTATGGGGCGATATGGTCTCGGTGTGTCGCGAGTGTCATTGGCAGGATGTTCCTGATCCCGATATCGCGCTTGCTCAACCGCATAAGCCCTTTGCCGATGGCAATTGCACCGATTGCCACGAACCGCACGCCGGCGCCTATCCTAAATTGTTGCGCGCGTCCATCACCGATCTTTGCAACGAGTGTCATGAAGAGCATGGCGCGTCCATAGAACAACCACACCCCGAACTGGCCGCGGGCGAATGCAACCTTTGCCATCTCTCCCATGGCTCCAATTTCACGGCTATTTTGCGGCGTCCGCAACGCGACCTTTGCGGTTTATGTCACACCGATCAGATCGATCCTCTCATTAGCTTTGTGGAGCACGCGGCCAACGCCGCGGTCAAGTGCAGCGTTTGTCATGATCCGCATAAGCCGGCTGCTGAAACCGCCATCGAGCGCGACGCCTGTCTGACCTGCCACGACGCGCTGCCCGCCCCAGAACAGTTGGCCCATGTTCACGGACCCTACGCCGAGGGCAAATGCGGCGATTGTCATCCATCCTTTCATTTGAATCCGGACGCGCCCCTGTTGGCGACCACCCAGGCCGAGTCGTGCAACGCTTGTCACGAAGAACATGGCCAGGTGGTGAACCAGCCCCATCCTGAAATTGCCCAAAACGAATGTTTGCTTTGCCATGACGGGCATGGCAGCGCTTTTCCCAAATTTTTGAAATTATCTGAAGCCGATATTTGTCAGCGATGCCATGAGGAGCCCTTTGACCCCGCGTTGGCTTACGAACCTCATCTGGCCAGCGAATTGCCGGCCTGCACCACATGTCATTCGCCGCATGAACCGCAAACCCAAGGGCCGCAGGTGAGCGAAGCCTGCGCTAACTGTCATGACGACGTTTTGATCCCGGTTGCAGTCAGCGCGCATGAACCGGTGACCAAAGGGCAATGTCGTGAATGTCACCAAGAGTTTCATGGCCATCAGTCCCAAGCTCTTGCTCCGGCGCCCATCGACAATTGCGAGGACTGTCATAAAACCGACGAATTGTTATCAGGGCGAATACAACATGAGCCGGTTGTCAAGGGCGAGTGCAACGAGTGTCATGTGCTCCACACCAGCGCTTTTCCTGCGCTGTTGTCGGCCTCGCCCCGCCGGGTTTGCAGCGAGTGTCACGCCGCACAAGCCGCGACTTTTGGCCGTAGTCGCCATGCCACCGAGACGCTGGAGCAATGCGCGGCTTGTCATGAATCGCATAGCAGCGATTACAACGCCCTTCTGTCCTCCAGCGTCAATGCGGTTTGTGAATCTTGCCATACCGAGCCGCCACACCAATTCCATCCCGTCAGTGGTCGGAGCCTCACCTGCATCAGTTGCCATTCTCCGCACGGCAGCGTCAATCCGGCCGACCTCCGTCGCCCCGGCGACGCGCTTTGTCTGGACTGTCATCGATTCTGACATTTGCACCTTTGTCGCTTTTTCTCTGAGACGTGAAGCGCCTTATTTTCTTCTTCCTTCTTCTTTTCATCTTGCTCGTAAGCCTGAGCGGGGGTGACGCCGCGCAGATGGGCGTAGATGCTCAACAGGGCGCGAGGGTCAATCCCCACGGCAATTATAGCGCCAGCACCAGCAATTGCCTGGCCTGCCATCAGCCTCAATGGACGATCAATGAGGCTGAGCGAGCTTGTTTCTCCTGTCATACTGAACTGACTCATGAGCAGGCGTCTTGCGCAACCTGTCATGAACCTCATGGCCAAACCGAAAATGCGGCATTGATCAAGGGGCGCGTGGCTGGCTTGCCTGTGCGTTTCGATGGGCGCTCTTTCGGCCAAACGCCTGATGGCATTTGTCGGGTTTGCCACGCGCAAACGCGTTATTATAGCGCTTCAGCCACGGCCACCCATTACGAAAACCAGAATTGCACCAATTGTCATCCGCATAGCAGCGGTTTTCAACCCGATCCAACAAGTTGCACCGCTTGCCATGGCAATCCCCCGGCCACGGGCGGTCATGCGCGTCATACGCAAAATGATATTGGTCTGAAACGTTGTGAGAGCTGTCATCCTGCGGTGCGCAACTGGCGGGATCCGGGTCATTACAATGGACGCGTCGATTTTGGCGACGGCCAAAATCTGCAAAACACGGGGGTGTGCGACGCCTGTCATGGCAGCCTCATTGGCGTGGAAGACGCGAAGCAAGCCTGGCTCGAAGGCGGTTCGATTCAGGATTGCACCGGATGCCATAACAGTGCGCAGCCAGGATGGCTGCATGGCCAGCCCGCGCCTGCGGTGGACGCGTATTGGACTGCGAACGGGCACGGCCAGGCCGCGGGCGCGTCTTGCCAAAGCTGCCACAATCCCGATTCGCCCCACTTCACTCCTGAATATGATCCTCGGCTATGGGATAGCTCTCCGGCGCTCTGTGCGCGTTGTCACTCGCTTCCCGATACGCCCGGCGTTGTGGTTAGCCCGCATGGCAACCAGAATTACGAGTTCGCCACCCAACCGGCGTTTGTCGTCAACTGCACCGATTGCCATAACCCGCATGGCAGTCGAAATTTGGCCGCAATTCGCGAAAAGGTGTGGGGCCGAGAAATCGCGTTTTTCAATCGCACCGGGCAGGAAAGCTTCGATGAGCCGGATCAGGCGAACGATGATGACATCTGCGCCACCTGCCACACAACCACGGCCCACAATCGCAATCCAGCCAATTGGCCAGAAAAGATTCATTATGAGGGCGGTGATTGCGCCTTCTGCCATCCACATGAGGGGGATGGCGATCCTTTCACCGATGATGGTTTCACGCCCCAGGTGACCTGCCTCGATTGTCATAATCAGCAACAAGACAATGGCGACGGCGCGCCGCCCGGTGGCCGGCGACCTGTGCAAGATGACTTCGTGAAACGTAGTCATCATCTGAAAGGCGAGCCAAGCCAGCAGAAATGCGTTGTTTGTCATGATCAATCCACGCATGGCGATGGCTATATCGATCTGCGCATGCCGGATGGCGGCCCTAGTTTGCGTTTTGTTCGGGCGCAAGACATTGATCTCAGTGAATTCTGCCAGGGTTGCCATGATAAAGATGGCAGCCAAAACGCGATGACGCCGAACGGCAATAGTCGCGACCCCTTTGGCGAGGGGTCGAACCTGCTCGCCCTGCCCGCGGTTGGGGCTCATGGCAACCGCGATTTTCACAATGCGCAGGAGGAACCCTTCCGCGAGACGTGCAACACCTGTCATGCAGGTCATGGAAGCGACAATTTGGCCTTGATCCAGACCACCATCAACGGCAATCCCGTCCGCTTCCTCTCGCGCACCGGCGCCGATAGCTTCGACGACCCCAACAAGGACGATCGCTACGATCTTTGTGCGACATGTCATCTTGGGCGAACCAGTGTTCATCCGGGCGGTGATCATCGGCCTGCCGGAGACCTGGACTTACGGGGGGCCGATTGCACAACCTGCCATCTGCACGATGCAGACAAGAACATCGACACCCTGGATGGCTTCATGCCCTCTTGTCAGGGCTGTCATGGCTCGCCGCCCCCGCCCGCGAGTCGGGGAGATTATCCTCTGGATGAGACGCTCACCCCTCATGAAAAACATGCCGGATCAGGGCCAGGACAATATGGTCTGCCTTGCTCCACCTGCCATGACCGTTCGGCTCCGGGCTATGCTGGCCATGCAACCGAGCCGCCTACTTTTCAAGATGTCTTTTTCGACGCGCGCAACCCCGCCGGCGTTTACGATGCAAACACCCGCACCTGCGCGAATTTGGGCTGCCACAGCAATGGTTCGCCCAGCACAGGCGCTCCTGTGTTCCAGCTGCCAAAATGGCATGAAAACAGTTTTCTTAACTGTTCTGGTTGTCATGGCGATCAGCTCACCTTGACTACAGGCAGTCATAGCAAGCATTTGCTCTCTATTTATAGCCAGCGCGGGCGCGACGCCATTGGTTGCTATGAGTGCCATGCAGACACGGCCCGCAACAACGACAACGCGGCCATCGCCAACACCAAGACTCATGTCGATCTGAAAAAACAGGTGCGCATCGATGTGCGCGACTTGTGGGGCCAGCCCGATTCGGCCGCTTTCAATCCCGCCGACCTCACATGCGCCAACAGTTTGTGTCATTCAGATGGCGCGGCCAGTCGTGAGCAACCGGGAGCGCCCACGTTTGCGAACCCCCGTTGGGGCGATCGGGCCAGCGGCTCCTGCGGCGTTTGCCATCCGGTCAGCCCCCAGACGCTCACTACAGGCGCGCATGCTCGGCATTTCGATAGCTCGGAACAAGGGCCGGGCATTACAAACTGCGACACCTGCCACAGCGCCTACATGAGCGGCAAACACGTGAATGGCCGCGTTGATTTCGCCGATGGTCAAACGTTATCGCAAACGACCGTATGCGATGATTGTCATAGCCCGGGGGGCGCTGTTGATGGCGTGGCCGAGGCGCGGGCGGCCTGGCTTACGGGAGCCGCCTTGAGCTGCGAGGGCTGTCACGATAGCGAGCCTGCGGTGGTGAAAGGCGTGCAAGCGCCCGACATCGCCGGGGATGGCGTAAGTTACGGATTTGGAGTCACCGGCCACGGACGGGCCGGCATTCCGTGCGCGTTGTGCCATCAGAAAGGGCCGGATAGCGTGCACTTCGATGGCGCGGCCAATAGTTATCGCGCAGAAAAGGGCAATTATCGACAAACGCGTTGGCTTGTTTTTGGTGGTCTTGTTGCGCCCATTACTCAGGATCAATTCTATCAGGCTTCCAATTATGCTCAGTGCTTGGCTTGTCATAAAGAATCAGATGTGGTGGGTTTGGAGCCAGATTATAGCAACGCGCTTTTCACGCATACAGCGCCTCCGCCCGAAGGTTATCCCATCATCGTTGAACAGGTGGTTACGGCCTTTCGCAATGAACGCGTCGAGGGCTTCAATCTTGGCAATGTCCCGGCCAATATCCATTGGGATCACCTCGATATGAACATGGTGAATTGGGACAGCGATCGGGACGGCGTCATGGATTCCAAACCGTCTTGCATCACCTGTCATGACCCGCATGGCGTGAAATCGGTTGATCAAGGCGAGGTGTATCCATCCATGACCTTTGCCGATATGGGCGTCGTTCATCGCCAAGACGAACTCGGCGCTTACGGCGCGGTGACGCGCACCGATTATCTGACCCGCTGCAACACTTGCCATCCCGCCGCGGATATTCGCTATTATCGGACGACAGGACGATAAGACGATGGGACGATTGCAACATGGCTTGTGGATTATTCCGGTTTTGCTGGCGGTCTTGACCGTGGGCGTGTTTGCGCCCGCCAACATGCAAGCCGACGGCCATGCGCGCGTTTCTCCACAACCCACTCCGACGCCGACGCCTGAATATGATCCTAACGCGGCCTGTGTGGCTTGTCATAGCATTCCGGGCCGCACCTTGCCTTTGCCTAGCGGCGAAGCGCTCTCGTTGGTCATTGATTACGACGCGTACAAGCAGTCGGTTCACGGGCAAAAGGATATCCCCTGCACCGGTTGCCACACGAATATCATCGATTATCCTCATCCAGACATCACGGCCTACGATCACCGCGATTTCCAACTCGAGCGCTACACCATCTGTCGCGAATGTCATCCTGACCAATATGAGGCCACCTTGGACTCAATGCACGCCACCGCGCTTGCGGGCGGCAATCGCGACGCAGCCATTTGCACCGACTGTCATGGTTCGCATGATATTTCCGACCCGCACACCCCGCGCCATCGCATTTCATTGACATGTAGTAAATGCCACGCGGCTATCTTTGCGCAATATAAGGAGAGCGTTCATGGCGCGGCCCTGCTGGAAGAGAGCAATCCCGATGTGCCCACGTGCATTGATTGTCATGGCGTCCATTCGATACATGATCCAACCACAGCGCGATTTCGGCTGACCTCGCCAGAAATGTGCGGCAAATGCCACTCGGACGAGGAGCGTATGGCGAAATACGGCATTTCGACGCAGGTCTTCGACACTTACGTGGCCGAATTTCACGGCACCACCGTCACCTTATTCGAGCGCGAATCGCCCGACCAACCGGTGAACACGGCCGTTTGTTACGATTGCCATGGCATTCATAACATCAAATTCGTGAATGATCCTGACGCAACCGTGGTGAAAGAACATCTTCTAGAGACCTGTCGGCGTTGCCACCCCGACGCCGACGCCAATTTCCCCACGGCCTGGGTGAGCCATTACATCCCGGATCCAGAGCACAATCCATTGGTCTATTACATTAATCTTTTTTACGCCATCGTCATTCCTCTCACCATCGGCGGCATGTTGGCTTTCAATTCGCTCGATCTGATTCACCGCATTGTTCGGCGGCGACGGAAGGGCCATGAGCCGGGGCAGGAGGTGAAGGACAATGAGTGAACGCTCGACGTCGGCCCCCAAAAAAGAATATGTGCGGTTCGGGCTTTCGGATCGTATTGCACATTTCTTGGTCATGGTGTCCTTCACCATGTTGGTGATCACTGGCATTCCACAAAAATATGTGCCCGCGAATTGGGCTGAAGTGATGGTTTTGTGGATGGGCGGCATCGAGCGCGTGCGCATTGTGCATCGCATTGCCGCATTGGTGCTGATTGCCGCCAGCATCTATCATGTGTTGGTCGCGGGTTACAATCTCTATGTGCGTCGCGCGCCGCTTTCCATGCTGCCAAAATGGAAAGATGTGACCGATGCGTTTGAGACTATCCAGCATTATTTGGGTTTGCGCGAGGAGCCTCCCAAATACGATCGTTATAATTTCGCCGAGAAACTGGAATATTGGGCCATGGTGTGGGGCACGCTGATCATGGCGGTTACGGGTTTCATGTTATGGAATCCCATCACCACCACCAAATTTCTTCCCGGCGAGTTTATCCCCGCGGCGTTGGCTGCGCACGGCGGCGAGGCTTTGTTGGCCTTTCTCTCCATTCTTGCCTGGCATGTGTATAACGTGCACTTGCGCACGTTCAATCGCAGCATGTTCACGGGCAAGTTGACGCGTGAGGAGATGGAGGAGGAGCATTGGTTGGAGTTGGAGCGCATAGAGAAGGGCGAGACGCCCCCACTGATTCCCGATCCCAGACGACGGATGATTTATATTCCTCTGGCGGTCGCATTCACACTGATTAGCCTATTTCTTCTCTATTTGTTTGTCACTTATGAAGAGACGGCCATCGCCACGGTTCCGCCTCAGCCTGTGGAAGTGGAAATATACACCCCCGCGACGCCCACGCCGACCCCGAAACCGGATTTGGTTCACATCTTTTACGAACGCAAGGTCGAGGCCAGGCCGGTCACGCATGACATTGTGGCGGAGCGGCGAGACTGCCTCTTTTGTCATGGTTTGGGTCGGCTGGATCCTTATAGTCCAATCCACGCCGAACTCGGCCTGAACAACGCCAGCTGCCTGGATTGCCACGCGCCCGAGAAAAAGTAAAGCGTCTGGCCCTGATTGCAAGAGATCATCAGACTTTTCTATACCTTATATATTCCCGGCTCCATTGAGGGAGATCGATGTCATGATTCGAGAACTATTCATCTGGCTGCGACAACGATGGAAAGGGGTTTTTGTTGTGACGCTGATTCTCATGGTGAGCGGCGCGGCTGTATTCACCGCGGGCGTCACGGTTTGGGAATACACCAACAGCACCGCATTTTGCGGCACCACATGTCACACCATGCCTCCCGAATATGTGGCCTACCAACAATCGCCTCATGCTCGCGTGCCTTGCGTCGATTGTCACCTGGGGCAAGAATCGGTGTTGCGAGCCATTCCTCGCAAGGCCATGGAAATACGTCATGTGGTCTACGCGCTGACCCAAGATTATGAAGTGCCGATTTATGTGCGCAGCCTGCGCCCCGCGCGTGAAACCTGCGAAAAATGCCACAATCCCGATAAGTTTTCTTATGACACCGTCAAAACCATTCGCCGCTTCGAAAACGATATGGAAAATACCGAAAAGCGTATCATCCTTAGTATGAAAACCGGCGGCGGCAGCAAGCGCGAGGGCCTTGGCAAGGGCATCCACTGGCACATCGAGAACCAGGTGTGGTATCTTGCAACAGATAAGTTAAGACAAGAGATTCCCTACGTGCGCCAGGTGGATCCTGAGAGCGGGGAAATGGTGGAGTATTTCGATTTAGAGTCGGACATCACACCCGAATATGTGGCGCAGCATGAAGACCAGCTGCGTCTGATGGACTGCATCGATTGCCATAATCGGGTTTCACACCAGTTCAAGCATCCGGAGCGTTTGGTGGATGAGGCGTTGGCCAAGGGCCTTATCGACCGTCGCATTCCCTTTATTCGCGCCTGGGCCGTGAGCATCCTCAAAGACCAGTTCGAGAGTCACGAGGAAGCCGCAGCCAAGGCCGAAAGTCTGGACGCCTGGTATCAGCGAAATTATCCCGAGTTTTATCAAGAGAACCAGGCCCTGATCCGCGAAGCCATCGAGGAGATCAAGCAACTTTATCAAGAATCCATTTTTCCTGAAATGGAAGTGGGTTGGGCCACGCATCCCGATAATTTGGGGCATAAGGAGTTTCCTGGCTGTTTCCGCTGCCATGATGGCAAACACACCAGCCCCCAGGGTCAGACTATTCGTCTGGAATGCAACATTTGCCACACGATTCCACGCGTCACCGGGCCGGGGCTGCCCTCGCCGGTGTTGGTGTTGGAGCCAAAGAACGAACCCGAATCTCACAAAGATAGCAACTGGCTGGCGCGCCATCGCGACGAATTCGATCAAACCTGTGTGGGCTGCCACAGCACCTACAATCGCGGGGGCGCGGACGACAGCTCGTTTTGCGCCAACAGCGCTTGTCATGGGGTTCAGTGGAAGTGGGCCGGACTGGACGCCCCCGGTTTGAGAGCGTATCTTCCCCCTCCGCCCGAGCAAGGCGAAGGCGTCGAGCTCGAACCCGAAGCGCCGCCCAGCTTTGTGCCGCGCATTCCCCATCCTCTCTCCGAAGACCGCATCGGCCAATGCCTCACCTGTCATGGTCCCGACGGTCTGAAACCGTATACGCCTTTTCACGAAGAGGAGCAGTTTCCGCTGGAAGCATGCACCGAATGCCATGAAATGGCGCCGGTGTTGCACGAGATACCCGATTAGAAAAGCAAATTCCTCTTCGTTTTTTGCTCAAGCAATTGCTTAGCGTGAAAATTCGAGCTCGGTGCGGACGGTCTTGAGCAAAGATTCCGCGCGCAGTTCGGGCAGATTGTAGCAGGGGCCGCCCAACGCGTCGGCCAATTGCTGAGCCAGACCGCGATCGAAGGCATGATGCTCCATGTTGATGGTCACGGTGCGGATCTTGGCCTGCTTGAAGAGATCGGCCATGCGCAACGCCTCTTCTTGCGCGGGCATGCCTGTCATGCTCACGTTTCCCGCGCCATCTGTGAGAAGGATCATCAACGGGCGCGTTTCTGGGTCGCGGCGTCGCGCGGCCATGATCACATTATAGGCTGTGAGCAGGCCGGAGGATAAGGGCGTCTTGCCGCCCACAGGCACGTTGACCAGAGCTTTCTGGGCCAGCTCCACACTGTTGGTGGGCGGCAGCGCGACCCGCGCCCGATCCTTTTGAAACACCACCATGCCCACCTGATCTCGGCGTTGATACGCATCCACCAGCAAAGACATGATCGCGCCTTTGGTGGCCTCCATGCGTTCGGCCGCGGCCATAGACCAGGATGCATCCACCACAAAGAGGATGAGATTGGACGCTCGACGCACCCGCACTTTGCGCTGCAAATCTTGCCGCTCCACCGCGAAGGCCACATCGTCGCGACGACGATGAATCTGTTGTAGGGCCGCCTGACGGAAGGTCGCGTCGAAAGCGATGTCGTCGAGGCGGTCGCGCGCGGGCCGGGCGCGAATGTAACGCCCTCGTTTGCGTTCGGTGCGCGTGGACGAGCGTCGGCCGCCCTTGGCGCGCGTCAGCTTGTCCAGCGGCGTATCCAATCGCTTGGTCTTGAAAGTGTCGCCCACATCCACCAACCGGTGGGGCGCGTGTTTGTCGCCGGCCGTGGTTCCATCGGTGGGCGACTGTTGTTGGCTTTGTCCGGGCGGCCCCGCACTTTCGTCTGCGGCCGCGTCGTCGCCTTCTAGTTCATCCTGTTTTTTTTTACGTCGTCGGCCGCGGCCGCTTCGGCCCGCATGGCTTGCTCGGCGTCGGCCTGTTGTCTGGCCTCCTCCATGCGCTGCTGAAGTTGTTCGGGTTGCAGGCTGGCGTCCTGGAAGGGCTGACGTTTAAGACGATGGGGCAGCGCCAGCTCCGCACCGATCATAATGTCGCGTTCGGTCACCTCCAACCGTCCTTCGAACGCGGCGTTGGCCTGCGCGGTCTTGAGGATCACGATATCGGCGCGATGGCCATCGACATTGAACGAAGCCGTAAGATGGGCGATGAGATAGATGTCGCGATCCGTATAACGCACCATCGGCAATCGGTAACGCGCCTGCTCGATCTCCTCAGACAAACGCTGCTCCTGTTCGGCCCATTGCGCGTAGAAGCCTTCGGGGTCTTGGTCGTAGGCCAGGCGGCGTCGCACGATCTCGACGCGAGCGTTGGCGTCGAGAATGCCTTCGATGTCCACCGCATGCGCGAAGCGATCTAGCAATTGCGGTCGCAGATCACCCTCTTCAGGATTCATGGTTCCCACCAGAATAAAATTGGCTGGGTGCTGGAAGCTGATCCCTTCGCGCTCCACCACATTCACGCCCATGGCCGCAGAATCTAACAATAGATCCACCACATGGTCGTCCAGCAAGTTCACTTCGTCTACATAGAGCAACCCGCGGTTGGCCGCGGCCAGCACGCCGGGTTCGAAATGGCGTTCGCCCTTTTTGATGGCTTTTTCGATATCCAACGTGCCCACGACGCGGTCTTCGGTCGCGCTGACAGGCAGATCCACAAAACGAATGCGGCGTTTGGCTGTGGGCAACGCGCCCTCGCGTTGCAAACGCTCTTGACAATTGGTGCACAAGAAAGCCGGTTGGTTGGGATCACAGCCGAATTCGCAGCTCTCCACCACCTCGATTTCGGGCAAGAGCGCGGCCAGGCCGCGGGCCGTGGTCGATTTGGCGGTGCCGCGCTCCCCGCGGATGAGCACGCCGCCGATCTGCGGATTGATGGCGTTGAGGATCAACGCCCGCTTCATGCGTTCCTGGCCGACAATGGCCGTAAAAGGATAGACGGTTGGCATAAGATGTGGTAACAATCGTGAATTTTGTTATGAAAATGGCGTTCGAGACGCAAATCCTAAGGCCGGTTGGTGAGAGGGCGGCCATTGAGACGACGAATGATAGAACAAATAGTCGCTTGATCGATGCAAGCGCTTTTCGTTGACCATGACTTCGACCACGCAATTATAACAACCCCGCGGCCGAAGAGGCCAATCGAGAGTGGGCGTTGGCTGGGTTACCCATTCTTGACGATTTGGTGTAGAATTCACCCTCGTTCGTTTTCACCCAAGTTTTTCATCTCTCAAGTCGCGCAAATGGATGGCGCGAGAGCGCCGTTCTCGTCATCGCATCACCGATCATTCTGTTCGTTTTTCTATGCAACTCATTCTTCAATTTCTGACTCCTCTGTTCATCTTCACCCTCATTGCGCTGGCGGCAAAGGATATCGGCGCCTGGTTCCGTCGTTTTGGTCTTCCTCTTATCACTGGATTTCTTTTCGTGGGCATTTTGGTGGGGCCGTATGTGTTGGGCATTTTCGAGGAAACCACAGCCGAACGTTTACGCTTCATCGACGCCATCGCCCTAGCCTTCATCGCTTTTGCCGCCGGAAGCGAGCTGCACCTGGAGCAACTACGCGGAAGTTGGCGTCCGATCATCTTCATTATCGTTGGCCAGGTTGTTGGCATCTATATTTTGGGTGTGTTGGGTTACGTGTGGTTGGCTCCTTATATCCCATTTATGCAATCTCTGCCGCGCGCCGATGTGATCGCGATCGCGGTTTTGGGCGCCACGATCATGATTGCTCGTTCGCCGGCCACGGCTTACGCGGTGATTAAAGAATTGCGCGCTCGCGGCCCTTTCACCCGCCTGAGTTTTGGCGTCACCGTACTCAAGGATAGCGTCATCATTTTTCTCTTCGCGGTGAGCATGTCTTTTGCTTTCGCACTCACCGAGGGAGAGGCGTTGGACACTTCGTTGGCGCTTGTGGTTGGCTTCGATGTCTTGCTGGACATTGCTTTTGGTTTGGTGGTGGGCCTTCTACTGCGAGGCAGTCTGGCGCTGAAGGTCTCTTCACGATACAAGATTTTCCTCACTCTGGTGCTTGGCGCAAGCGTCTTCTTTCTTTCTGATTTATTGTCGGAAGTGCATTTGCCTTTTCTTTCGGTATCGTTTTTCTCCGAGCCGTTGCTCATTTGTTTGGTGGCTGGCTTCTACATAGCCAATTTCACCGAGTATAGCCTCCAATTTCAAGAAATCGTAGAGAAAGCCGCGCCCCCGATCTTTCTCTTTTTCTTTGTTCTGGTGGGCGTCAATATGGATCTGACGGTCTTGGCCGCGGCCTGGGTGGTGATCCTCATTTTATGGGCTGTGCGGCTTGCGGGCGTCATTGTGGGCACGGTGGTCGGAGGGATCGCGGCCGGACTGCCGCGCCAACATAACGCCTTCATGTGGATGGCTTTTATCACACAAGCCGGAGTGAGCATTGGCCTGGCGCAAGAGGTGGCCGATGAATTCAGCGTCTGGGGCGAGGGTTTCGCCACCCTGATCATCGCGGTCATTGTCATCAACCTGCTCATCGGCCCTCCATTCTTCAAATGGGCGCTAAACTTGGCGGGCGAAGCGCACCCGCCAGCCGAGCCGCCCGAATTCGATGGTGAACGCGACGCGCTCATCTTTGGCGTGGGGCCGGGCGCCAGAGCATTGGCCCGACAATTGAAACAGCATCAATGGAATGCTCTGCTGGTGGGGTTGCGCGGCCGCGACGAAAACACCCAGTTCGAGGCGGCGGATTGCGAGTTTCGTTTTGTGGAGGCTTTTTCACCGCAGGCATTGCAAACGCTTCAACCTGATCGAGCGGATGCCATTGTGGTGATGTTGCCCACCGACGAGGAGAACTATCGCATTTGTGAATGGGTCTACGAGCAGGTGGGAACGCCCAATGTCGTGGTCTCGTTGCGCGATCCGGCCAACGCGCCTCGTTTTCAAGAACTAGATTGCGCGATCGTAGAGCCAACCACGGCCCAAGTCAGCCTCATCGAGGCCTATGTGCGTTCGCCCACGGCCGTGTCGCTGTTGCTGGGCCGCGAAGGACAACAAGAAGTGGCCGAGCTGGTGTTGCGCGACGAAAGTTTCGATGGCGTGGCCATTCGGGATCTTCCCCTTCCCACCGATGTGCTCATCCTTTCGGTGCGTCGCGGTCGCGAAACGCTGATTACTCATGGCCACACTCGATTGCGCCTTGGCGACCGCGTCTCTGTGCTCGGCTCGCCGGAGAGCATCGAAGAGGTGGAGCTCCGCTTCTCTGGCGTGCACTTGCCGCCCCATATGGTGAAGATTAACATATAAAGTAGAAGCGTTGCAATGATTGGCGGCCATCAGCGCCTGGCAGGCGACGGAGTTGCAAGTGGACGACTGTCCCTGCGATTGCGATTATTCCAACTGGTCAGGTGCGTTTTGGCTCCTACGCGGCCAATGTAATTCGCGATGGCCGTCTGATGAAGCAAGGCTCCTTCATCACCCGGTCGCCCGACGAGATACGCGTGGGCCAGATTCAGTGCACCGACGGGGACGGCGTCTCGCTCACCATTCACTGGGAGGATGCGGCCGCAGATCCGGGCTGGTGCAAGCTCGATTGGGCGGAAAGCGCTTGAGCCTGCGTCGCTTGATGATGGATGACCATTGAGTTAGTGGCCGCTTCTACCGGCGCATCATGGGCAAATACATGTTCAATTGCTCGACCCGGACGAACACGGTATTGGATGCGCCGCCACCGGGACCGGGGTTGATCACCGTGACCCCGCGCGGGCCGGGTTGTTGCAGATGCGTTTGCGCGACCATGGCCCGCAACTCGTCCTTATCGATATAGGTCGTGGGCAGGGGCTCGTCATCCCAGTAAGCGGTCGCACCAACTGCGAAATCTGCTCCTTTGATCACGAGCGTGAAGCCGGGTTCGTTCATATAAGCGTGGTCTGGCGAGACCTCATCGATGCGGGGCGCGGGGTTGAGGATGGCGAAGGGTGACGAATCGGAAACGAAAGCGCTGTTCGGGGCTGCGCGCACAGCCACATCCACCACCCCGGCCCTGTTGAGCCGGCTCGCGACCACTTGCGCCTGGAGCGTGTTGGCGTCCACATAGGTGGTGGGCAGGGGCGCGCCGTCCCACAGCACCTGCGCCTGCGCGGTGAAGTTCGCGCCATGCACCGTCAGCGTGAAGCCCGCATCGCCTACGGTGGCGCTGTTGGGGTCCAGCGAGTCGAGTTGGGGCAAGACGCCCAACGCCGTCGTTGCCCAGGTGTTGGGCCGCACCCAGCTTGCATTCTGCGGCTCGAAGGGCCAATGATAATCGTCGCCCTGATAGGCCACCCAATAATGACCCAAATCCAGGCCGATGAGATGATCCCAGCCATCCAGCACCTCTTTATCAATGCGCATCTCCATGCGCCAGCGATCATCGCCATACGTGGCCAACTGCGCCACCATGCCGCCCGGTCCGGGATTGCTGAAGCCGCCGGCGCCATTGCCCGATACGGTGTAGGCCGTGCCGTCTTCACTGATAAAGAAGCCATAATCATCTTGCTGCGCCAGCGCATCTCGGCTGTAATCCACATCCACCCGCAGCCCCGCGAAGCTCAGCGGCCCGCCGGTGGAGCGTTTCAGGCCGTCAAAGCAGGCCCAGAGATGATCGTTGGTGCGCAACAGACGAACGACGCCCTGGCTTTTATCGGGGTATGGCGCGAGGGGTAGGCTCGCTGCCTGCGCGTAAACCGCGTCATCGCAAGAGCCATCCAGGGTGGGCGCGGCGCCGCTATAGGGGATGCTCAGCGTCTGCACGGTGAACGTGACGTCGGCCGAGCCGGTTTGATTGTTCGAATCGTTGGCCCTCAATTCGGCTTTGTGCTCACCGGGCGCCAGGCCGGCCGTTTGCAGCGCCTCACCTGCGCCTATGAATGCACCGTCGAGCCGCCAGCGCAATGCTTCACCACTGAGAGGGCCGTCCTCCGCGTCCATGGCCGCGCCGCTCAGCGTCACCAACTCACCGGCCGCGAAGCTCTGACCCTTCGTGGGCGAAGCAATATAGGCTTTGGGCTTGCGGTCGGTAAGGGTGAAGGCCGGTGAGACCGCCAAGCTGGTGTGAAATCCATCGCTGGCCAAAATGCGAATGCGCGCCTTGCCCGGTTCGCTGCCCGGCAAGCCGCTAAGATCATCCAACTTCAGCGTCACAGCGTCCGAAAAGCGGGGGTGGGGAATGTCGGTGGCGATGATGCGCCAGGTGCGGCCATCATCTGGGCTGTATTGCACCTGATAGCGCGGCAGATCGCCATCCGGATCATGACCGCGCCAGGCAATGGTCATGTTGTCGTCATAGATTTCCCCGCCCTCTGGCTCTAGGATCTCCATCTGAGGCGCATTGGGGCCGATTTCGCGCGCGGCGATGACCTGCCCATTTTCCAGCAGCTCCAGTCGTTTCACCGTTCCGGCCGGCGCGGGAAACACCAACGTGAAAATCTGGGCTTGCCCGGCCGGAATCCCATCTATGGCTTCGGTCAGGCGGACGGTGCGATCGGTCAGCACAACGCCGTTGGGATCAACCAGCCGCAGATGGTAGGGCGTGGGGCCGTTTTCCGCGTCGGCTGCCTTGACTTCGTCAAAGGCGAGCGTCATTTTGCGCAGCCATTTGCGGCGCATGCTCTCACTCATGGTCTGAGGCGAAATCGACCACGCATAGTTCAACTCGCCCTGATGCAAAGTGGGCGTGATGGCTCCGCTGGCGTAGACCAGCGCGCCACCCTCCCACTTATCGGGCGCTGCGCCATTTCCTTGTCCGCTCTTTTCCACATCCGACGCGGAGCCCAGCCTGTTGAACAGCGCCTTCCAATTATAGTCACTGATCCAGCGGGGGCGGCAATAGCTCATCATGTCCGAGGCCGCATCGGGCGCGATGGGCGTGCGCGAGTTGATGTCGAATCCATAATGGCGGTCGGGTCCGGTGAAGTCGAGCTGGTTGGTGGGATAGGGATAATTGTTATCCACCCCTTCGGGCCCGCCGCAATTTACATGTTTGCGCCCCTTGTTGTGGGCCAACTCGTGGGCCAGGGTGAGACCGGCGCCGGGAAAGTTCCAATCGGCGGGCGAAGCGGGTTGCTCATCCTCACGCGGGAATTTGACCCAGGCCACATCATTGTATTCGGTCCAGGCCGTGCCCAAGACAGCGCCTCTATCCGTGCTGGTGTTCGTATGCGCATGAACCATGCCCACATAGTGCGTCGTGGCGCCATGATCATCGCATAAGTCGGGATCGTCGGTGAAAAAGTCGCGTGTGTCGAGGGAGAGGAGAATTTTCCAGGTGTCTTCCGGTATCTCATAGGGGCTGAACCAGAAGAGATGGAATTCGGCGATGTCTTCGCTCTGCTCCCATGTCCAATAAGCGAACGTAGGCCATAGGCGCTTGGCCAGATCAATCATAGGCGAGAAATTGGGATTGCTGGTCGAGGCTCTGGGCGCGTGGGTGCGCACGGGCACGAAAACGATGCAGACCGGCGCTTTCCTGGTGAAGGTGAAGGTTCCTTCGAGCGTGTCATTGTCGGGGTTATTGTCTGCATAGACCCCTTCCGGATCGATCTCCGCTTGCAATTGCAGCTCTCCTTCTACGATCCAGGAAGCGGGCAGGCGGAACAACCACCCCGCTTGGCGCTGACTGCGGTCGATGTTCGCGCCTTGCTCCAAATATTGCCAAGCGTTGGCCACGGGATAGAGGGGAGAGCCGGAGAGCTCAACGCCGTTGCGAAAGCCGCGTAGAACCGCTTCCGCCGCTGTGGCCCTGAGGCCGCTGTTGAGTCGGCCATAGACGCGCACATAGGTGGGCTTGGCCGCGACCAGGGGAACATCGTTGGCCGTGCTTTGGATGCCCTGCGTCACTTCCCATTTTTCCAGGGCCAGATCGCGGTAGACCGCGGAGGCGGAGAAGGGTAGTTTGTAGATGCGGTTTTGCGCCAGATCCGCGAAATAGATGTAGGCGTTGTCCGCGTATAGATAGTCGCCGGGCAAAAGGACATGGGCGATGATCGTCGCCTGTCCGCCAGAGAGGGGCATGCGCCGAATGCGGCCCTCGCCCATGCGCCGTTCGGCCCAAAAGATGTATCCTCCGGCTATGTTGATGGCGTTAATGTCCCAATGCGATGGCGTGGTGTAGATCACCGTGTCGTTGCATCCGAAAAGATCGCATCTCAGACGATGGATCTCATCCCTCTTTGAGTCGGACACCTGTTTCACCCAATGAACTTCCCAAACGGGCAAGCCAAAGACCGAGTAAAAACGATACCAGATGATGCGAGCCGTGTCTGGCAGGTCGATATCGACCAAATGGTTTTTTGGGCACGGAAGCGATTCGCACGTAACCGAAGCGCTCCACAACCCTTCGGAATCCAACCAGTAGACGCCGTCGCCCGTGGCCCAAATAGCGGTCACGCCACCTACAGTTTGAGCCACAGTTTGCCGCTGGCCGCCCTCTTTGGGCGCGCGATAAATGTACTCTATTACGCCCCAATAGACATAGTCCTGATCCAAAGCCAGATCGGAAAGCGGCCTTGGCTCGCCGCTTTGCAGTTCATAAATGTTTTGCGCGACGTCGGGGTCATCCACCGTGCGACGCTTGATGACGCGGTGAGTCTCATCCACATAGTAGACGCCGCTGGCGTCGGCCGCAATGCCCTGAAAGGTGGTGCAATTGGTGGCGTTGACCTCCTCCAACGTGAGCGTCGCGTCGCCGTACAACGGTCGGCGTTTCAGAAAATAGTTTCCCGCCGGAAACTCCTCGTCCGAACAATCACTTTCCCAATAGAGCAACCCATTCCCCACGGTCCAGTCATTCAGGCCGGCCGCATCATGAAGCACCTCGATAGGCGTATCGACTGGCGAGAGGGTTGCTTCGCGGGCCGGCGTCGCGCTTGCGCTCGGCGATGCAACCAGGAAGATCAACGCCACGAGCAAGAAGACGTCGAACAAGCGTCGCGAGAAAATGCGATGTCGCTTTTCCATTTTTTGCCTCCTGCCTGGGAGATGCTTTACACACGAATCATGCAAAAAGGCAAAT
>JAADII010000171.1 GCA_013151415.1 Chloroflexota bacterium
TCCCACAAAGGGCGCTCCCCGCGTCGCGGCTTGTAGATGGCCAGCGTTTCCGCGTCGCGATCGCGCACCGTCACCAACAGCGCATAATTGGAGCTCCAAGGGATGACCCCATGCTCGAACATCTCGCCTCGCTCGAGCAAATCCAGGGTCGCGGCAAGATCCAGGGGATGCTCATCACGCATGGTCACTGCATATATTGCCTGGAATGACCGTTAGAGCCGAAGCAACTATGGCCTTCGGGATCAATGGGTTCGCCGCAAAACGGGCAAATGGGCCGACCCGCCTCGACCACGCGCAGTGCATGATATGCGAACGCGCGCGCTTGCTCGCGGGTGATGGTGAAGCGCGCCACGGCCGGCTCCTCGCCCTCTTCCACCAGCTCCTGCACCAACAAAATGATCATGTCTCGCACATCGTCGTAACCCGCGCCCATCTGGCCGATGCGCCACACCGGGATGACAGGCTCGATCAACTCCATGTCAATGTCAGGGTCAGGTAGGGTCTCGCGCTGAAACGCGTCCGCTATCTGATCCAGGAGCGAAAGCAGCGCCTCGCCCAGCGCGCGCATCTGCTCCTTCTCACACACCATAGACACATATTCGACCCCGCGCCCGGCCTGGAGATAAAATGTGCGGTGGCCGGGCGGGCCGATGGTTCCGGTGGTGAGATGATCCGCGGGATCGAAATCGTAGTCGAATACGGGCATGGGATTTAGGAGTTTCAGGTTTCAGGTTCCAAGTTCCAGGTTTCAGGCTGCCGGTTCCATCAATCTCAACGAATCTCAATGAATCTCAACCTTAACCTCAACCCGGCGGGGGCAGGTCGCCGGTGTCGTTGATGCGGAGGATGCGGGGACCGTAGTGACCGAATTTGATTATACTCAACGAAGCGGGATCGATCTGCAAGCGCTGGAACATATCGAAATGCGCGCCCGCAAAATGAGCCAGCGCGGCCTTGATCAAATCCGCGTGCGAGCAAACCAGAACGACTTGATCGGGATGCGCGTCCACGATGTCGTGCAGGGCTTCGACCATGCGGAACTGCATCGCGAACATGCGCTCGCCGCCGGGAAAGCGGGCGAAACTGGGCGCGGCCTGGATCACCTTCCACAGATCGGTCTTGAGCAACTTATCGATTTCCTGACCTTGCCAATCGCCGTAATCGGCCTCGAGCAGAGCTTCGCGCGTCTGCACCGACAGGCCGTGAGGTTTGGCCAGGATGACCGCGGTCTCGTGGCAACGCTCCATGGGCGAGCTATACACCGCGGCGATGGGCCAGGACGCCAGCCGCGCCGCGAGCCGACGCGACTGGGCGCGACCTTTGTCGTTGAGATGAACGCCCGGCGTGCGACCGGCCAAACGGTTCGATTTGACCCAATCGTTCTCGCCGTGCCGAACCAGGAGCACCAGGGTGGATGGATGGCGTTTTTCAGGCATGGGCCATTAGCTTACGAATGCGCTCGACCGCGCGCTCCAGTTCGGACATGGCTGTGGCGTAAGAAAAGCGCACATGCCCCTCGCCGGCCTGACCAAAGGCGATGCCCGGCGTGCCCGCGATCTCGGCCTCTTCCAGTAGACGATTGGCGATGGCCATGGAATCGCTCCCCAGGCCGGGGAAACGCACGAAAAGGTAAAACGCGCCCTGCGGAAGATCGCATTCCACGCCGGGGATGTCGTTGAGCGCGTCCACCAGGAAATCGCGACGAGCCTTATAGGCCAACCGCATCTCTTCCACTGCATCCTGGGGCCCTTCCAGCGCGGCCGCGCCCGCGGCCATGGTGAACGAAGCCGCGGAAGTGACCGACTGGCTCTGCAACTTCGCAGCCAGGTTTATGATCTCGGACGGGCCGGCCATCCAGCCCAGGCGCCAACCGGTCATGGCGTAGGCTTTGGAATGCCCGTTGATGGTGATGGTGCGCTCGGCCATGCCGGGCAACGAGGCCAGGTTGATGTGTTCGCCCTCGTAGATCAGTTTCTCGTACATCTCATCAGAGATGACGTAAAGATCATGCTCGATCGCGATCTCGCGAATGGCTTCGGCCTCCGCGGGCGTCATCACGCGGCCGGTGGGATTGTTGGGTGAGTTGACGAGAATGGCTTTGGTCTTGGAGGTGATATGCTCGGCCAGTTGCGAGGCCGTGATCTCGAACCCGCGCTCGGCCGGGAGGGTGACGGTGACCGGCGTCCCGCCCACGAGGATGGTCATGGGCACATAGGAAACCCAGTAGGGTTCGAGGATGAGAATTTCGTCGCCGGGATTGGTGAGCGCGGCCAGGGTCGCGTAGATGAGAAATTTCGCGCCCGGGCCCACCAGCACCTGGGTGGCGGGATCGACCTCCAGGCCGTACTCGCGCTTCATCTTCGCGGCGATGGCCTTACGGATCGCAGGCGTGCCGCGCGAGGGCGGATAGTGCGTATCGCCGGCCTCAATGGCGCGGAACGCGGCCTGCACAATGTTGGCGGGCGTGTCGAAATCGGGATCGCCGCCCGCGAGAGAGATGACATCGCGGCCGGCCGCTTTCAGGGCCTTGGCTTTATCGTTGACCGCGATGGTGGCGGAAGGAGGGATGTTGAGGAGAAGTTCGGATAAAGGCTTCATGAGGTTGGGGTTGAGGTTGAGGCTAAGGTTGAGGTTGAGGATGAGGCGGAGAGTGTGGGAAAGATGATGGGAAACAACCGACCACGCGACGACGCGACCATGCGACTAACCGACCGCGCGACTGCTTGCATAATTGTAATCGGAAAGAGTGTGAAGGGAAAGCGCGGGGTTATGCGGCTTTGACCCGTCGTCGCCAGAACCAACGCCCAACCCAAAAGCCTACCGCCAGCACAAGAATAGCCGCGATCATGGGTAGAAGGATCGCGATCAACGTCATGATGGCCGAAACCACGTCTTCCGCCAGACTCACCACCGGATTGCCCACGCCTCCGGTCGTGGCCGTGACCACGGGTCGAGCCGTGGCCTTGACCGCATGCACCCCGCCCGCGGCGAAAATGCCAATGGCCAATGCCAGCGCTGGGCTCATATCCGCGATGATGTTACTGCTTGACGCAAACAGGATCGCGCCAGCGGCCGGGCGAATGAATGTTTGGATGGCGTCATTCACACTGTCCACCGCGGGGATCTTGTCGGCCGTCATTTCGATAATCAAAAGCACGACCAACAACGCTAACACCCAAGGGTTTTCCAGCGCGTCCCAGGGTGCGTTTAGCGTGACCAAATCGGTGAAACGGGCCAGCAAACCTACAATGAGCAACGGCAAATAAGCATTGAGGCCGGCCGCCGAAGAGAGGCCAAACGCCGAGAGAATGTCAATCATGATAAAAGTGAAGAATGGTGGAAGGGGAAAGCTAGCCCTGGTTTATTATACGCATTTCTGGGCAAAAGGTCGCGCGAGAGGATTGCCCGCGGCGCATCGCCTTTGCTATACTGATCATGGATCGCTGGTGCCCGAGCGCTGGCGCTTACGCACAATTCAGGTTTGTAAATAGACGATGGACGATAGGACGATGGGGTTAGCTTCGGCCATGGTCTCTTCGTCCCATGGTCTCATCGTCCCTTTCATCGGTATCCGCGGGCGGGCGCTCCCCCGTACTCTACAACTCGCCCCCTGCCCCTTTCTTGTTGCGGCTAGGCCGCGATAGGAAATACGCCACTATCTCTCCATGCTCAACGCCCTTGCTCGCCTCAACCATATCAGCGCCGAGATCAACCGCGCGACCTCGGATCAGCATATCCGCGTGGAAGAGACGCTTCGTCTGGTGGCCGAAGGCGCAGCCGCGCTCTTTGCCGGCGTCGATGGCGACGCACAGAACGAGAACGGTCGCGTCTCTACGGTGATTTATGCATACGATGCGGAGACCGCCGCGTTCGATCCCGATCAGCGCGTGGCCGCGGGGGTCAAGAAAGCGGTGCGAGACGAACCGCGACCGGATGGCCTGGGCGCGCGGGCCTTGCGATTGCGTCGTAGGGTGTTGTCATACGAAGAAGATGTGGCCTTGCATCCGCACATGGCGGCCGCGGGCGCGCTCGCGGGCGTTTGCTATCCCCTTCTGGTGGCCGAACAAATGGTGGGCGCGCTTTACGTCTATCTGCACGAAGACCGTCGTTTCAGCGAGCTGGAACTGCTGCTGCTGGACAACTTCGTGAATCAGGCGGCCATGGCCATTCATCGCGCTCAACAGCTCTCCCGCATCCAGCGTCATCTCAAACGAAAGGAGGAGGAGCTCATCCGCCTGCGCCGCGCGGACTTGCTCATTTCCTCCCGACCCGACCTGGAAGAGACCCTGGAAGCCATTTTGCAAATGGCTCTGGAGGTGACGGGCGCGCGCTATGGCATCCTGCGTCAGGTGGATTCATCGGGCGAGCAATTGATCACGCGCGCCATCGCGGGCGATGACCTGGGCCGACCCGCGGTCGAGGCCTTGCCCATCAACGCCACCAGCATCACCGGTTGGGTGGCCAAATATCGCCAGCCCTTGTGCATTGCCGATGTGCGGCGGGGCGCGTGGTCGCGCATCTATTATCCGCTGGATCACGAAATGGAGATGCGTTCGGAATTGGCCGTGCCCCTCATCGGCGCAGGAGGCCGGTTGGAAGGGGTGATCAATCTGGAAAGCCCGCAAGTGGCCGCGTTCTCCGAAGAGGATAGTCTGCTATTGCAATCGCTGGCCACCCAGGCTGTCATCGCCATCCAGGATATGCGCCTGCTCGACGCGCTGCTCGAAGTGTCGGAACGGCTGCTCACCGAGCCGGCCGCGCGCGTGAATCAGCGCCTGGTGGAGCTGGCGTGCGAATTGCTCAATGCGCCTGTTAGCGCTTTATGGACCCTGGAAGGTGACGAATTGGTCTTGAAGAGCGCGAACGCGGGCTTCGACGGCTGCCATCGCGTACCCTTATGGGACAGTCTCATTGGTGAGGCCGTCTTGCGACGAGAACTTGTCTATTCGGATGACGTGCGAAACGATGAGCGTTTCGCTTGCAAAGCTTTGGCCCAACGCGCCGGACGCACCCAGGCTCTGGTCGCGCCCTTGCTTTCGGGTGATGAACGCGATCCGGTGGGGGCGTTGAGCGTGTTCAATATTGAGGACGCGCGCGGCCGCTTCACCGGATCGGATTGGGATAAGAAGGTGTTGGCGTTTTTGGCCCACTTTGCGGCCCTGGCCGTGAGCAACGCTGCGCATCAAGAAGCCCTGCGCCTCGAACGCGAGCAGCGCCACGCGGCCGAGACCTTCGCTGCCGTGGGCGACATCGCGGCCAATCTGCTGCACCGACTCAACAACAAGATCGGCATCATTCCCGTGCGCGTCGAGGGCATCCAGGATAAATGCCAACCCGCGCTTCAGGCCGACGCGTATCTGGCCCATAATCTGGCTCAGATCGAGCAAAGCGCTATCGAGGCCATGGCCGAAGTGCGCGAAAGCCTCTTTTATCTACGACCCCTGCAACTTTCACCCGTGGACGCGGCGGTCGCGGTGGCCGAAGCCATTCGCGAAGCCGAACTGCCGGCGAGTGTAAAAGTGCGCACATCGGGTCTGGAAAACCTGCCGCCGGTGATGGCCGGCCACCGACGACTGGCTCTTGTTTTCATCAACCTGCTGGAAAACGCATCCACAGCCATGAAGGGCCGGGGCGACATCCACATTCGCGGCGCGCGGCGTCGTGAATGGATCGAGATCGAGGTCAGCGATGAGGGACCCGGCATTCCCACTGAATTGCATGAACGCATTTTCGAATTCAACTATTCGGGCGCGAAACGCGCGTCCGGCAAACTGGGCTTCGGCCTGTGGTGGGTGAAGACCCTCATGGCCCGCTTCGGCGGCTCCATCCGCGTGGAAAGCGACGGCCAAAACGGCGCCACGTTCATCTTGCGCTTGCCTATGGCCAGATCAGAGGCCAGGAGCCAGAAACCAGGGGCCGGAACAGGGAACGATGAACCTTGAACTCTGAACACCAAACCATGTCCACCCCTCGCGCCTTGATTGTCGAAGACGATCCGGCCTGGCGACAGATTCTTGAGGAATTGCTCACCGACGCGGGGCTGGCGGTGGATCGCGCGCATGATTATGGGTCGGCCATCCAACTGATTCGTAACGCCGCGCATCGCCTGGCCGTGGTGGATCTGTCATTGGAGCGGGCGAATCCGCACAACAAGGATGGTTTGAATGTGCTGGACGCGATCCGGCGTTACGATCCCGGCTGCACGACGCTGTTGCTAACGGGCTACGCGACCGTCGAGATCGCGGTGAGTGCGCTACGCGACTATGACGCGCACACATGCTTACGCAAAGAGACCTTTCGCCGCGCCCAGTTTCGCCGCATTATTCGCGAAGTGCTCAATCTACCCTACACACCCCCCAAACCAAGCTCAAGCTCTCTTCAAACCCAACCCAGGACGAGCGCGTCTGCACATGCGGCGCAAATCCTGGTTGCCGAGGACGACGCGGGCTGGCGCGCGATCCTGGGCGAGTTGTTGGAGGATGCGGGCTGGCGAGTGCGGCTGTGTCGCAGTTACGGCGAGGCCCTGGGTTATCTGCGTCGCGAGCGCTTCGCCCTGGCCGTAGTCGATATTTCTCTGGCCAGTTCGCTCGATGCAACCAACACCGACGGCTTGCGTCTTCTCAAGGCTGCGCACGAACGGGGCGTCCCCACCATCGTGGTCACGGGTAGCGCCGGCGCGTTCGAGGCCGAACGCGCCTATGAGGAGTTCGAGACCTACGCGGTGCTGGAAAAACGCGCATTCGATCGCGCGGCATTCGTGCAGACCGTGGCCGAGGCCATACGCCACAGCCAGCCACCGGAGCACCTTGCGGCGCTGACCGAGCGCGAAAGAGAGGTGCTCGATCTGCTGGTCGCCGGTCTCACCAACAAGGAGATCGCCGAACGTCTGGTCATCTCACCGAACACGGTGAAGCGCCATCTCAAGGCCATTTTCGAGAAGCTGGGAGTGAACACTCGCTCGGCCGCGGTGGCAAAGGCGCTGGGTGAATGACTTTTTCCGAATTCCGAACAGTTTTTAGATGATGGGTGTGAGTGCGGGAATGGTAAACCAAAACGACGCGCCGCGGCCGGGTTGGCTTTCCACGCCGATCTGGCCGCCCTGCGCCTCGATGAGGTGTTTGGCGATGGTCAGACCCAAACCCGAACCGCCCTTATCGCGCGAGCGCGACGCGTCCGCGCGCCAGAAGCGCTCGAATGCGTGCGTCTGCTCCTCAGGCGTCAGCCCGGGGCCGGTGTCGGTCACGCTGACGCGCGTGAACAGGTCGCCCTGCGGAGATCGCCAGGGACGGGCCTCGAGCAGCACCCGTCCGCCCGCGGGCGTGTGGCGAATGGCGTTGGTCAGCAGGTTGTACAACACCTGGCGCACGCGGTCCGGGTCGGCCCTCATGGTCGGCGCCCCCTCGGCGATGACCACCTTCAACTGCACATTCTTTTCTCGCGCCGCGTCCTTGAACACCGCGGCCGCGCTCTGCAACAGCGCGGCGGGCTCCACCTCGGCCATGTTTAGGCTCAATTGGCCTGCTTCGGCCTGCGTCAGCGCGCGTAAATCCTCCACCAGTCGCGCCAGGGTCAGGGTCTGGTCGTAGACCTGAGCGACTTCTTCGGCGCTGAGCGGATAAACGCCATCGAGCATGGCCTGGAGATTGCCCTGAATCACCGAAAGCGGGGTGCGCAGCTCGTGGGCGATGTCCGCGATCATGCGCCGCCGCGAGGCTTCGGAGCGCTCCAAAGCCTGGGCCATATCGTTGAACGCGGTCATCACCTCGATCATCTCCTCACTGCCCGAGACGGGCACGCGACGACTAAGGTCGCCGCGCGATAGGTCGCGCGCGGCCTGAGCC
The DNA here is from genome assembly GCA_013151415.1 of Chloroflexota bacterium. Classification (GTDB taxonomy): domain Bacteria; phylum Chloroflexota; class Anaerolineae; order J102; family J102; genus JAADII01. The sequence continues at coordinate 7,842 of JAADII010000171.1, forward strand.
AAACGCGCCAGCGGGGCCGAAAGATGGCGGGCCACGAGAAAGCCCAGCAACAGCGCCAGCGCGGCCGCCAGCGCGCCGGCCTGCGCCAATGAACGCGTGATCAACATCAGAAACGCGTCCTCGGCTGCGCCCTGTCCCGCGCCCGGCGTGACCAAAAGCAAACCCACGGTCTCGCCATCCACCGTGATCGCGAAAGCTTTTCGACGTTGCGCGAGCGACAGGCGCTCCCATTGCCCGGTTTCATCATAGACCACCTCGCCGTTGGCCGCGGCCAGCGTGTATTTGGGTGCGCCGCGGCCTTTGCCCGGCCTTTGCCCGCGCCAACCGATCTGATTCTCAAACACCGTTTCCACACCCGCCCAACCGCCGTTGGCTTGATAATAGGCCGCGAGCGCAGGAGCCAGCCGCGCGTCCACCTGGTTGCTCAGCACATAACGATGAAACCCTGTGGTGAGCTGATAATTGGCCAATACGCCCACCACAGCGACGCCCGCCAGCGCGATGCCCGCGAAAGCCAAACCCAACCGCACCCACAGTTTGTTCATGTCTCCCCCAACAAACGATAGCCCACGCCGTAAACCGTCTCGATATAGCCCGGCTCTCCGCGGGCGATGCGTAGCTTCTTGCGCAGGTTCTTGATGTGGCTGTCGATGGTGCGCTCCATGCCTTCGTAAGCATAACCCAGGGCCTTTTCGATAAGCTCGGTGCGGGTGAAAGCGCGGTCGGGATAAGTCATGAGCAGTTGGAGCAGGGCGAATTCGGTGGGCGTGAGGTCGAGGGCCGCGTCCGCAAGGGTGGCGATATGACGATCCGCATCCAGCCGGATCGCGCCCACCTGCAACACATGCGCGGGCTGGATTCCACCTTGAGTGCGACGCAACACGGCCCGCACCCGGGCCACCACCTCGCGAGGATTGAACGGCTTGGGGATGTAGTCGTCCGCGCCCAATTCCAGGCCCACGATCTTGTCCGTATCGTCCACGCGGGCCGTGAGCATGATGATAGGCGTGCCGCGCAGCGAGGGATCCCCGCGCACGATGCGCGTGATCTCCCACCCATCCATGCCGGGCAACATCAGATCCAAGACCACCAGATCCGGTTTTTCCGCGCGGATGATCTGCAAAGCGCTCGCGCCATCGTACGCGACCAGGGTCTCGTAGCCGCTTTGCTCCAGATAGGAGCGAACCAGCCGCACGATTTGACGATCGTCATCGACGACAAGAATACGGTGGGACATGGGACTTGGGGACGAGGGACGATAGAATTCGCCGCGCCGAAAAACGCGCTTCGAAGGGAAGAGCAACGCACTGCGTCATATGCGTGTACGATACCGTAACATGCGCTCGCGGTCAAGGGTCAATAGCCCCCATTCATCATTTGCAATAAGATGAAGCGTGGTCTATATTTTTCTCCTGTCGATTCCTTCCATCTCCCGCGCGCCATGTGCGGCGTAACGACACTCTGACAGGAGGAGAATAATGTCAGGCTACAAGAGAATCGGTATCTTGCTTGGCGCATTTCTTGCCATTGCACTTATCCTAGCCGCGTGTGGCGGCGGACCAACGCCGGCTCCGGTCAGCCCGGCCACCCCAACGCCCAAAGTCGAAGAGCCAACCGCGGCCCCCACCCAACCCCCGCCCACCGAAGAGGCGGCCGCGGAAGACCTGCTGGACGAGGTGTTGAAAGCCGGCAAGCTGGTCGTCTCCACCGACCCCAACTACGCGCCCCAAAGCTTCCTCAACGACGCGGGCGAACTGGACGGCTTCGACGTGGATGTGGCCAAAGAGGTCGCCAAACGCCTTGGCGTCGAGGTCGAGTTCGTCACGCCCGAGTGGGACATCATCACCAGCGGCAACTGGAGCGCACGCTGGGATGTCAGCATCGGCTCCATGACCCCCACCGAACCCCGCGCCGAAGTCCTCTGGTTCACCGACCCCTATTACTACGTGCCCGCGGCCTTCGCCGTCCACAAGGACAACACCGACATCAACTCCCCGGCCGACCTCTCCGGCAAGCGCGTCGGCCTGGGCACGGCCACCAC
>JAADII010000073.1 GCA_013151415.1 Chloroflexota bacterium
CTGGTTCCGGTGATCTATTTGCTGGTGGCCGCGGTGTTTCAGCAAATCTGGTGGGCCTGGGAACGCGCCTGGGGCGAGAAACGCTGGCGTCCGCTGGCCATTGGCCTGACGGCCGCGGTGTTGTTGGTGGTTATCGGCAACATCAACACCTATTTCCGCGTTCAGGCCGTCGATCCCGCGGTGTGGGGCGCGTACAGTCCCAATGAATCCGCGGTGGGCAAGTATCTGGCCGAGGTTCCAGAAGACATCAAAATCTACATGACGCCGCAATACACGCACCATTCGGCCGTGGCTTTCATCGGCGGCCCCCGCGATATCACGGTGCTCAACCTGGCGCAGCACATTCCCCTGCGAGAAGACCCCGGCGGCGACGTGCTCTTCATTCTCGAGCCGGTGGATGAGCGTCTGATCCCACTGCTGCAACAGCTTTATCCCGGCGGCCAATATGAGGTGCATCAGGATCGATATGGTCGCGTGCTATTCCTTTCTTATTGGGTGCCGCGCGCTTCGTTGGACGCGGCGCGGGGTTTGCAAACGTTCTACAGCCCGGTCGAGGGCGCGACGACTCCGCCTGTGGCCGGCGGCCAGACGCACGCGCTCGATTTCGATTACGCGACCAACCCGCCGCCTGTGCCGCCGCCATTCCAGGCGCTTTATCAGGGCGCGCTGTTGGTTCCGCAATACGGCAAATACACATTCGAACTCACGGCAACCGGCGGCGAAGCAGTGCTTTACCTGGACGAAGTCGAAGCGTTGCGCGTGAGCGAAGGGAGCGAACGGCTGACGCGCACGCTGCCCGGTGGCTTCCAGGGCATTCGGGTCGAGTATGTCTCCGGGCCGAATCCGGGCCAAATGCGCTTGAGTTGGATCACGCCCCAAAACCCGAACTTCACGATCATCGATGCGGCCAATCTCTACACCCTGCCCGGCGCGTCCAACGGCCTGGTGGGTTATTACTACGCCAATCCCGATTGGAGCGATCCGCCCAGTCTGATCCAGCGCGATCTGTTCATCCTGCCCAACAATATCTTACGCGAGCCGTTCTCCATCCGTTGGGTGGGCAAAGTGGCCGCGCCCACGGCCGGTCGTTATGTGTTCGGCACGCGCTCGGATGACGGCTCGTTCGTCTATGTCGATGGTCAACTGGTGGTGGACAACGGCGGTTCGCACGGCGCGCAATATCGCGAAGGGGTCATCGAGTTGAGCGAAGGCTTCCACGATATCGAGGTTTTGTACAACGAACTGGGCGGCTCGCGCGAGATGCAGCTTTGGTGGCAACCGCCCGGCGGAGCCAAAGGCATCATCCCCAGCGAATATCTGTTCCCCGTGGAGGAAAACCTGCCCGAAGGGCTCACCCTGCCCCCGCCGCCTGTTTTGGCCCCGCCTGTGGTCGAGGCCCCGCCCGCGGCCCAGCCCGAACCCGCACCCCAACCCCAGCAGCCGCCCGCCCCGGCCCCCGTGCAACCCATCGGCGACTTCCCCGCCACCGAACCCGCAGTGTTGTGGACGTTTGGAACCTGCGGCGCGGCCGACGACCAGTTGCAAAAGCCCATCGGCGTGGCCGTGGCTCCAGACGGTCATGTGTATGTGGCCGACATGGGCAATCGTCGCGTCGTCCACCTTGGGCCGGACGGCGAGTTCATCAACGCCTGGGGCGAAACGGGCGAGGGCCCGGGCCAGTTCACCGAGCCATTCGACCTGGTGATCGCAGGCGGTGGCGAGATCGCGGTGTTGGACGCGGTCAACCAGGTCATTTCGGTGTGGACGCCCCAGGGCGGGTTCAAGCGCCAGTTCGGCGCGGAGTTGACCATGTATCGGCCCCGCGGCATGGGGTTGGCGCCCAACGGCGAGTATTTCATCGCGGATACGGGCGGCGTGCGCATCCTCCAGGTTGCGCCCGATGGCCGCCTGGTCAACCAGTTTGGCGGGCCGGAGGATGAGCTGGGGCCGGGTCAGCCCACCGATGTGGCGGTCGGCCCATCGGGCATCGCCTATGTGGCCGAACCCATCGCCGGGCTGCTGTGGCGATTGGATACGAACAGCGGCCAAAAGCAACCCTACCCCGGCCCCGAGGCCAACACCATCGAATCGCCGCACCTGGCCGTGGGCGCGGATGGCCGCATCTATCTCACCGATCCCGAAGGCGGTCGGGTGCTGGTCTATGAGCCGAGCATGACGCCCCTGGCCCAATTTGGGACGCGCGGCGCGGAGCCGGGCCAGTTTGGTCGACCTGTGGGCATTGCCGTGGCCGCAGACGGAACCATCTACACGGCCGACCCCGATCTCTGCCGCGTCACCGCATTCAGCGCCTTGCCGTAACCGCTGGACGATGAGACCATGGACGAGAAGACGATGAGGGTTGGCGGCTTCTATGCCTAGAGAACCTAATGCGCGACTTTCTGGCGGCCATAGCGAGCCATCTCGCCCTATTTCAGCAAACAAAGGGACGAACATGGACGAAAAATAGACCAAGATAGACGATAATAGACCAAGATAGACGATAAAGAATGGATGTCGTCTCAATTTCATGGTCTATCTTCGTCCCATCGTCCTTTGGTCTGCTCATCGAGGGTAAGTTTTCTTAGACTTCAGCAGAAAACTTTTGGAAAGTTGCACATCAGATGCAGAGAATCTTACATGGGGCGGTCTGGGCGATCCTGGCTAAACCTCTCCATTGCCCAGCGCGCGGTTTCGGGGATGGGATGAGGGGCCTCGAATTGCAGCGGTCGGATCACCTCCGCCAGGGAGGATAAGCCAAGCCCGCCCGCGGCATAGATGGCGCAGGCGCGCGTCCAGTCATGCGTCCAGACATTATGGGAATTCTCGATGATCTCGCGCAAACGCTCTTCGCGCAAACGCCGAGGCAGAGAAAAATGCTTGTTCAACTCGTCGATTCGTTGCTTGGGCGAGAGCCGAGGATCGATAAGCGGCAATACGAGCGCCTTGAGATCGCCGGCGAGCAACACTTCCACCGTTTCCAAGGCGATGGCTTGGCCGCTCTTCACGCGGCCTGTTAGCTTTTCGCTCGCGCGGGCCAACGTGCGAGGATTATAGAGAAACGAAAGCAATAAGAAGACGCGACGCCGCGCTTGATACAGTTCCTCATCAAGAGAACGCAACAACGGCGCAGTGTAGGCCTCCTCTCCCACCTCTTCTCTGGCCATCAACGTTCGCAGCCCGTGCGCCACCTCCTCGCGAATCACAGTTCGCACCCGTTCGGTTTCGCCAACTGGAGCCTGATAACCGTTCATGTGCAGAGCCGCAAGTACGGCGAGCTGGATTTCGTTATCAGGATGACTGATAAACGGTTCGAGAGCGTGCGCGACTTGCTTACTACGAATGCGGCCGCAAGCGCGCACCATGCGAATCACGTTATCTTTGCTATATGCGCCTTGCTCCGACAAAGCCCGCGTCACCGTAGGCAAAATGGCTTCTGCAGACATTTCCAAAGCAAGCATAGCCGTGAAGCGCATATCCGAGCGCGAGAGATTGGCGACGATGTCGGCCGTCAACCGAGGGTCTTGCAGTCGCCCGGCCGCGAGAAGCGCTTCGCGTCGCACCTCGTTGTCCTCGTCGCTCAATAACAGCTTCAGCATGGGGTGGAGATGCACGGCTCCGCCTTCTCCGATGATGCGGGCCAAACGTTGACGTCGATGGGGCTGCGGAGACTCGGCCAGTTTTTGCAAGTGCGCGCCGGCGAGCGCCTCGCCGGTGGGACCGCCATAACGCAATAAACCGATCAAGGCGCCCTCGCGCACAACGGCATCGGCATCTCGGAGCGCAAAAGCCAGGACATCAACCGAATCCGTCGTCGCCAACGCCCCGTAGGCCTGCAAAGCTTCTTTCCTCACCAATGCGGGCGTCTCAGGAGTGAGACAGGCTTGCACCGCCTCTGCGGCCGCGAGGACGCGCAACCGCTCCACCCTTTGCAGAGCCTCGATGCGGATTTCGTCAACATCCGATTTCAACAGATTCAGCAGACTCGTCTCCAGAGCCTCATGTTCGGATTTCTCCAACACATCCAGAGCCAGACGCACCTGATCGAGCTTGCCGCTTTGCAACATCGTCTCGATCACGGCCAACGTGGACGCATCATCGAGGGTGAGATCCTTTTCCGGCAAGACGCGGCGATGCAACATCTTCACCAAGGCGGCGGCGTAATTGCGATACGAATACCATCCCGCCGCGGCCCACAATCCGCACACGATCAGCGTAAATATCAACGCGCTTGTGAGGGTGACGCCGGGAATGGCGGCGAACGCAAGCAGGAAAAAGCCGGTGAAGGCGAAAGCCGCAGGCGCGCCTACGCCCTCCACCAAGGTTTCGACCGTAGATCTCTCGCTATGAGGAAGCGCTTGATACGCGGTTTTGATGGACGTCCTGGTGACGCCATCGGTAAGCACGACATCCAGAACCTGCGCGGCGACGGCCAGAGCGAAGAACAAGGGGATGGCCTGGCCCATAGAGACATCCACCACAAGCATGAACAGCACAAGCGCGCCGATGAGCAGCGGGTTGGCCATCAAACCAAAACCCAGTCCTAAACGCGCAAGCAGGGGGCCGACAATGAGCAGCAAAGAAAAGAGATTGAGCACGTTGCGCGCTCCCCCTAGGCTTCCGAAAAATCGAGCCAGATCATCGGGATTCGAAAACCTCGCATCCGCCTGGGTGAGGACAATGAAAATGACCAATTGGCTGCCTATGGCGGACAACCACTGATAGCTGAAAAGCCCCGTGGTGAAGCGACTTCGCAGAATCTGCGCCATGGATTTGGAGGGCTTCCGAGGATCATCTTGCTGAACCGCGCTAAGTTTGTCGCCAAAGCGGCGTAGGGCGACGCCGAAAAAGAGAGTCGACGCCATCATGGCCGCGCCGCTCAAGATGAGCAGATTTTCCGAGCCTCCCAACGCATTGGTCAGCGCCGATGCGCCAAACGCGGCGGTGACGAAACCGGCAATATAGCTCGCGACGATCAGAGGAAAACGCCGTTTCATTTGGCGCACATCAAGCAGTTGCCCCGCTTGTCTGCCGAGGATCACAAGAAGAATTTGTTCACCCAAGGGAAACATCATCAACGCCACAAAGGCGGCTACGAATTTTAGCTGCGTCATCAGCATGACGCGTAACCCCAACACACTGAACATCATGGCCGCGTAAGTGACGCCTCCCACCACCACCAAAGGCCAACGGCGCAAAGAAGCCGCCAATCCGAAAAAAAGTAGTGACGCAAACGCTCCCATGGCAATGTAGGCGTAGGGAACGCCTTCCGCTCCAAACGCCGACAAAAACAGAGCGCTGCCTCCCACATAGACAAGCGCCAACGCCATGCCATAAAAAAACCCTTGCGGCGCTAACATTAAAACGACGCGACGTTCGTAGAGATCTTCGTTGTTGGCCACGAGCATTGTTTTCAGACTCATAGCATCTGCTCAATAAATCGTGGTAGGTCGGGATGAGAACAATGCAGGATGTCAGCACTTCCCCTCTTATTGATCTCATACTTCCAGACGCAGATTCGCCGCGCGCAACCTATCGACCAGAATGCGAATCACGTTTTGGGCGATTTCCGGTCGGTCGGCCATAACCTCGTCGAAAGCGTCCTTATGAATGCGGAAGAGTCGAGTCTCCTCGGTGGCGGTGACCGAAGCCGAGCGAGGGGCCGGAGATAGCACCGACAGCTCGCCCACTACAGATCCTGGGCCAAAGACGGCGAGGCGCGCGTCGCCCTTATGCACTTGCACTTCACCCATGACCACAAGATGCATAGCGTTCCCGAGTTCGCCTTCATGGATGAACGTTTCCCCAGACGCCACATGAATCTCCTCGACAATATCGGCCACCGAGGCAAGAATATAATCGGGCGTATCGGAAAAGATCCTGGCCGACTTGAGAATTGCGACCTTTTCGATAGTCAATAACATGTACAGCCTCCGGATCGCGAATCAATTGGAGTGGCGATTATAACATGCGCTTTTCGTCTCGGCAATCCTTTGCAAGAAAAGTCGGCAATCACCCCCCGCGACATTGAAGGGCGGATACGGTTCTGCATCCAAGGTTATGATAGAATAAGACGTTATGCCCGATTTGACTCCGGTCTGGACCATTCTCAAAGAAATCGATGTCTCGGCGCTGCGTCAGCAGGTGCAAACACCCTTGCGCGTGGCCATTTTAAGCCGCGACCTGCACGCGGCGCGCACATTGGCCGATCGCTTGCTCACCAGCCCCTTCACAGGCGAGAGAGAACGCGTGCCTCGCGCGCCCTGGCTCTACCGTTTGCCCCTAAAGGGTCGTCAATATGAACGCGAGGTCGCCGATGCAGATCTGGCCATCATCGTCCTGAGATCGACCAATGAGGACGCGTCGAAGGAGGACGATATTGCGGCCATCCGCGGCCTGAATCCCGACCTTCCCATGCTGGCCGCGCATTTGTTCGACTCAGAAGAAGAGGCGCTGTCTCAGGCCCCGGATCGCCGATGGTGGCCACTAAGCGAGGTGATCGTTGATCTGTCTCAGCCTTTGCCTTTAGAATCGGACTTCATCCCCGCCCTGCTCAAGCTTTTGCCCCACCATCTACTCCCCCTCGGCCATCATCTCCCCGCCATGCGAGCGGCCGCGGCGCGCAAGCTCATCAGTGAGACCTCCATGAGCAACGCCACCTATGTGGCCGGAACCGGTCTGGCCGAGATGGTTCCTCTGCTCACTGTGCCGCTCAACGTGGCCGATCTGGTGGTGCTCACCAAAAATCAGGTCTTGTTGACCTACAAGCTGGCTCTTCTCATGGGCCGCGAGGGCGGGTTGCAAGAAGAAGTGGGCCCCATCGCCGGCGTGTTGGGCGCTGGGTTTCTCTGGCGTCAGGTGGCCCGCACCCTGGTGGGGCTGATTCCCGGCTTCGGCATCGCGCCCAAGATTGCCGTGGCCTATGCCGGCACGTACGCCGTCGGTCACGCCGCGCTTCGCTGGTACGCGTACGGCGAGGAGATCACCAACGAACGCCTGCGCGCGCTCTATGCCCAAGCGTTGGAGGAGGGCAAAGAGCGACTCGCGGCCATCAAGCCCCAGAAACGCCCCGCGCTTCCTCGCCCTTCCCTTCGCCGGTCCGCGCTCCCCCGTCCCCGCCGCGCAAACAGCACCCCTGATGAACCCATACGCGACACGTAATACGCAACACGCACCCAAGGTGGCCTTATGAACCCAACCGATCTACTCAAAAAAGCGCTCGACGGCGGTCGCCTGACGCCCGAAGAGGGCCTCTATCTTTACGAAAACGGCGATCCCCAAGCCCTGATGGAAGCCGCTCATCAACTGCGTTTGCAGCGCGTTGATCCGAACACCGTCACCTATCTGGTGGACCGCAACATCAACTACACCAACGCCTGCACCACCGATTGTCAGTTCTGCTCTTTTTATCGCGTGCCCGGTCATCCCGAAGTTTATGTCATTTCGCGCCGCGAACTGGGCGAGAAGATCGAGGAGCTATTGGCCTGGGGCGGCACGCGCATCCTCATGCAAGGCGGCCACAATCCCGATCTGCGCATCGAATGGTACGAAGACCTGTTGCGCTGGCTCAAGGCCACGTATCCTGAAATCGAGCTCGACTGCTTCAGCCCCTCCGAGATCGAGAACATCGCCAAACTGGAGGGCATGAGCATGGAGGAGGTGTTGGAGCGGCTTCACGCGGCCGGATTGGACGGTCTGCCCGGCGGCGGCGCGGAAATCCTGGATGACGAGGTGCGCAAACGCATATCACCCAAAAAGACGAAAACCGCGGAATGGCTGCACGCCATGCGCATCGCCCAACGTCTGGGCATGGTCACCAGCGCCACCATGGTCATCGGCTTTGGCGAGACGCTGCAACAGCGCGTGAACAGCCTCACGCGCTTGCGCGAATTGCAAGACGAATCCTTGGCCGCGCATGGCAACGGCTTCACGGCCTTTATCATGTGGACCGCGCAATTGAGCGAGACCAACAGTATGGGGCGCAGCCGCCATCGCCACAAATACGGCGCGGACTACGACGAATATCTGCACACCAACGCGTTCGCGCGCATTTATCTCGACAATTTCGTCAATTTCCAGGCCAGTTGGCCCACGCAAGGTCTGGAGGTGGCGCGCAAGGCCCTTTATGCCGGCGCGAACGATTTCGGTAGCACCATGCTGGAAGAGAATGTGGTGAGCCAGGCCGCGGCCTATACCGAACGCGAGCCGCGCATGAGCGTCTATCGCCTACACGAGCAAATCCGCCTGGCCGGATTCGAACCCGCGCAGCGCGACAGCCGTTATCGCATCGTGCGCCGCTTCGACCGCGTCATGAGCAAAGAGGAGCTTGCGCCCAAACCCATCCCCACCCGCATCGCGCACTTGCAAGCGGTCCCCACCATCGACAGCAACTTCAAATTTAGAATGGAATGTTTACATGTGAATGGTTCCTGAACCCCGAGATTTCGTATCAACTGTAACTTCAGGTGGCAAGTAGACGAGCGACCAGCCTTGCAAGGTTATCTAAACCAGCGCTCTGAAGCATGTCCGTCCGGACGCAGGCGCGTCGCAGCAGTCCGGCAAACATGTAGAGCCAGAGTGCGCTTGGATGAGAAGATGACTGCCATTAGCCAGGTTCCAATTCGAGGCCATAGAACATGAATACCAGAAGATGCTCCCAGTTACGAAAATACTGGAAGCGAGTGAGTGTGCGAATCGTTTCGAAGAAGGTGCGTCGCGCACCCAGCTCCTCACGAATCGCCTGATATTTCTCATCGATGAGGTCGAAAATGGTGTGTATCAGGAAAGCCAGGAGCAGTAAAGTCAGTAGGACATTGGCGAGATGTTGCTTGCCATGACCATAGTTGTGCTCAAACTGATAGCCCTGATTTTTCAAAACATTGTTTCCCTCGTTTTCCACTTTCCAACGGCTGCGGCCTGCGGTCGTGATAGCCATCACGTTATGTTCGTCCACAGCGTAGTCGGTGACCCAGGCGCCATGAAAGATGCGCTTTCCCGTGCTTTCTCGCCATACCGTCATCTCACACCAGTTCACCAACAAGGCGTCCGGGCCTCGCCGCAAGGGCAGCGCCTCCGCCCAGCGATAGCGACGCCGCTCCCAATAACGCCCGTTCCAATGGCGCTCTTCTTTCTCCTGCACGCCGCCTTCCACTTTCTCCAGCAAATGCAGTTCTTCATACAGGCTCTTATGCGACGATTCCTTACACGTAAAGATGAAATGCATCTTGTGTGCCAGGGCCAGGGAGCAGACGGGCTGTCGGCTGTGCAGATCATCAGCCAGCAAGGTCACCTCCCACGGGTGAAATCGCTGATGATGCTTCTGAATCCACCGCTTGATGGCCGCCTGTTCACAATCCTGCTTCTCTGCGCCATCTTGAGGCGTCATGAACTCGGGTTGCAACGGCAGCACCACCTTCTTGTCCGGCGCACATATCACTGGCAATAACACCTGATGTTCATAATGCGTCTGCCCCTTCCTTTCGCTCCTGCGGCATTGCTCACAGTGGATGGAAGTCGAACTGTGATGTTGGGTGCCGTCAAGGCTTACCAGCCATGTCCCCATACTCCGACGAAAGACTTCCAGTTCTTTGCGCTCTTTCACCATGTCAAATAACGCCCAATAGGCATCTCCAAAATGTTCCTCTGACACCGGGTCCAGCAGATCCCGTATCTGCTCCGCGCTCGGAATGCGTTGCACTCCGAACAGGCTGGCCGCATTATTCCTCCCTTTACTCCTTTGCATCCGTCGCTGCCACTCCAGAAAGGAGGGGGACTGCATGTAGAAAACCGAAAAAGCGCTCAACGCCGCATCGGACAGGGCGTATTGTTTGTTGCGCCCGCGCCTATGCTCTGGCAGGGTCTTCGAAATGTCCTTGAGCGGCTGTAATAATTGTTTGAGTGTGAGTCTTCGTCTCATTTTGCGTCACTCACTTCTTGGCATCTTTACCTCGTCCCACCCATTTTACCCACTCATTCCTAAATTTGGAATTGCTGCACCATCGAGCTTGTTCCCGCGCGATAGGACTTTCCCATCCATTCCCATTCCGAAGCGTCTTAATTTTTAGCGCCTGTCATGTCCACAACCACACCAACCCTTACTCACGACATCGAAATCGATCCGGCTGTTCGAGGCGGAAAACCTCGCATAGCAGAAACGCGCATCACCGTGTGATGGCTGAATAATGAATCCATGTGATGAACCAATGATGTTAGCTCGACGATTGCGTCCTATTTTTGAGCGACGCAAGGTCTTGCGCGCAATTTTGTTTGGTTCATTGGCCACAGGTGATGCATCGCGACGAAGCGACGTCGATTTGATCATCGTGCAAAACACGGACAAGCGATTTTTTCAACGATATGAAGGCATATTACAGGAAATTGCCATGGCCGTGCATGAACGAGACGTTGATTTGCTCATTTACACTCCAGAAGAATTTGCCCAAATGCGCCATCGTCCTTTCATTCACCAGGCATTAAATGAAGGAATTGTCATTTATGAGTCGAAAAAAGAGTCGTTGGCAAGCTGAACGTTGGCTACAAACTGCAGAAGAAGATCTCCAGGCGGCTCGCGTGCTGTACGAACACGGCCTTTATGCCTCCGCCTGCTTCCATGCCGAGCAATGCGGCGAGAAGGCCGTAAAGGCGCTATGGTATTTGGACGATCTCGATCCTTGGGGACATTCCATTCTAAAACTATTGCAGCAGTTCCCTCGTCAAGATGAACTACCCCAGAAGGAGCAGTGGTTTCAGATAGGCGCTCTGTTGGACAAGTTTTATGTGCCAACTCGCTACCCCAACGGCTTGCCCGATCTCACTCCAGGCCAGGTTTACACTCGTGAGGAAGCCGAGCAAGCTATTGAGGCTGCAAGAACCTTACTCATCGGATGCCAGACCTGGCTCAAATCTCACTGAGTGACGGCGACCGTGAAACAGCTCCGCATTTTCCTCGAAATGATCAAATTCGAGCACACGATTTTCGCCCTGCCCTTTGCCTATTTGGGCATGGCGCTGGCGTGGGCAAGCTCGGGGATGCTGGTCGCGCCCATCGATTGGGCCGCGTTGGCGTGGCAATTCATCTGGATCACGGTGGCGATGGCGTCCGCGCGCACCGCGGCCATGGCCTTCAACCGCGCCATCGACGCGGAAATCGACGCCCGCAACCCGCGCACGGCCAATCGCCCCATCCAGACCGGTCGCATCAGCAAGCGGGCTGTGTGGGCGGCGGGTTTCATCGCTCTGGCCATCATGCTCTTTGCGGCCTGGCAACTGAACGATTTCGTGCTCAAGCTTTCGCCTCTGGCCGTGTTTGGGCTGGTGGGCTATGCTTACACCAAGCGCTTCACCTGGCTTTGCCACATCTGGCTGGGCGTGGTGGATGGCGCGGCCGCGGCCGGCGCCTGGGCCGCGGTGACGGGCAACCTGGCTCATCCCATTCCCTGGCTGCTTTGGGCCGCGGTGACGGTGTGGATTGCGGGCTTCGATCTGATCTACGCGTGCCAGGATGTGGAGATCGACCGCAAAGAGGGCCTGTACAGTATTCCGGCCCGGTTCGGCGTAGCGGCCGCGTTGCGGCTTTCGCAGATTTTCCATGTGCTGACGGTGCTCCTGTTGGCCGCGGTGGGCATGGCGGCCGGGTTGGGCTGGCCTTACTGGTTGGGACTGGTTATTGTAGCCGGTTTGCTTGCCTATGAACATTCGTTGGTCTCCCCCACCGATCTGAGCAAAGTCGATCTGGCCTTTTTCACCATGAATGGTTATATTGCCGTTATCACTTTTGTCGCAACTATTATTGGATTGTGGGCTGGCTAAGCAGACGACAGAATGATTACAGCAAACATTTTCATGTAAGTAGCTTTATTGCCTCATCGTCTCCTGTTCCTACCAAGAAATCCATCCCAAAAACATCTTTTCCAAATGATTCTTCCCACCCTTACTTCCACCCACTCAACCGAATTATCCGACATCGTCGCCAGGGTCGAAGCGGGCGAAAGGCTTGGCTTCGAGGACGGCCTGCGTCTGTTTCGCAGCCACGATTTGCTCACCATCGGCCAGCTCGCCGATCTTGTGAACCGACGCATCAACGGCGGCGAATACGTCTATTTCAACCAAAATCGCCACA